>NZ_LXJP01000001.1:0-438645 GCF_001728855.1 Pseudomonas sp. AP19 | reverse complement strand
ACCTTTTTCATATTTCTGTCATATCGATCAACAAGGCCCACAACGCAAAAGCCGGCCCCAAGGGGCCGGCTCTTAATTACAACACCTTACAAACTAGGAAACGCAAATTGCGATGCTTCATGGCTGGCCCGTTGCGGCCAACGCTGGGTAATCGCCTTGCGACGGGTATAGAAACGCACCCCATCCGGCCCATAGGCATGCAAGTCGCCAAACAACGACCGCTTCCAGCCACCAAAGCTGTGATACGCCACGGGCACCGGCAGTGGCACGTTAACACCGACCATGCCCACTTCAATCTCGTCACAGAACAGGCGTGCCGCCTCGCCGTCACGGGTGAAGATGCAGGTGCCGTTGCCATACTCGTGATCGTTGATCAGTTGCATCGCCGCTTCCAGGCTATCAACTCGAACCACACACAACACCGGCCCAAAGATCTCTTCTTTATAGATGCGCATCTCAGGGGTCACACGGTCAAACAGACTGCCGCCCAGGAAGAAGCCCTCTTCATGCCCGGCAACACTCAGGCCACGACCGTCCACCACCAGCTCGGCACCCGCCGCCACACCGTCTTCTATATAGCCACTGACTTTGTCCCGTGCCTGGCCAGTCACCAACGGTCCCATATCCAGGCCACACGAAGTGCCCGCACCGATCTTCAGGGCCTTGACCTGCGGCACCAGCTTGGCAATCAACGCATCCGCCACCTGGTCACCCACGCAAACGGCAACCGAGATCGCCATACAGCGCTCACCGCAGGAACCATACGCCGCGCCCATCAGGGCGCTCACGGCGTTATCCAGATCCGCATCCGGCATCAGCACTGCGTGGTTCTTCGCCCCACCCAGTGCCTGCACGCGTTTGCCGCGTTTGGTCGCTTCGGAGTAGATGTATTCGGCGATCGGCGTCGACCCTACAAAGCTCAGCGCCTTGACTTCCGGCGCTTCGATCAGCGCATCCACCGCGCCCTTGTCACCGTGCACCACGCTCAGCACGCCTTTGGGCAGACCCGCTTCCTGCAGCAGTTGTGCAATCAGCAGCGTCGAACTTGGATCACGCTCCGATGGTTTCAGGATGAAACAGTTGCCGCACACGATCGCCAGCGGGTACATCCACAAGGGCACCATCGCCGGGAAGTTGAACGGGGTAATACCAGCCACTACGCCCAACGGCTGGAAATCCGACCACGCATCGATGTTCGGCCCCACGTTACGGCTGTATTCGCCCTTGAGAATCTCCGGCGCCGAACAGGCGTACTCCACGTTCTCGATCCCGCGTTTCAATTCGCCCGCAGCGTCTTCCAAGGTCTTGCCATGCTCTTCGCTGATCAACTGCGAGATACGTGCTTCGTTCTGCTCCAGCAATTGCTTGAAACGAAACATCACCTGAGCGCGCTTGGCCGGTGGGGTATTGCGCCAGGCCGGGAAGGCCGCCTTGGCCGAGTCGATTGCACGTTGAATGGTTTCGCGGCTGGCCAACGGCACTTGGTGAATCACCTGGCCGGTGGACGGGTTATACACATCGGCAGTGCGACCGGACTCACTGACCAACTGGCCGTTGATCAAATGCTGGATAAGGCTCATGCAGGGCTCCTGAAAAGTTGTTCTATATAGAAGGAGAAATCAGTCGATCTTGTTCAACACTTCGCCGACCGCATCGAACAGGCGATCCAGGTCCTGCGGCTTGCTGTTGAAGGTTGGCCCGAACTGCAGGGTGTCACCGCCAAAGCGCACGTAGAAACCGGCTTTCCACAAGGCCATACCCGCCTCAAATGGACGCACGATGGCATCACCGTCACGCGGGGCAATCTGGATCGCGCCGGCCAGGCCGTAGTTGCGAATATCGATCACGTTCTTGCTGCCCTTCAAACCGTGCAGCGCATTCTCAAAGTGCGGGGCAACCTCGGCGACGCTCTGCACCAGGTTTTCTTTCTGCAACAGGTCCAATGCCGCCAGGCCAGCGGCGCAAGCCACCGGGTGCGCCGAGTAGGTATAACCGTGGGGGAATTCCACCGCGTATTCCGGCGTCGCCTGGTTCATGAAGGTCTGGTAGATCTCGCTGCTGGCAATCACCGCGCCCATCGGGATCGCGCCGTTGGTGACTTGCTTGGCGATGCACATCAGGTCCGGGGTCACGCCAAAGCTGTCGGCACCGAACATCGAGCCGGTACGGCCGAAACCGGTGATGACTTCATCGAACACCAGCAGGATGTTGTGCTGGTCGCAGATCTCACGCAGACGTTTGAGATAGCCTTGCGGCGGCACCAGCACGCCCGCGGAGCCGGCCATCGGCTCGACAAACACCGCCGCGATATTCGACGCGTCGTGCAACTCGATCAGTTTGAGCAGCTCATCGGCCAAGGCGATACCGCCCTGCTCCGGCATGCCACGGGAGAAGGCATTGCTCGCCAGCAAGGTGTGAGGCAGGTGGTCAACATCCATCAAGCCTTGACCAAACAGCTTACGGTTACCGTTGACGCCGCCCAGGCTGGTACCGGCAATGTTCACACCGTGATAACCACGGGCGCGGCCGATCATTTTGGTCTTGGTCGCCTGGCCCTTCAGGCGCCAGTAAGCACGTACCATCTTCACTGCGGTATCGGCGCACTCGGAACCGGAATCGGTGAAGAACACGTGGTTCAGGTTGCCTGGGGTCAGATCGGTAATCTTTTCCGCCAGTTGGAATGACAACGGATGACCGTATTGGAAGCCTGGGGAGTAGTCCAGCGTGCCCAATTGTTTGGATACAGCTGCCTGGATTTCCTTGCGGGTATGCCCGGCGCCGCACGTCCACAGGCCCGACAATGAGTCGTACACCTTGCGCCCCTTGTCATCGGTCAACCAGCTGCCTTCGGCGGCCACGATCAGGCGCGGGTCACGCTGGAAGTTACGGTTAGCGGTGTAGGGCATCCAGTGAGCATCCAACTTCAGTTGGCTGGCCAGGGACGAAGGGGCGTTTTCGGGCATGTTCATCAGCAAAACCTCGCAAGGCAAAAGGCAGCGTCGGGATTGAAAAGCGTTCTTGCAGCTAAATTGCCACGGGGATAAAGTCGGTGAAATCCAACTCTTCTAACCTTCAGTCAGGCCTTCACTAAACTATGAGCAGCCGTCGATCCGACCCTCTGGCCCAAGTCAGCGACTTCGATATACGCCTGTTGCGCATCTTCCGCAGCGTGGTGGAGTGCGGTGGTTTCTCGGCGGCGGAAACCGTACTGGGTATCGGCCGCTCGGCCATCAGCCAGCAAATGAGCGACCTGGAGCAACGCCTCGGATTAAGGCTGTGCCAACGCGGGCGCGCCGGGTTCTCCCTGACCGAAGAAGGCCGCGAGGTGTATCAATCGGCCCTGCAGCTATTAAGCGCCCTGGAAAGTTTTCGCACTGAGGTGAACGGTCTGCACCAGCACTTGCGCGGCGAGTTGATCATCGGCCTCACCGACAACCTCGTCACCCTGCCCCATATGCGCATCACACATGCCCTGGCGCAATTGAAGGAACGCGGCCCCGACGTGCAAATCCAGATCCGCATGATCGCCCCCAACGAAGTCGAGCAAGGTGTACTCGACGGTCGCCTGCATGTCGGTGTGGTGCCTCAGGCCAGCGCCTTGTCAGGCCTCGAATACCAACCGCTGTACAGCGAGCGTTCGCTGCTCTACTGCGCGGTCGGCCACCCATTGTTTTATGCCGACGACAAGCAACTGGACGACACCCGTATCGACAGCCAGGACGCCATCGCCCCAACCTTCCGTCTGCCTGCCGAGATCCAGGCCCATTACCAGGCACTCAACTGCACCGCCAGCGCCTCGGACCGCGAAGGCATGGCTTTCCTGATCCTCACCGGTCGCTATATCGGCTACTTGCCCGACCACTACGCCAGCCTTTGGGTGCAACAAGGCCGACTGCGTGCGCTGAAACCGGCTACACGCTTTTACGATTTAAGCCTCGCATCGGTCACGCGCAAGGGGCGTCGCCCTCATTTGGTGCTGGAAAGCTTTCTCGAGAGTTTGGCGGCAACGCGCTAAGCCGGGCCTTTTGCTAAAAGCTGAGCAACTGGACAGCTTTTTGCAAGGGAGCCAGGACCTAGAACCGTCCGTCTCGAGTTTGCCCGCCATGCCACCAGAATCCTCCAGCCCCAGCGACCTGATCTACGGCCTCAACGATCGCCCCAAACCGATCCCCGCCCTACTGGCAGCCTTGCAACATGTGCTGGCTGCCTTCGTTGGCATCATCACTCCACCGCTGATCATCGGCTCCACCCTTGGCCTCACCGCTCACCTGCCCTACTTGATCAGCATGGCGTTGATGGTTTCCGGCGTAGGAACGTTCATCCAGGCGCGTAGACCTTTTGGCATCGGTGCCGGGATGATCTGCCTGCAAGGCACCAGCTTTGCGTTTCTCGGCGCGGTGTTGTCGGCGGGGTTCCTGGTCAAGCAACGTGGCGGTAGCCCGGAGGACATCATGGCGATGATCTTCGGCGTGTGCTTCTTCGGCGCGGCCGTACAAATCGTGCTGAGCCGGTTTATCGGGCAACTGCGTCGAGTCATCACGCCATTGGTGACCGGCATCGTCATCACCTTGATCGGTATCAGCCTGATCAAAGTGGGCATCACCGACCTTGGCGGGGGGTTCAACGCTCCCGACTTCGGCGCGCCCACCAACCTGGCGCTGGGTCTGTTCGTGGTGCTGACCATCATCCTGCTGAACCGCTCGAACACCCCGTGGGTGCGCCTCTCGGCGATCATCATCGGCCTGGCCCTCGGCAGCCTCGCGGCGTGGTTCAGTGGCAAACTGGTGCCGCAAGCCTTGCCCGACCTGCCGCTGGTCAGCCTGCCGATACCGTTTCGCTTCGGTTTCAATTTCGACTGGAGCGCCTTCCTGCCCATCGCGCTGATTTATCTGATCAGCAGCATCGAAACCGTCGGCGACCTCACCGCCAATTGTATGATCGCTCGCCAGCCTATCAGCGGCCCGTCTTATATAAGCCGGCTCAAAGGCGGCGTACTCGGCGATGGCGTCAGTTGCATGATCGCGGCCACTTTCAGCGCCTTTCCGAATACGACCTTCGCGCAGAACAACGGCGTGATTCAACTCACCGGCGTGGCCAGCCGTTACGTCGGTTTATACATCGGCGTGGTGCTGTGTTGCCTCGGGCTGTTTCCGCTGATTGGCGCCGTGCTGCAGCAAATTCCCAAGCCGGTATTGGGCGGCGCGACCCTGGTGATGTTCGGCAGCGTGGCCGCCGCCGGTGTGCGCATCCTCGCCCAGGCACCGCTGGACCGGCGCAGCATGCTGATCATTGCCACCTCATTTGGCGTCGGCCTGGGCATTGCCGCACAACCGAACCTGCTGCATTTGATGCCGCCTTTGGTGCAAAACCTGTTCGACTCAGCCATCACCAGCGGGGGCCTGACCGCCATCGTGTTGTGCCTATTATTGCCCGAAGCCAAAGCGGCGCGCATTGCCGCAAACCACGCCCCGGAAAGCGACACGCTGGAACCGCTTTGACGGTTTTATTGCATCGGGACTTGTCTGAGGCTTGAGGGTGGGTTATCTGTGCACACGTCGTCTCTATCGATCAGCACGGAAACCTCCATGAGCCTCGAAGTTCCTGCCCACAGCAACCACGCCGGTAAACCCGCCAGCCGCATTCGGCAAAAGAATGAACAAGCAATTCTCCAGGCTGCTGAAGACGAGTTCGCGCGCCATGGCTACAAAGGCACCAGCATGAACACCATTGCCTCGAGTGCCGGGCTGCCCAAGGCTAATTTGCACTATTACTTCACCAACAAACTCGGCCTGTACATCGCGGTGCTGAGCAATATCCTTGAATTGTGGGACAGCACGTTCAACGCGCTCACCGCCGAGGACGACCCGGCCGTGGCGCTCACCCGCTACATCCGCACCAAAATGGAATTTTCCCGGCGCCACCCGCAAGCCTCGCGAATTTTCGCCATGGAAATCATCAGTGGCGGCGAATGCCTCACCGAATATTTCAGCCAGGACTACCGCGCCTGGTTCAGTGGCCGGGCGGCAGTGTTCCAGGCCTGGATCGACGCCGGCAAGATGGACCCCATCGACCCCGTGCACCTGATCTTCCTGTTGTGGGGCAGCACCCAGCACTACGCCGACTTCGCCACCCAGATCTGCCGCGTCACCGGGCGTACCAAGCTGACCAAGCAAGACATGGAAGACGCGGGCACCAACCTGATCCACATCATTCTCAAAGGCTGTGGCATCAAGCCGGCCCTATAAACGAAGCGATTTATGCCTTTCACGCTCACAGGCCTTTGCGAATTTCGTGAAGAAATACGCAAAAGCCGCTTTATCACCCTGGCGGCGCCCATCACCAGCCCGCAAGACGCCCAGGCGTTTTTCGAGCTGCACAGTGACCTGAACGCCACGCACAACTGCTGGGCCTGGAAACTGGCCGACCAGTACCGCAGCAATGACGATGGCGAGCCCGGCGGTACTGCCGGTCGACCGATTCTGGCAGCCATCGAAGCCCAGGGGTTTGATCAAGTCGCGGTGCTGGTGATCCGCTGGTACGGCGGCATCCAACTGGGCACCGGCGGCCTGGCCCGCGCCTACGGCGGCGGCGCAAACAAATGCCTGCAGACTGCCGACCGCATTGAGTTGATCAGCCGCGTACCGCTGAGTTGCGCCTGCGGTTTTTCCGAATTGAACCTGGTGAAACTGCGCGTTGCCGAACTGGGCGGGCTGGTGACGGAAGAAACCTTCACCGCCAACGGCGTCGAGTTACAGCTTGCACTGGGCGAAGCACACATCGCTACGCTGCAGACTCAACTCGCCGACCTGAGCCGTGGGCGTATCCTGCTGGAACGCTGAAACTGCCCACATCTACTGTGCACCCGCCTGTGGATAACCTGAGCACATCCGCCTGTAACCCTTCTGTCACAAGGCGTTGCGGGCGCTGTTCACTTTTTGTCCAATGAGACTTCGCGCCATTTAGCCAAGTCTGCGCTAATGTAGTTCGCTCAATTTCCTGAACCGCGACTTCAAAGGAAGCCCTGCATGTCTACGCCAAAAACTGCACTGATCATCGGCGCCTCGCGCGGGCTGGGCCTTGGCCTGGTCAAGCAATTGATCGAGGACGGCTGGGACGTGACCGCCACCGTGCGCGATCCGAACAAGGCCGATGCCCTGAAAGCCGTTGGCCCGGCACAGATCGAGAAACTGGACATGGACGATCAGCAAGCCGTAATCGCCCTGAGCCAGCGCCTCAAGGACCGCACCTTCGACCTGCTGTTCGTCAACGCGGGCGTCAAAGGCCCGGCCAACCAGGAACCTGGCCACGCCACCCTCGCGGAAGTCGGCCAGCTGTTTTTCACTAACGCCGTGGCGCCGATCAACCTGGCCCAGCGGTTTGTCGGGCAGATCCGCAAAGACAGCGGTGTACTGGCCTTCATGAGCTCAGTGCTCGGCAGCGTGACCATTCCCGATGGTTCGGACCTGGCGCTGTACAAGGCCAGCAAGGCCGCACTCAACTCCATGACCAATAGCTTTATCACCCAGCTGGGCGACCACACACTCACCGTGCTGTCGCTGCACCCGGGCTGGGTGAAGACCGACATGGGCGGCGAAAACGCACAGATCGATGTCGACACCAGCGTGCGCGGCCTGGTGGATCAGGTGAATGCCTACACAGGCAAGGGCGGCCATCACTTTGTTGACTACAAAGGCGACACCATTGCCTGGTAAGGCCCCCGGATCAACAGGTGGGACGAGCAATGCGACGATTCGACTTGCCTCTTCCCACACTGATCGGGTGCTCTTTCCTACACCTAGACCAGATCGCGAACTACACGTAATCTAGCCACCTCGCCTTCACCGGCGACCCTGGATCAGCAGACAGGGCAACACTGAGCTGGCAAACCTGAACCCATCATTCAGAGGAGCCGGCCAATGCCTGCGACCCGTATCTGGTTAAAAAACCCCCTCGCGATTTTCACTGCCAATGGCCTCGACGCCCGTGGTGGCCTGGTGCTGCAAGACGGTGTGATCACCGAAGTGCTGGGCTGGAGCCAAGAGCCCGCAGTACCTTGTGGACACGTGTTCGACGCCCGCGAGCACGTGATTCTTCCCGGTTTGATCAACACCCACCATCACTTCTATCAAACCCTGACACGCGCCTGGGCGCCGGTCGTCAATCAGCCGTTGTTCCCGTGGCTGAAAACCCTGTATCCGGTTTGGGCGCGTTTGACCCCTGAAAAACTCGCCCTGGCCTCCAAAGTCGCGCTCGCGGAACTGCTGCTCTCGGGCTGTACCACGGCAGCCGATCACCACTACCTGTTCCCCGACGGCCTGGAAAATGCCATCGACGTACAGGTCGATAGCGTGCGCGAGCTGGGCATGCGTGCCATGCTTACGCGAGGTTCCATGAGCCTGGGCGAGGCCGATGGCGGCCTGCCGCCGCAACAAACCGTGCAACAAGGCCAAGTTATTCTCGAAGACAGCCAACGCCTGATCCGCGAATACCACCAGCGTGGCGACGGCGCGCAGATCCAGATCGCCCTGGCGCCCTGCTCGCCGTTTTCCGTCACGCCGGAAATCATGGAAGCCAGCGCCGAACTGGCCAACAACCTCGACGTGCGCCTGCACACGCATTTGGCAGAAACCCTCGATGAGGAAGACTTCTGCCTGCAGCGTTTCGGCCTGCGCACCGTGGATTATCTCGACAGCGTCGGCTGGCTCGGCCCACGCACCTGGCTGGCCCATGGGATTCACTTCAACCCGGATGAAATCGCGCGCCTGGGGGCTGCGGGCACGGGCATCTGCCATTGCCCGAGCTCAAATATGCGCCTGGCTTCCGGTATCTGCCCGACCCTGGACCTGCTTGCCGCCGGTGCGCCCATTGGCCTTGGCGTGGACGGTTCCGCCTCCAACGATGCATCCAACATGATCCTCGAAGCCCGCCAGGCCCTGTACATCCAGCGCCTGCGTTACGGCGCGGAAAAGATCACGCCTGAAGGCGTGCTGGGCTGGGCGACCAAGGGCTCGGCGCAACTGCTGGGGCGTACGGACATTGGTGAGTTGGCGGTAGGCAAACAGGCTGACCTGGCGCTATTCAAACTCGACGAACTGCGCTTCTCCGGCAGCCACGATCCGATTTCGGCGCTGCTGTTATGCGGCGCCGACCGTGCGGACAGGGTGATGATCGGCGGCAAATGGCGAGTCATCGACGGCCAGGTCGAAGGCCTGGACCTCAAAGGCTTGATCGCCGACCACACCCAGGCGGCGCGGCAGTTGATCGCCGGAACCTAATCAACATGGGGTTCGTCGACTCTACTTAGTCGGTTACAACCCAAGCAGCGACAGCATGATAAAGGTCGCAAACAACACGAAATGGGTCATCCCTTCGATGGCGTTGGTTTCGCCATCGTTGAGGTTGATCGCGCTGACGACCAGCGTGATCAACACCATCACGGTTTGCACCGGCGTCATTGCCATCTGGAACGGCTGGCCAGTGTAGAGCGCCATGGCCTCCATCACCGGCACCGTCAGAATGACAGTCGACAATGAAGCGCCCAATGCGATGTTCACGACCGACTGCATACGGTTGGCCAAGGCCGCGCGCAATGCCGTCAAAATTTCCGGTGCCGCCGAAATCGCCGCGACCACAATTGCGGTGATGACCGGCGGTGCACCGGTGCCTTCCAGGCCCAGGTCGAGGGTCTTGGACATCACCTCGGCCAGCGCGCCGATCACAATCACCCCGAACACCAGCGTACCGATGGAGAACGCCAGACTTATCGATGGCTCCTGCTGTTCTTCAGGCTGTTTTTTGCGGCGTTTTTCCGGGTAGCTGTAGCTGAAGAAATAACTGTGCGGCCCGACCTGCATGCGCAGAAACAAGGTGTAGAGCACCACCATCGCGCCGATGGTGAAGGCCGAGTAAATTTTCCAGTCCGCTTCTGGGATAAATTCCGGCACCACCATCGACACGCCCATCGCGGTGAGGATCATCACACTGTAAGTGCGCGCCGAATCATCGTTGTAGGACTGCTCGCCATGCTTGATGCCGCCCATCAATGCGGCCAGGCCGAGGATGCCGTTGATATCGAGCATCACCGCCGAGTAAATGGTGTCGCGCACCAGCGTCGGCGACGGCTCGTTGCTCATCATGATCGCCAGGATCACCACCTCCACCAGCACGGCGGCGAGCGTCAGGATCATCGTGCCGTAGGGGTCACCGACTTTTTCCGCGAGTTGTTCGGCATGGTGCGCCACGCGCATCGACGCCATGACGATAAAGCCGATCAGTGCTACGCCGGCCAGCAGCGCCACCATTTGCCCGTTGTGGAGCATCCAGTGCTCCAGCGGGTAGGCTGCGATGGCGGCAATCAGCGCCAGCAGCATGTATTTTTCTTGCTTGAGGGATGTGAGCATTCCGGGCCTTTTCATACGGCTAATCAGTCATTGATGGGGTACAGACTGCGCCACGCTGCTAACGTTTCGTTACACCTTAGTTCACAAGGCTTATAAGTGAAAAAAAACCAATACTCTCCTGCTGGTCAGGTTTTGCCGATTATTTCAGCCATGGCCTGTAGAATGCCGCCATTGCACCTGATGAGAATTTAGACATGTACGATTGGCTCAACGCCCTCCCCAAGGCTGAATTGCACCTGCACCTGGAAGGCTCGCTGGAGCCTGAGTTGCTGTTCGCCCTGGCCGAGCGCAACAAAATTGCGCTGCCGTGGAACGACGTCGATACCCTGCGCAAGGCCTACGCCTTCAACAACCTGCAAGAATTTCTCGACCTGTATTACAAGGGCGCCGATGTGCTGCGCACCTCCCAGGATTTCTACGACCTGACCTGGGCCTACCTGCTGCGCTGCAAAGAACAGAATGTGATCCACACCGAGCCGTTCTTCGATCCGCAGACCCACACCGACCGTGGCGTGCCGTTTGAAGTGGTGCTGAACGGGATCGCGGCTGCACTCAAAGATGGCGAACAGCAACTGGGCATCACCAGCGGCCTGATCCTCAGTTTCCTGCGCCACTTGAGCGAAGCCGAAGCCGAAAAAACCCTCGATCAAGCGCTGCCGTTCCGTGACGCGTTTGTGGCCGTCGGCCTGGACAGTTCAGAAATGGGTCACCCGCCGAGCAAGTTCCAACGCGTGTTCGACCGTGCCCGGCATGAAGGCTTCCTCACCGTGGCCCACGCCGGCGAAGAGGGCCCGCCCGAGTACATCTGGGAAGCCCTCGACCTGCTGAAAATCCAGCGGATCGACCATGGCGTGCGCGCCATCGAAGACGAGCGTTTAATGCAACGGATCATCGACGAGCAGATCCCGCTGACCGTGTGCCCGTTGTCCAACACCAAGCTGTGTGTGTTCGATGACATGGCTCAACACAACATTCTCGACATGCTCGAGCGTGGTGTGAAAGTGACAGTGAACTCGGATGACCCGGCGTACTTCGGCGGTTATGTCACCGAGAACTTCCACGCGCTGTACACCTCGCTGGGCATGACCCAGGACCAGGCCAAACGCCTGGCGCAGAACAGCCTGGATGCGCGACTGGTAAAGCCATAAGCAACACTGATTGAATGAATACAGGCTAAATGTGGGAGCGGGCTTGCTCGCGAATGCGGTGTGCCAGTCACCAGATACATTGACTGACACACCGCATTCGCGAGCAAGCCCGCTCCCACACTGGCCTCACCAGCCTTTAGATTTCAGTTAGCTCTTCCAGCGTCTTGCCCTTCGTTTCCTTCCCGAACACCCACACCACCAGCGCCGCCACCGCAAAGCACAGCGCACCCAAGGCAAACACCCCGCCCTGCCCGGTTATCGGGAACACCAGCCCGGTCACCAACGGCCCCAGCAATGACCCGACCCGGCCAATTGCCGACGCAAACCCCGAGCCCGTCGCCCGCGCCGAAGTGGGATACAACTCAGGCGTGTAGGTGTACAGCACCGCCCACATGCCAAACAGAAAGAACTGCATCAACAACCCTGACGTAATCAGCAGCCCGACGTTGCCGCCGAATACCGCGCTCTGCCCATACAAGAACGCCATTACCCCGCCGCCCAGCAACGTCACGACACACACCGGTTTGCGCCCCCAGCGTTCCACCAGCCAGGCCGCCATCAGGAACCCGGGAATCCCGCCCAGGGAAATGATCACCGTGTAGTACACCGACTGCGTCACGGCAAAACCCGATTGCTGCAATAACGCACTCAGCCACGACGTCAGCCCGTAGAAGCCGAGCAAGGCAAAAAACCACACGCTCCAGATCATCATCGTGCGCTGGCGATACTGTGCCGACCACAACTGCTCAAAGGCGGAGAAAAAGGTCCCCGGCACGCTCTCCACACGTGGCAAGGCAATTGGCTCCGGCAAGTCCGTGCGGCCGAGGGACTCGCGCACTTTGCGCTCAATGCCCTGCAACACCTTATCCGCCGCCTCATGCCGCCCTGCCTGCTCAAGCCAGCGCGGTGACTCGGGGATAAAAAATCGAATCGCCAACACAAACACCGCCGGCACCGCCAACACCAAAAAGATGTCCCGCCAGCCAATCACCGGCAGCAGGAAATAAGACAACACACCCGCCGCCACAAAACCCAAAGGCCAGAAGCCATCCATCAAGGCGATATAGCGCCCGCGCCGTTTGGCGGGGATCAGCTCTGAAAGCATCGACTGCGCGATCGGAAACTCCATGCCCATGCCGATTCCCAGCAGGATGCGGAACAGCGTCAGCGTCTCCACCGTCTGCGCGGTGGAACACAGGTAGCTGGCGACACCCCACAACACGATGCTCCACTGGAACACCGGTTTGCGCCCAAAGCGATCAGCCAGCATGCCGGACAAAGACGCACCGACCACCATGCCGAAAAAGCTCGAACTGGCGAGTAACCCCGCCTGGGCAGTGCTCAGGCCGAACTCGGTTTTGATCGAACCTAACAGGAAGGTCATCATCGCCAGGTCCATGGAGTCGAAGAAAAACGCCAGGGCGATGATGATAAAGATGACGCGGTGGTAACCGCTGATGGGTAACCGTTCCAACCGTTCCGCTGCGCTATAGCCTTGCATACCCATGCCACACCCCTGTATGAAAAATCCCCAAAGCGAGTGTGCGGCATCGTTTTGCCCGGTTATTGCTGGATACGACCTGACTGAAACTCTGAACGACGCTCGCGCCTATGGCGCGGTCAGCCGGTTGATTTGTGCAAGCCCGGTATCCGTCACCAACAACGCGCAGGACTCGTTGATCACGCGGATCCATCCGGACTGTAAAAAAAGCTGCAACAACCCCACCCCCAACGAGCCGCCCAAGTGCGGTTGCTGCTGGCTCCAATCAACACAGTCACAGGCCAGGGGTGATGCCAGTGCCTGGGTGTAAATGCCCAGGCCCGCCAGATGCCGAGCGCCCTTGACGGTGACGTCGGTGCGCTGTTCATGACGGTTGATCCAGCCTGCTTCCAGCATCCGTCGGTACAGCCTTGCCGCCAACTCACCGCCCAGATGGCCATGGCACAACCGCGCATGGCGCAATGATGCCGGGGCGGCCAATGCCTGCGGGATAGCCAGCGGCGAACCACGCGCCGCGCTGGCCATGGTGGTACTGGCCAAGGCGTCGATAGCGGCACTGACATCGGTAGCCGCTACACGGTACAGCCGCTTGCCACGCCGGGTTTCGATCCGCAGCAAACCGCCGCCAGCCAGACGCGCCAAATGCGCATTGGCCGATGCCGCTGACAGCCCGGCGAGTGCGGCCAACTCATCCGAGGTTTTTGCCGAACCGTCCATCAAGGACCAGAGCATCGCGGTGCGCTTGGGGTCAGCGAGCAAGCTGGCGATCTGACTGATGCAAGGTGCTTCTTCCATGTATTCACTCCTTGTTAAATCATTTGTCTGCTGCGGTTGGAACCAAAGTATAAGGGCGCAAACCGCCCGCTCCGCGGCGTCTGACAGCGCGGATTGGGACAGGATTTGAGTGAAATTTCCTGCTGTAGTGAAGGCGATTACGCAGTACGCAATGGCCCTGGCCGTTGCGCGGTCAATACCGCACAACGGGACACGAGCATTTCCCGCAGCAGGTTAATCGGTTTGCTCAGTTGCGCACGGTGGGCGCACAGTAAATTGAGCGGCGTACGCTCGCCACGCAACTCCGGCAGGATCAAGCACAAGCGCCCGGCCAACACGTCGCTGCTCACATCCAGCCAGGATTTGTAGGCAATGCCGACTCCCGCCACCGCCCAGCGGCGTACCACATCGGCGTCGTCACTGAAGCGGTCACCGGTCACCGTCAGGCTGACCTCGCGCTTGCCATCATGAAAACTCCAATGGTCGTGCACGCGACTGCCGAGCATATACAGCAAGCAATTGTGCTGGGCCAGTTGCTCCAGATGGCGGGGTTCGCCATGCCGGGCGAGGTAGCTGGGCGCAGCGCACAGCACCCGGATATTATCCGGGGCGATGGGCAGCGCGATCAGGCTGGAGTCTTCGGGCTCGCCGTAGCGCAGCGCGATGTCCACTGGCTGGCGGAACAAGTCGGCAATCCGGTCGCCGAGCAGCAGGCGGATGCTCAGTTGCGGGTATTCACGCTGAAACTCATCCAGCCACGGCAACAACTGATTACGCCCGAAGTCCGAAGGTGCCGACAGTTGCAAAACACCGCTGACATGGTCCTGGCCGCTGGCCAATAAGCGCCGCCCTTCGTCCAGCGAACTCAACGCGGCGCGGGCATATTCCAGGAAGCCCTCGCCCTCGGCAGTCAACCGCAGGCTGCGGGTGGAACGTGCCAGCAAACGCGCACCGAGTTGCTGTTCAATACGCTTCAACGCGGCGCTGGCTACCGCAGGCGACAGGTCCATCACCCGCGCCGCCGCCGACAAACTGCCCAGGTCCGCTGCCCGCACAAATAACTGCAAATCATCAAAGCGCAGCATGCATTTCCACCAATTATCAAAATTCTATTGAAACAGACTGCTGTTTTAGCCGCTTTTATCTTCACCGGAAATAGCCAATCATCTGCCCATCCCGTTTATCACGTGCCAGGAGTTGAATATGTCCGCTGCCTTTAACGTCATCGCCACGCTGATCGCCAAGCCCGGCCAACACGCCACCCTCGAACCGCTGTTGCGCGATTTGCTGGAGCCGACCCGCCGCGAGGCCGGTTGCGAGCAGTACGACCTGCATCAAGACCTGCAACACCCCGAGACCTTCTACATGCTCGAACGCTGGAGCGACGACGCCGCGCTGGCCGATCACGACCAGAGCGCGCATATCCAGAACTTCCGCACCAAGGCTGCCGACGTGATCGAACACTTCGAACTCAAGCGCCTGAAGTTTCTCGCCTGATTACCGCCCTTTTCCGGAGCCCCCATGAAAGCCATTGCCTACTACGCCTCATTGCCGATCGACGATCCAAAATCCCTGCAAGACATCGAACTGCCAGAGCCCGTCGCCGGCCCACGCGACTTGCTGGTGGAGGTCAAAGCAATCTCGGTCAACCCGGTGGACACCAAGGTGCGCCAGAACGTCGCCCCGGAAAATGGCGCCGCCAAGGTGCTGGGCTGGGACGTGGCCGGTGTGGTCAAGGCCGTCGGCAGCGAAGTGACGCTGTTCAAAGCCGGTGACAAGGTGTTTTACGCCGGCTCCCTGGTACGCCCGGGCGGCAACAGCGAACTGCACACAGTGGATGAACGCATCGTCGGCCACATGCCCAAAAGCCTGGGTTTCAGCGATGCCGCCGCGCTGCCGCTGACCGCCATCACCGCCTGGGAGCTGTTGTTCGAGCGCCTGCAAGTACGTGAAGGCAAACAGGATGAAGGCCAGAGCCTGCTGGTCGTCGGCGCTGCTGGCGGTGTGGGTTCGATCCTGACCCAACTGGCCAGCCAGCTCACCGCGCTGACAGTCATCGGCACCGCCTCGCGCCCGGAAACCCAGGCATGGGCGAAGGCGCTCGGCGCCGACTTGGTGATCGACCACAGCCAACCGTTGAGCGAAGCACTGAAAAACGCCGGCCACCCACACGTGACCCATGTCGCCAGCCTGACCCAGACCGACCATCACCTGGACCAACTGGTAGAAGCCCTGGAACCGCAGGGCAAGCTGGCATTGATCGACGACCCCAAGGCGCTGGATGTGAGCAAGCTCAAGCGCAAGAGCCTGTCGTTGCACTGGGAGTTCATGTACACGCGCTCGATGTTCGAGACACCGGACATGATCGAACAACACAACCTGCTCAACCGCGTGGCCGAGTTGATCGACGCCGGCACCCTGAAAACCACGGTGGGCGAGCACTTCGGTGTGATCAATGCGGCGAACCTGCGCCGCGCCCATGCGCTGCTGGAAAGCGGCAAGGCCAAGGGCAAGATTGTGCTGGAAGGGTTCTAAAAACAGTCTGTCAGTGTCGTCCATTATTCATGTGAGTAATGGACGACACCGCTAGTCAGAGAGTTGATCTTTGTCATATTTGTGAGCGCATTCGGGTTTATATTGGCCGCCTTTGCCACGATTCTTTTACGTGAGGAAGTCAGCAATGAAGATCCTGATAAGAGCGTTAGCAAAATCCCCGGGCAACAAATGGCAAGTCAGCCTCGACGGTGATGCTTTCACCTTCCGCAACGAAGCCGAGGCCCGTGCCTTTGCCGACACCCTGCAGGCGCGTATCCGCGCCCCCCACCGCTTTCCCCTCAACCAGCAACGTTCCGCCGCTGGCTGATCCGCACCTCAGACCTGCGCCTGCGCGGCCCTCGCCCGTTGCAGGCGCTGGGTCAACGTTGCAATGGTCACCGCCAACACACCGCACACGCTGATGACAATCGCCATCGGCATGGCCGTGCCGTCGTGCAATACGCCCACCAGCGACGCCGCGCCCGCCGCCACACCAAACTGAATGCAGCCAAGCAGCGCCGATGCACTGCCTGCCCGCGCACCCTGCCCGCTCATGGCGCAGGCTGACGTGTTGGGCAAAATGCAGCCCAGGCTTGCGATACAAATGAACAGGGGCACCAACAACGGCCACAAGGCCTCGGTGCGCAAGGCGGCAATGCCCAACAGGGTCAACGCCGCCACTACATAGACCCATACGGTGCGTGACAGCAAAAACGCCGGGCCACGCTTGGCCAGCAACCGCGCATTCAGTTGTGCAACCAGGATAAAGCCGGCAGCGTTGGAGCCGAACAGCCAACCGTAATGCTCGGCAGGCACACCGTACAGCTTGATGAATACAAACGGTGAGCCGGCGATATAGGCAAACATCCCGGCGATCGAGATGCCGCCGGTCAACGCGTAGCCGAGGTAAACCCGGTCTGACACCAGCGCGGCGTAGCGGCGCAGTGACCCGGACAACGGCTGGCGAGGCTGGTGGGCCGGAAAGGTTTCCGGCAACCCGACGGCCACGGCAATCGCCGCCATCACGCTGAACACCGACAACGCCAGGAAGATCGACTGCCAGCCCCACACCCCAACCATCACCCCACCTGCCAACGGTGCGAGGATCGGCGCCAGGCCAGTAACCAGCATCAGTTGCGAGTAAACCTTGGCTGAGCCCACGGCATCACATTTGTCGCTGACGACCGCCCGCGAAATCACCATCCCCGCGCAGCCGCCAAGGGCTTGTACGAAGCGCGCGCCGATCAGCCACTCCAGCGATGGCGCATAAGCGCAGGCGAAGGACGCCAAGGTAAACAGGGTGACACCGCTGAGCAGCGGCACGCGCCGGCCAAAGCGGTCCGCCAATGGTCCGTAGATGAGTTGGCCGATGGCCAGGCCCGCGAAATACACTGCCAGGGTCAGCTGGATATGTTTTTCGTCGGTCGCGAACGCCGTGGCCATTGCCGGAAAGCCCGGCAGGTAAAAGTCGATCGCCAACGGCGCGAAGGCGCTCAAGGCACCCAGAATCAGAATTATGCGGAGGTTCATCAGACACCCAAGTGAGTCGGCAGCCCGACAGTCTAGCCGCGCTTGGGTGCCCTGAACATTACGATAGCTCGCTAACTATCAAAAAATTCAAGCAAGCCTGGCACTGTAGCCTTCTTCAGTGATCAGGCTGATGACCTGATCGGCAGACAACCGACTACTTTCAACACTCACGGCTTTCGCCGCCAGGTCGACCTTGACACTCGCCGCCGGGTCCTGGCTTTGTACCGCCTGGGTCACCGCCCGGACGCAATGGCCGCAGGTCATTCCTTCAACGCTGAAAACTTGCATGACATGACTCCTTTGATGAGGTTGTGGCCAGTTTTGACCTTGCCATGATGGCAAGGTCAAGCGTTGAAACTTTCGGCCGGGCTGGTATTCAGCCGCTGCCTCGGCCAAGCTTCATTTCTCTTAGATATGAACCACGGAGCATTCGCCATGCGCTGGTCGTTTTTTAGCCTTATCGGCCTGTTGAGCTTGTCTGCCGCTGCGCCCATGGCCTGCGCCGATGAAGACTATGCGGTGCTGATCATTTCCCGCGAACGCCTGGAAGTGCCGACTAACTGCGAGATCGGCCTGTATATCCAGGATCAATTGGCCGGGCGTCTGTTTCAGGAACAGGCCACCTCGTTTAACTTGCCGGCTGGCAATGTGTCGCTGCGCCTGAAGCTGCTGCCCGGCCAATCGCCTGGTTGCCTGCCGGGCATGCTCGCCCCGCCGGCGCAGAACATCACGCTCAAAGCCGGCGACATACGCAAGTTGCGGATCGCGCAGGGCCCGGACGGCATGTACCTGAAACCCGCTGCACTGGAATATTAAAGGCGCTTGACCTTCCCCACAGGTCAAGGTTGATCCTAGGGGCAACTTCTTTTGGAGGACTGCCCCATGAATGGATCCACCACCTTTGACCTGCCCATCAGCGGCATGACCTGCGCCAGCTGTGCCGGCCGCGTCGAACGGGCGCTGGGCAAGGTGCCGGGGGTGCAAAGCGTCAGCGTCAACCTGGCCAATGAACGCGCGCATGTCGAAGTGCTGGGCAAGATGGACCCCGCAGTGTTGATCGCCGCCGTCGACAAGGCCGGTTACACCGCCAGCCTGCCCCAAAGCGAAACCGTCACCGATGCCAATCAAGCCCAACGCCTGCACCGCGAGCGTTGGTCGTTGCTGCTGGCCATTGTGTTGGCGCTGCCGTTGGTACTGCCGATGCTCGTGGAGCCCTTCGGCCTGCATTGGATGCTCCCCGCCTGGGTGCAGTTCGCCCTGGCCACGCCGGTGCAATTCATCTTGGGCGCGCGCTTCTATATCGCCGCCTGGAAAGCCGTACGCGCCGGCGCCGGCAATATGGATTTGCTGGTCGCCATCGGCACCAGCGCCGGTTACGGCCTGAGCCTGTATGAATGGCTTACCGCGCCCGCTGGCACCATGCCGCATCTGTACTTCGAAGCTTCCGCCGTGGTGATCGCTCTGGTGCTGCTTGGTAAGTACCTGGAAAGCCGCGCCAAACGTCAGACCGCCAGCGCCATCCGCGCCCTCGAAGCGTTGCGCCCGGAGCGCGCGATTCGCCTGTTTGAAGGGCGCGAAGAAGACGTCGCCATCAGTGCGTTAAAGCTCGACGACCTGGTGTTAGTGAAGCCCGGCGAACGTTTCCCGGTGGATGGCGACGTCGTGGACGGCCAGAGCCACGCCGACGAAGCCTTGATCAGCGGCGAAGCCCTGCCCGTGCCGAAACAACCGGGCGACCCGGTCACCGGCGGCGCCATCAACG
Source organism: Pseudomonas sp. AP19 (assembly GCF_001728855.1). Lineage (NCBI taxonomy): Bacteria > Pseudomonadati > Pseudomonadota > Gammaproteobacteria > Pseudomonadales > Pseudomonadaceae > Pseudomonas > Pseudomonas sp. AP19. The sequence goes on along the minus strand of NZ_LXJP01000001.1, from coordinate 418,995 downwards.
GCGAGGGCCGTTTGCTGGTGCGCACCCGCGCTGTTGGCGGGGAAAGTGTGTTGGCCCAGATCATTCGCCTGGTGGAAGACGCGCAGGCGGCCAAAGCCCCGATCCAGAAACTGGTGGATAAGGTTAGCCAGGTCTTTGTGCCCGCCGTGCTGGTGCTGGCGCTGATCACGTTGCTGGGCTGGTGGCTATACGGGGCGCCACTGGAAACCGCGATCATCAATGCCGTCGCAGTGCTGGTGATTGCCTGCCCATGCGCATTGGGGCTGGCCACACCGACAGCGATCATGGCCGGTACCGGCGTCGCCGCGCGCTACGGGATTCTGATCAAGGACGCCGAAGCCCTTGAGCGTGCCCATGATGTCAGCGCCGTGGTGTTCGACAAGACCGGCACCCTCACTTCAGGTACGCCAAAGATTGCGCATTTGGTGGCGGTGGATGGCAATGAAACCCTGCTGCTGCAACAAGCCGGCGCGCTGCAACGCGGTAGCGAGCACCCATTGGCCAAGGCCGTGCTGGATGCCTGCCGCGAAAAAGCGCTGACCGTCGCGGATGTGAGCGCCAGCCAATCCCTGACCGGGCGCGGCATTGCCGGCACCCTTGAGGGCCGGCAACTGGCGCTGGGCAACCGTCGAATGCTCGAAGAAAACGGCTTGAATGCAGGCAGCCTGGCCGACGCCGCCAAGGCGTGGGAAGCCGAAGGCCGCACGTTATCCTGGTTGATCGAACAAGGCGCGCAGCCCCGCGTGCTGGGGCTGTTCGCCTTTGGCGATACGCTCAAGCCCGGCGCCCTGGAGGCGGTGACACAACTCAAGGCCCGGCACATCAGCAGCCATTTGCTCACCGGCGACAATCGCGGCAGTGCCCGCGTGGTGGCCGATGCCCTGGGTATCGATGATGTACACGCCGAAGTCCTTCCCGCCGACAAGGCCGCCGCCGTCGCCGAGCTGAAAAAGACCGGCGTGGTGGCGATGGTCGGCGACGGCATCAATGACGCCCCGGCCCTGGCCGCCGCCGATATCGGTATCGCCATGGGCGGCGGCACCGACGTGGCGATGCACGCGGCCGGAATCACCCTGATGCGCGGCGACCCACGCCTGGTGCCGGCCGCGCTGGAGATCAGCCGCAAGACCTACGCTAAAATCCGCCAGAACCTGTTCTGGGCCTTTGTGTATAACTTGATCGGCATACCGCTGGCGGCGTTCGGGTTGCTCAACCCGGTATTGGCGGGTGCGGCCATGGCCCTGTCCAGCGTCAGTGTGGTGAGCAATGCGTTACTGTTGAAAACCTGGAAGCCTGAGGATTTGGAGGATCAACACCCATGAACATCGGCCAGGCAGCCCGTCAGAGCGGGCTGAGCGCGAAGATGATTCGCTACTACGAATCCATCGGCCTGCTCAAAGCCGCGCACCGCACCGACAGTGGCTATCGGGTGTATGGCGGCGGCGACTTGCACACACTTGCGTTTATCAAGCGCTCGCGGGATTTGGGCTTTTCATTGGAAGAGGTCGGCAAACTGCTGACCTTGTGGCAAGACCGACAGCGGGCCAGCGCCGACGTAAAAGCCTTGGCGCGCCAGCACATCGAGGCGCTGAATCAGAAGATTATGGAGCTGGGGCAACTGCGCGATACGTTGCAGGACCTGGTGGAGCATTGCCAGGGCGATCATCGGCCGGATTGTCCGATTCTCAAGGAGTTGGCATCGGGCAGCTGTTGCGCCTGAGCATTTAGCCGGCGCACTGCAACGCCAAATGTGGGAGCGGGCTTGCTCGCGAATGCAGGGTGTCAGTCACTTCATCTTTCACTGATCAACCGCATTCGCGAGCAAGCCCGCTCCCACATTTTTTAGATCTTCATTTGCAGGAAGATCATTGCATCCAGGGCGGCGGCGGTGGTTCGTCGGGCACTTTACTCGCCGGCGCATCATCCGCCGCCCGTATCGCCTGGCGACGCTCTTCATCCAGCCGCGCCGCTTCGATCTCGCGGATCACACCGCCCACGTCCGCCAACTCTTCCGGCTCGTCGAACTCGCCGGTCAAGACGCTGGCCGGGTGCAAGGTGCCGGCTTCATACAACGCCCACATTTCCTTGGCGTACTTGGTCTTCTTCAACTCCGGGGCAAAGCGCCCGAAGTAGGAAGCCATGTTGCCCACATCCCGCTCCAGCATGTTGAACGCGTGGTTGTTGCCAGCGGCATCCACCGCCTGCGGCAGGTCGATGATCACCGGGCCCGTCGGCGTGAGCAGTACGTTGAACTCGGACAGGTCACCGTGCACCAGGCCGGTACACAGCATCAGCACGATCTGGGAAATCAGGAAGGCGTGGTATTCGCGCGCCTGGTCCGGCTCCAGCGTGACGTCGTTCAAGCGCGGTGCCGCATCGCCGTATTCGTCGGCCACCAGTTCCATCAACAGCACGCCTTCGAGGAAGTCGTACGGCTTGGGCACGCGAACGCCCGCACCCGCCAGACGGAACAATGCCGCGACTTCGGCGTTTTGCCAGGCGTCTTCAGTTTCTTTTTTGCCGAACTTGGAGCCCTTGGCCATGGCCCGGGCCTGTCGGCTGTTGCGGACCTTGCGGCCTTCCTGGTATTCGGACGCCTGACGAAAACTTCGTTTATTCGCCTCCTTGTAAACCTTGGCGCAACGCAATTCGTTGCCGCAGCGCACCACATAAACAGCTGCTTCTTTACCACTCATGAGTGGGCGCAGCACTTCGTCGACCAGACCGTCTTCGATCAGGGGTTCAATGCGTTTAGGAGTCTTCATCAGCTTTTATTGTGGGTCCTTTATTACCAAATACGCGTATGGCACTCGTTATACGGCAATCAGCTCGCCGGTGGGAGAGGCTACCGACCTCTGACCACTGAAGAATGCATGCAATGGGCCAATTTCTTCGGCAATTAGCGTTCGATGATCGCCGTCACGCCCTGACCGCCGGCGGCGCAGATCGAAATCAGCCCACGGCCCTTGCCCGCTGCGTCCAGCAGCTTCGCCAGATTGGCGACGATGCGCCCGCCGGTGGCGGCAAACGGGTGCCCGGCCGCCAATGAACTGCCTTTGACGTTGAGCCGGCTGCGGTCGATGGCGCCCAGCGGCGCATCCAGCCCCAGGCGCGTCTTGCAGTAGTCGGCATCTTCCCAGGCCTTGAGCGTGCACAACACCTGGGCAGCGAACGCTTCGTGAATCTCGTAATAATCAAAGTCCTGCAACGTCAGGCCGTTCCTCGCCAGCAGGCGCGGCACGGCATACACCGGCGCCATCAACAGGCCTTCGGCACCGTTGACGAAATCCACCGCAGCCGCTTCACCATCGCGCAAGTAGGCGAGGATCGGCAAACCGCGCGCCTTGGCCCAGGCTTCACTGCCCAGCAATACCAGGGAGGCACCGTCGGTCAGCGGCGTCGAGTTGCCCGCGGTGAGCGTGCCCTTTTCGCTACGCTCGAACGCCGGCTTGAGACTGGCGAGTTTTTCCAGGGTCAAGTCCGCGCGCACGTTGTTATCACGGGTAAGGCCCAGAAAGGGTGTGAGTAAATCGTTGTGCCAACCTTCGGCGTAGGACGCAGCCATTTTCTGGTGGCTTTCCAGCGCCAGTTGATCTTGCTCGGCGCGGGGGATTTGCCAGGTCTGCGCCATCAGCTCGCAGTGCTGGCCCATCGACAAGCCGGTGCGCGGTTCGCCATTACGCGGCAGTTCCGGTTTGAGGTGATGCGGACGAAGTTGTAACAAGACTTTTAATTTATCCGCCATGGACTTGCTGCGGTTGGCTTGCAGCAGGAGCTTGCGCAGCCCCTCATTCACGCCGATCGGCGCGTCGGACGTGGTGTCGACGCCACCGGCAATCCCACACTCGATCTGGCCCAGGGCGATCTTATTGGCCACCAGCAACGCCGCTTCCAGGCCGGTGCCGCACGCCTGCTGAATGTCGTATGCCGGCGTTTGCGGCGACAGGCGCGAGCCCAGCACGCACTCGCGGGTCAGGTTGAAATCCCGTGAATGCTTGAGCACCGCCCCCGCCGCCACCTCGCCGATGCGCAGGCCGTGCAGGTTGTAGCGTTCGATCAAGCCTTCCAGCGCCGCCGTCAACATCGCCTGGTTACTCGCCGTGGCATAAGGGCCATTGGAGCGGGCGAAGGGGATGCGATTACCGCCAATGATCGCTACACGGCGCAATTGAGTCATGGAAAGCTCCCTGAAGGTGATGAGGTGAGTCTGTGAGACTAGCCTAGGCTCAATCGAACGACTTTCACCTCTTGATGGTCCACCGTTTGAACCCCAGCACTCGGAGAGCGTTCCATGTCTGACCGTTATATCGACTTCGCCAACTCAAGCCTCGGCCATCGCCTGGTCGCCGCCATTGGCCTGCCGTCACCGGTACGCCTGGAACGCTGGCAGGCCGGACGCCTGCGCCCGGTGGAAGGTGCGCTGTTGTTGGGTGGCGGCGCGCTCGCGGCCAAGGTGCTGCCGTTTGCCAATAAACTCACCGACGCGATTTACAGCTACGGCCCTGAGCCATTGGCGGCGTCCGCGTGGATCCCGGGGCATGGCCCCAAACTCAAGGCCGTGGTGTTCGATGCCAGCGACTTGCAGCACACCGACCAGCTCAAACAGCTGCGCGAATTCTTTCAGCCGTTGCTGAAAAATCTTGCACACAGCGCCCACGTGGTGATCCTTGGCCGCGCCCCGGAAACCCTCAGCGATCCGTTCGCCGCCAGCGCACAGCGTGCCCTCGAGGGCTTCAGCCGATCCCTGGCCAAAGAGCTGCGCAGCGGCGGGGTTCTGCAGTTGTTGTACGTCGGCGAAGGCGCCGAGGATCAGCTGGAAGGCGCGCTGCGATTCTTCCTCTCCCCCAAAAGTGCCTATATCTGCGGCCAGGTGATTCGCCTGCAAGCCTGCGCCACACCGGTCGCGGATTGGACTCGCCCGCTGGCCGGGCGCAAAGCGCTGGTCACTGGCGCCGCACGGGGTATTGGCGCCGCCATTGCCGAAACCCTGGCGCGCGACGGTGCCGATGTGATCGTACTGGATGTGCCCCAGGCCAAGGCTGATCTTGACGCGCTTGCGGCGCGCCTGGGGGCGCGCACTATCGTGCTGGATATCTGCGCCGAAGATGCCGCTGCACAGTTGATCGAACACTTGCCGGACGGCATCGACATCGTGGTGCACAACGCCGGCATCACCCGCGATAAAACCCTGGCCAATATGACCCCGGAATACTGGGACGCCGTACTGGCGGTCAATCTCAACGCGCCGCAGGTGCTGACCAAAGCCCTGCTGGACAGCGGCACCCTGCACGACAACGGCCGCGTGGTGCTGCTGGCTTCCATCAGTGGCATTGCCGGCAACCGTGGGCAAACCAATTATGCGGCCAGCAAGGCCGGCTTGATCGGCCTGGCTCAGGCGTGGGCCCCTTTGCTTCAAGAACGCGGCATCAGCATCAACGCGGTTGCCCCCGGTTTTATCGAAACCCAGATGACCGCGCACATTCCCTTCGCCCTGCGTGAGGCTGGGCGCCGCATGAGCTCATTGGGCCAGGGTGGTTTGCCGCAAGACGTGGCCGAAGCGGTGGCCTGGCTCGGTCAGCCGGGTTCCGGAGCGGTCAGCGGCCAAGCATTGCGGGTGTGCGGGCAAAGCCTGCTGGGAGCGTGAGCATGGAGTGGCGGACATTAGACAGCACCCCGTTTCTGCCGCCGCTGTACTGGCGGGCGGCGCTCAAGCGCAAGATCACCGGCAGTACGTTGCCCGATGAAGGGCTGCGCTGCCACCTGCGCGTGAACCCCGAGCACCTGGCCGCTTATCGCCAGGTGTGCGGGTTTGCGGACAGCCCGGTGCTGCCGGGTACGTATCCGCACGTGCTGGCGTTCGGTTTGCAAATGCAATTACTCACCGACAAACAGTTTCCGTTCCCGCTGCTGGGGCTGATTCACCTGAGCAACCGCATCCGCATCCATCGCCCATTGGGCGGTGTGAGTCACCTGATGGTTGGCGTGCACGCGAACAACCTCCAGCCCCATGCCAAGGGCGCGACCTTTTATATCGTGACCACGGTGCAAGATTCCCTCGGTCTGTTGTGGGAAGCCGAGAGCCGAATGCTCTGTCGCGGAGTGAAACTGGAAGGCACGCCGCACGATGATCACGTGTCGGCCACAGGAGACGTCAGCGAATTGGCCCGTTGGAAGGCACCCGCCGATATCGGCCGCCGATATGCACGAGTATCCGGCGACTACAACCCGATCCACCTGAGCGCATTGACGGCCAAGCTCTTCGGCTTCCCGCAGGCGATCGCCCACGGGCTGTGGAGCCTGGCGCGAACGCTGGCCGCGCTGGATGAGAACGTGCCTGCTGCCAATGTTGAAATAGAGGTCGAATTCAACAAGCCCGTGCGCCTGCCCAGTGAAGTCATCTTACTGGCCCATGCCGCAGGTGCCAGCGGCGAGTTGCTGTTAAAGGGAATGGGTGACCTTCAGCATATGGCGGGCAAGTGGCACCCGATCGCATGAGAAAAACCATTTAATTGTATATATACACCCTAAGTTATAGCGGACGCCCTGGCGTCCGTTTTTTTATTTAACCCATTGATATATAAAACATAGATAACTTTATACAGCCCTCTGTTACACCCTTCGCATTAACCATTAAGCCGACTAAGACCTTGTGTATATAAATTGTTAATACCAAGTTGAGCGTTGCGAGAAAGAGTGCCCGGGTCTGTGATAACCACACGGACAAACGTATCGCTATCCAAGAAATAACGAGCGTTTGAAAACAACCAAGGTTGTACAGGTGCAAGGGAACTCCATCATGAAAACTCAAACTCAAGTAGTGTTATGGAAAACAAGTACCGCGCTGGCCCTGATCATGGCGATGAGCCTCGGTGGCTGCAGCAGCGGTGGTGGCGGGCATCACAGCAGCGTGGCGGCATCCTCGCCTGACGCAGGCGCGGGAACCGGCGGTGGCACGGGTGGCGGTGGTACGGGCGGTGGTACGGGCGGTGGCACCGGTGGCGGTACTGACGGCGGCACGGGCGGCGGTACTGGCGGTGGCACGGGCGGTGGCACGGGCGGTGGAACCGGTGGCGGTACTGACGGTGGCACGGGCGGTGGAACCGGTGGCGGTACTGGCGGTGGCACCGGTGGCGGTACTGGCGGTGGCACGGGTGGCGGAACCGGTGGCGGTACTGGCGGTGGCACCGGTGGCGGTACTGGCGGTGGCACGGGTGGCGGAACCGGTGGCGGTACTGGCGGTGGCACCGGTGGCGGAACCGGTGGCGGTACTGGCGGTGGCACGGGCGGCGGAACCGGTGGCGGTACGGGTGGTGGCACGGGCGGCGGCACTGGCTCGGTAACACCGCTGGTAACAGGCCAGATCGTCGGCGCCCTGGGCACCACCGTCGGCAACGTAGGCACAGCGGTGGGTAACATTGGTTCGAGCTTGAACGGTGTTCCAATTGTCGGCGTTACCGCTGGCGGCCTGGTCACGTCCACCGGCAATGCCGTCACCAGTATCGGCACCGGTGTCACAACAGGCCTGGGCTCCCTGGGTACCGACAGCAACTCCCTGGGCAAAACGGTTGCTGGCGTAGGCACCGGCGTCGCCAATCTGGGCACCGGCGTGTCCACTGCGGGCCAATCCCTGGGCACCACACTGAGTGGCGTACCCGTGGTGGGTGGCTTGACCGGAGGCGTAGGCACAGCAGCGGGTGGATTGGTTAATACTGCCGGTCAGGCAGTCACCATGCTCGGCGATACCCTTAGCACCGCCAGCACCACCGGCCCACTGGGCTCGTTGACGAATACGGTGGGCAGCAAAGTGCTGGTGCCTGTGGTTTCCCTGGTGGAAAACACCACCGGCAACCTCGGCACGGCCACCGGCCTGGGCAGTCCGGTCAATGGCCTGCTGAATAAAGTCGGCAGTACCGTCACCGGCGTGGGCGGTCAAGTCGCCAGTGCCGGCGGTGCCGGCAACCCTGTCACGACGGTGGTGGGCGGTGCATTGACCGGGGTTGGCAGCGTGCTCGACAAGTCCGGCGGCTATGTCGCTCCTGCCAGCGCTGCGCCAGCCTCAGGCATACCTGAATTGGTGGGCGGACTGGTGGCCAATGTGGGTAACGGGCTGAATGCCGGCAACACCAACGGCACTGTCAGCGCAGCCGGTGTAACCGGCGGCGCACTGGGCGGCACCGTCGCCTCGCTGGGTACCGTGATCGGTGGCAATGGCGTCGCCAATACGGCCGCCACGGCGCCGGTGGCAAGCGTGGCCACCACCGTCGGCGCGGCCCTGAACCCTGTGACAACCGGTGTTGCCAGCCTGACGCAAAATGTCGGCACCACCACAGGCGTCGGCGCTCCGGTCAACGGTCTGGTGACCCAAGTCGGCGGTGCAGTCAGCGGCGTCGGCACCACGTTGACCGCCGCCAACGCCAACCCGGTGACTAACGCCGTGGGCACCACCGTCACCGCCGTCGGCAACACCGTGGGCGCGGTAGGTGGGTTGGTCACCGGCGGTACCGGCAGCGGTGGTGGCCTGCTCGGCGGTCTGACCGTCGGCGCCGGCACCAGTGCCCCGGCCAGTGGCACCACCAGCACCGGCACAAGTGGTGGTCTGGGAGGGTTGTTAAACGGTCTGACCGGCAAATAATAGAATGCACCTGGCCGATTAGACGGCCTCCCCTACAGCGCCTACGCTTGGTTGAGACGAGAGACCCTATCAGTCTCTCGTCTTTTTTATAGGGCTTGATGCCACGCCCTCCCGAACCGCGTCCCAGAACCCGGCGGGCCCGAGACGCTGCTGCAGTCTGACCATGGAGTGTCCTATGCGCGTGTTGACTCCGTTGTTTTTGCTTACCCTCAGTGCTTACGTTCAGGCTGAGACCCTTCCCAGTTTCCTCAACAGCAACGACACCATTCGCAACCTGCCGGTGCCTAACCTACCTGCCGACGCCTATCGACCCGTCACGCCACAAACCCAGGTGCCGCAAGCACCCGCCACCCAGAACCAGCCGTTGCAGATGGACACCAAAGTCACCATCCGCAAGCTGCAGATCGAGGGCGGCACGATCTATCCACTGACCGAAACGGCCCAGGCTTACGCAGCGTTGCTCGGCCATGAAACCAACCTCGCGCAATTGATCGAAGCCACCCGCAGCATCACGCGTCGCTATCAACAGGACGGCTACCTGTTGTCCTACGCGTTCTTGCCGCAACAGACCTTCGAAAATGGCCTGGTGCGCGTGGTATTGGTCGAGGGGTACATCAAGGATTACCAGCAAAGCGGTGACATCGGCGCGGTGTCGGCCTACGTCGACAAACTGGCCAACAAGCTCATGGCCGAACGCCCTCTCACGCGCAAGACGTTCGAGCGCTACACCACCCTGATGGGGCGTATCCCCGGCGTGACCTTGCAGGCGCAAGTGCCGCCGCCGGGCACCACTGATGGGGCCGCGCACATGAAGATCGAAGCCACGCGCAAACCCTTCACCACCAGCATGAGCCTGGTCGATGACAACCGTAACGGCACGCAAGCATTGCTCACCGCTACCAGCAACTCCCAGACGTCGATGGGCGAGCAATTCTACGTCAGTGGTTTGTTCCCACCGGGTGACGATAAACAGCACTACTACCGCGTGGGCTACAGCCAGTTCATCAACGCCGAGGGCAGCCAAGTGGTGGTGGGCGCCGAGCGCTATCGCGCCGACCCCAAAAGCAACATCCAGCTTAACGGTGGCTTCGAACTCAAACCGCATCAGTCGATTGATCGCTACACCATCGGCTTCAGCCATCCGCTGATTGCCTCACCGAATGAATCACTGACCCTGGCTACACGCCTGTACGCGGTGGACCAAACCACGCGCTATCAACTGGTGGGTTACCCGCAGCGTTTCGACATCGAAACCAACCTGCGCGCCCTGGCCTTCGAGGGCGACTGGCGCAAGTCCGACACGCGCCAACTGCGCATCCTCAGCGCCGGGCTTTACCAAGGCATCAACGGCTTGGGCGCCACGACGCGCAGTGACCTGGAGGTGACGAAACCCGACCTGGACTTCTTCCGCCTGCGCCTCTCCGGCGTGCAAAGCGACAAGTTCTTCGATAACTGGCAGGGCGTGCTGTCGGGGGCGTTCTACTGGAGCGACAGCACCTTGCCCGACAGCGAGCGCGCCACATTCGGCGGGCAGAACTTCGGCCGCGGATACCCCGATGATCAAGCCTCAGGCGACAAAGGCTGGGGCGCGGCGTACGAGGTCAACTACAGCTTCAATCGCGCCGGCGAGTGGCTCAAGGTTGTGCAACCTTATGTGGTGCTCGACCGTGCCAAGACCTGGTTCAACGAACTGCCAGCCAAAAGCAATGACCTGTCATCCGCTGCCGTGGGCGTGCGCTTTGGCGATAACAAGTACTACAACATTGCGCTGGAAGCGGCCAAACCGATGTCGGACATCGCCCTGGACAGCTTCAATCGGCGCCCGCGTTATACGCTGAGCTTCAGCTATCAACTCTGAATGAGGAGACTGTGCAGAGGGCGTTAACGCCCTCTCACAGGGAGGACTTTCTAAGCGGGAAAAGGCTGTCGAGGGTATCGAACAAGCGCTTCAGGTAAATCGGTTTGCGGAACAGATCCAGCACTTGCAGACGCAACATATCGCTGACGTCATCCATCTCGGCATGGCCCGACATCACGATCACCGGCAAGTGTTGACGAGCGGTGTGTTCGCGCAAACGCTTGATCAACGAGATACCACTTTCCTCGGGCATCCGCAGGTCGGTAATGACCAGCGCGATATCGGGGTGCAGGGTCAGTTCCTGCAAGGCAAAGGTGACGGAGGTCGCCGTAAAACAAACGAAGCCCTCGTTCTCCAGCGATTCCGCCAGTTCAACGAGGGCATCTTCTTCGTCGTCCACCAACAGGATCTGTTGACGGCAAGGTATAGCTGCAGCATTCATAGGCACTACCTGATGTTCCAATCAACAACGTGTGCACTCAACAGGAGGCCGTCTAACACTCACGTAGTGGTAATGGCGGTCTGGATTTTACCAATGAAGGTCGTAATCTGAGGTCCCAGCGTAGTCCCGGCTGCCAGTACCACCAGCGCTACAATTGCAACGAGAATAAGGTATTCGATCGCCGTTGCGCCGTCCTTGCGCTGAAAAAATACCTGGAGTTGAACATACAGTCTCATCAACAGATTAAAGACCATCTTACTTCTCCTCTGGCGACATGACGCCATATCAAAGCTCTGTCCACGCTACTTGCAGTGAGTCGTTACGTTGTCGTAATCGCCGTCTGAATTTTCCCGAAGAATGTCGTGATTTTTGGCCCCAGCGTCGTCCCGGCTGCCAGAATCACCAATGCAACAATCGCCACGAGAATGAGGTACTCAATCGCCGTCGCGCCATCCTTGCGATGAAAAAGTAACTGAAGTTGAACATGGAGTTTAATCAACAGATCAAGAATCATCGGAATGCTCCCTGGGCGACCAGACGCCCTGCCTCGGTGCTGCACAGTAATTGCGATGTGCCATCTGAGCATTGTCAACAAACTTCCCCCTCACAACTGTAAGAAGGGATTAATCACAAAGTAGTGGCTGCTTTGTTGACCTGCTAAAGCCTCGATTTCAAAGGCCGGTTTGTGCGCCACAAAGAAATGTTGCTGTCAGTAATGGCATTTTGTCCTAGCTGAACTACCTTCAAATAGCTAAATAGTTAGTTACCGTTCATAGCAGCTGGTTGCGGAATTAGCCTGTTTGGATAGTCGGGTTTTAGTGCAACGGGAAAGGGAGAGCCGTCATGAACACGCGGTTGAGCATGGTACTGGCGGGTGTGCTTTTGATAGGTGCGCTGTTTGCCGGTTATTGGGGGCTGGTGCTCAGTCGTCAACCTGCCCCTTTGCCGCCACCACCGCCACAGGCTGCACCGGTCGAAAAGGCGGTGGCCGTGGTGGAAGATCAAACCCGCCAACCGGTGGTGGTGTTGGCCCATGATGTACCACCCTTTGTTGCGCTGAATGCCGCCGACCTGGCCGTGGAAAAACTGCGCACAGTACCCGCCGGCAGCTTGACCAGCGTTGACCAGGCCATCGGCCGCACGCCCTGGCGAGCCCTGCGCGCCGGCACCTGGCTGAACGATGAGAGCTTCACCGCCGGCGGCCCGCTGGCCCGCATGATCCGCCCGGATGAACGCGCCCTGGCCGTCGCGGTCGATGAAGTGATTGGTGCCGCTGGCCAACTGAGTCCCGGTGACTACGTGGATGTGCTGCTGTACCTGCGCCAGGACGCCGCCAACCTCGAACAATCGGCACAAGTGGTGGTCCCGGCCATGCGCCTGCTCAGCGTCGGCGATCAAATGGGCCTGACCAACGACGGTGCCCCGGCCACACCACCGGCGCTCACCGCCGAGGAAAAAGCCCAACGCCACGCGCCCTCTCGCACCGTGGTGCTGGCAGTGCCCGAGCAACTGCTGAGCCGCCTGATGCTGGCGACCCAGGCCGGCACCTTGCGCCTGGCGGTGCGCAGCGCCGATGAACGCTTGCTGAGCCACTACTGGGCCGGCGAAAGCGATGCGCCGGGCAACCTGCAAAGCGCCAACCGCGATCTCTACCAATTCACTCAACTGGCCTTTGCCCAAGCCCCGAAAAAACTCGCCCAGGGCAGCCCACGCCGCACCGGTGTTGAAGTGATACGTGGCAATCAAGCAACCCAACAAACACCCGACTGAACAAGGATGCTGTGCATGAGCCGACGTTTCGCACCGGTGTTCACGCTGAAAATCGCCTGTGCCCTGATGCTGTCGAATGTGTCTGTGGGTATGGCCGTGGCCGCCCCAGGCAACTGCGGCAGCCTGGGCCAACTGCCCGCCGCACTCTCGGTAGGCGAGGGTCTGCAACAGGAGCTGCAATCACCCGTCGCGATCACGCGCCTGGCGATCGGCGACCCGAAAATTGCCGATGTCCACCTCAACGGGGACCGCGGTTTCCTGCTGACCGGTGTCTCCTCCGGCACCACCAGCCTGATGGTCTGGACCGCCTGCTCGAACACGCCGCGCCAGAGCATGGTATTCGTCAAAGGCAAGGCCACCTCGGCCCTCACCAACCTCGCACTGTCGCCTTCCGATGACCCGCTGCTGCCCAGCCAGGTGCAGACCGACATTCGTTTTGTCGAGGTCAGCCGCACCAAGCTCAAGGAAGCCAGCACGTCGATCTTCGGGCGCGGCGGCAACTTCCTGTTCGGCAGCCCCAGCAACGTGGCCAACCCGGTGAGTACGCCGTTTCGCGGCAACCTGCCGGTCAACGGCGACACCTTCAATATCGGCTTCGGTGGCGGGCGTGTCTCGGCCATGATCAACGCCCTGGAAAGCAGCGGTTTTGCCTACACCCTGGCGCGTCCGAGCCTGGTAGCCATGAGCGGCCAGAGCGCGACGTTCCTCGCGGGCGGCGAAGTACCGATTCCAGTGCCCAGCAGCGGTAGCAACAGCATCTCGATCGAGTACAAGGAGTTCGGGATTCGCCTGACGCTGACCCCGACCGTGATCGACCACAACCGGATCTCCCTCAAAGTCGCACCGGAAGTCAGCGAGCTGGACTACACCAACGCGGTGATCATCCAGAACATTTCGGTACCGGCCCTGACCATCCGCCGCACCGACACCAGCGTATCGCTGGCAGACGGTGAAAGCTTCGTGATCAGCGGCCTGATCAGCAGCAACAACAGCACCAATATCAGCAAATTCCCCGGCCTCGGCGACATCCCGGTCCTGGGGGCGTTCTTTCGCGATTCCTCGGTCAAACGCCAGGACAAAGAACTGCTGATGATCGTCACGCCGCACCTGGTGCAACCGTTGGCGGCCAACGCCCAACTACCGTCCTTGCCGGGCGAGAAGCTGCGCAACTACGACCCGAACTGGTACCGCCTGTATTTTCTGGAAAACGGTAATTTCGACCGACTCAACGGTTTGTCCCAATGAGCGATAGCCTGAGCCAGACGTTTCTGGCAATCACGCGCAATACCACCGACCTGGAATGGCTGCAGGGCGCGTTGGCGCCGCTTGGCCAAGTGGTCAGTGCCGGCAGTGGCACCCTGGACGAGCTGCTGGCGCTGGTGGATGTCACCTTCGCCAACCTGGTGTTCATCGGCCTCGACCGTGAGCACGTGGTCGCCCAAAGCGCGCTGATCGAAGGTGCGCTGGAAGCCAAGCCGATGCTGGCCATCGTCGCCCTCGGTGACGGCATGGACAACCAGTTGGTACTCAATGCAATGCGCGCCGGCGCCCGGGATTTTGTCGCCTACGGTTCACGCTCCAGCGAAGTCGCCGGGCTGGTGCGCCGCCTGAGCAAGCGCTTGCCGCAGGTCACCACCAACACCCAACTGGGCGGCCTGACCGTGCTGTACGGCACCCAAAGCAATGCCGACGGCGCCCTGCTCACCAGCCATTTGGCGTTGGTCGTGCAAAAGAGCGGCCAGCAAACGTTGCTGCTGGACCTGGGCCTGCCCCGCGGCGACAGCCTGGCGCTGCTGGGGCTGGAAAGCTCATTCAATTTTGGCGATGCCCTGCGCCACCTCAGGCGGTTGGACACCACCCTGATCAACAGCGCGTTTACCTCAGCCGAAGACGGTCTGCGCATCCTCGCCTACGCCCCCAACGACGAGCCCCTGGAGCTGACCAGCGCCGCCGAGCTGTACATGCTGCTCAGTGCCTTGCGCCAGCACTTCCAACACATTGTGGTGAACCTCGCCGGCCAACCGGACAGCGAAGCGCTGCGCACGTTTGTCAGCCACTGCGACAAGCTGTTGTGGTGCGCCGACCAGAGCGTACTGGACTGCCGTCGCAACCTTGGCGTGCTTAAACAGTGGCGCGAAAAAGGCATGAAACTGGAGCACGCCAAGCTCTTGGTCGACCGCTATATCAAAGGCTGCGCGCCCGATGCCGAGGCCTTGGGCAAAAGCTTCGGGCTGGAAGTGATCGCCGTGTTGCCGTTTAGCCCGGAGGTGCGCCTGAACGCCAAGAACCAGGGGCAAACCCTGTTTGCACTGGCCCCTCGGGAAAGCCTGACCCACGCCCTGAAAACCCTCGGCGAGCGCCTCGCAAAACGCTCGGAAGGCATGAAGAAACCGTCCAACACCTGGCTTGAACGCTTGCTGGGAGCCGGCAAATGAACGGCGAAAAACTCTTTGGCACACCGGCTCGCGAATTCGGGGGCAATACGGACCACGACGGGCTGAAGCTGGTGCTGCATCGTTACATCATCGATGCCATCGAAGAGTCGGGGAAAAACCTGCTGGAGGGCTCGCGCCAGCTGTTGGCGCAGTTCGTCATCGACAAAGTCGCTGAATACATCAACCGCCTGCACCTGGCGATTTCCCGTTATGAGATGGAACGGCTGGCCGAAGAAATCGTCGACGAGTTGACCGGTTTCGGCCCACTGGAAGTCCTGCTGCGCGACCCGTCCGTGACGGAAATCCTGGTCAATGGCCCACACCGGGTGTTTATCGAGCGTGACGGTTTGCTGCACCAGAGCGACCTGCGCTTTATCGATTCGCACCACGTTGAGCGGGTGATGCAACGCATCCTCGCGCCGCTGGGCCGGCGCCTGGATGAGTCATCGCCGATGGTCGACGCCCGTCTGCCCGATGGCAGCCGGGTCAACGCGATCATCCCGCCGATCGCCCTTGATGGACCGTGCCTGTCGATACGTAAATTTCGCAAGGACATGCTCAAGAGCAGCGACCTGGTCGCGATGCAGACCATCGACCAGAACATCTTTGACTTCTTCCAGGACGCGGTCGGCAAGCGCTGCAACATCCTCATCAGTGGCGGCACCGGCACCGGCAAAACCACTTTGCTGAATATTCTCAGCCAATTGATCAACCCCCATGAACGCCTGGTCACCATCGAGGACGTGGCCGAGTTGCAACTGGGCCACCCGCACGTCGTGCGCCTGGAAACCCGCCCGCCGAACGCCGAGGGCCACGGCGAGGTCAAGGCCAGCGACCTGATCCGCAACGCCCTGCGGATGCGCCCCGACCGCATTATTCTCGGCGAGATCCGTGGTGTCGAAGTGCTCGATGTACTGACCGCCATGAACACCGGCCACGACGGTTCCATGAGCACCGTGCACGCCAACAACGCCGGTGATGCGCTGCTGCGCCTGGAAACCCTGGTGGGGTTGACCGGCCGCGTGGTGGCGGAGAAAACCCTGCGGCAAATGATCTGCGCGGCCCTGGATGTGGTGATCCAACTGACCCGCCTGCCCGACGGGCGTCGTTGCGTCAGCGAAGTGGTCGAGGTGGTGGGCATCCGCGAAGACGTCTACGTGACTAACACCCTGTTCCGCCATGACCGGCGTACCGGTTTCGGTTTTCTGCGCGAAGCGGTCAACCCTGCCGGCGAAAAACTGCGCCGCGAACCGACACTGCCTTGAAGGAGGCACAACCATGACCGGGGCTATCCTGCTGCTCATCTGCCTGATCCTGATCGGCCTGTCGCTTCGGTCCTTTCAAAACGGCCTGCGCCGCGCCCAGACCGAGCGCGTGTTGGGCCGGCTCGCCGAAGGCCAGCCGCAACTGACCGAAGAGGCCGGCCAGTGGAGTGGCGTGGAAAAAATGTTCCTGCGTGCGGGCCTCGGCAAACCCAGCGACAGCTTGGGGCTGTGGCTGACGATGTGGGTCCTGGGCGTCGTGCTGGGTGGGTTGGTGGCCGGTTGGGCCGGACTGCTGGTGATGCTGGTATTGCCGCTGTTGCTGTTGCGCCTGTACATCGCCTGGCGCTACCAACGACGCATCAAGCGCATGATCGAACAGTTACCGCAATTGCTCGACCATACCGTGCGCAGCCTCAAGGCCGGACGCACGTTGGCCGATGCGGTGCTGGGCGGTATCGAGATCACAGAGGACCCGCTGCAAGAGGCCATGGGCCGTATCCGGCGCAACGTGCAGTTGGGTGTCAGCCTGCCGGAATCCGCCCACGACTTTGCCGAGTTCTACGAGCGTGATGAGTTTCGCCTGTTCGCGTTGGGCCTGAAGGTCAACCATCGCTATGGCGGCAACGCCAGTGAACTGCTGGAAAACCTGATCAAGATGATCCGCGAGCGCGAGCAGGCCGCTCGCCAGCTACGCGCTCTGACCGGCGAAACCCGGGTGACCGCCTATGTGCTCACCGCTCTGCCGATCTCGATGATCGGCTACTTCCTGGCGGTGAACCCCGCCTACCTGATGACCATGTGGAATGACGGCACCGGGCGCATGCTGTTGTTCGTGGCGCTGATCATGCAGCTGTTGGGCTGCTTCACCTTGTGGCGCATGTTGCGGAGCGTATGAGATGGCTATTTCGCTGCTGATCAGCGCCGTACTGTTCCTGGCTGCCCTGGCGCTGGTGCTGGCCAACTTGATTAAACATCGGCGCAGCCAACGCCTGGTCGCCCAGCGTTTGCAGGGCCAGATGGGCAGCGAACACAAGCTCGGCAACCTAATGCGCCAACTGGGCAACAGCCCTTTGGCGCAGCGTTCGGTCAGCCTGGACAACGAAACCCAAACCCTGCTCAACCGGGTCGGCTGGCGCCAGGCCTCCCAGCGCTCCATGTTCGCGGCCATCCAAGTGGGCACCCCGTTACTGCTGTTGGGCGTTGTGTTGGTGGGCCAGCAACTGCTGTTTCCCCACACGGCGTCGCCGTGGCTGGCGCCCTTGATTGGCCTGGGCATCGGCTACCTGCTGCCCAAGCGGATTCTGGCCAGGGCCGCCAATGCGCGGCAGCAACGCATTGCGCGCGAGGTCTCCACGTTCATTCCGCTGCTGCGCATTCTGTTCGAATCCGGCATGGCGGTCGAACAAGCGCTACGCGTGTTGAGCATTGAAGCGCAGCGCCTGCTGCCGGCGCTGACCCATGAACTGCGCCTGATCCTGACCCGCGTCGACTCCGGCCTGGAACTCAGCGAAGAGCTGGGTAAAACCGCCAGGATGCTGGCCGTGGACGAATTCACCGACACCTGCACCATCCTCCAGCAACTGGTGCAGCAGGGCGGCGGCGCGATGAAATCGTTATTGGCGCTCAAGCAATTGCTCGACGACCGACGCCTGACGCGCATTCAGGAATTCGTGTCGAAAATGTCCGCGAAAATGTCGGTAGTGATGATGGTGTTTTTGTTTCCCGCCCTGCTGATCGTGCTTGGGGGGCCGGCGTTTATCGGTATCTCTCGGGCCTTGAGTAACTTATGAGGAGCGCCCGATGAAAGCCTTGATAGCCGGTATGAGCCTGTTACTGCTCGGCGGTTGCGCCACCAATGGCCAGACCCCGTGGGGCGCCCTGACGGCCACCGGCACCTGCCCCAAGCCCGGCGCCGACCAGGAACTGTCGCTGAACCTGGCCGATGAAATGGCCAACGACGGCAAGCTGCACGCCAGCCTGGCCAACCTGCAGAGCTTGCCGGCCACGCTGCCCCAGGTGCGCCTGCGCCAGGCCAAGGCTTATCGGTTGCTGGGACGCAGCGAGGCCGAGCCACTTTATCGCAGCCTGCTCGGCACCTGCATGGCCGCAGAAGGCGAACACGGGTTGGGGCAACTGGCCTCGGCCAAGGGCGACAACGGGCAAGCCATGTCGCACTTGCAACGCGCGGCGCGACTGGCCCCGACCGACGAAAAGATCCGCAACGACCTGGGCGTGGTGTACCTCAACCAACTGCGTCTTGAGGATGCGCGATTCGAATTCTTGACCGCCATGGAACTCAAGCAGAGCGACCCGCTGGCGGCGATCAACCTGGTGACCCTGCTGATCTATCAGGACAACTGGCAGCAGGCCGCGCAACTGGTCACTCAAATGGGCCTGAGCCCCGAACAAGTCACCGATGCCCAGGCCAGGGCCGAAAAACTCAAGGGCTCCAGCGCAACCGTCGCCAAGGCCAAGGACCAGATCGCGACGGTCGTCGATCCAGCCAGCCACCCGAGGAATTGATCATGAACGTGCCTTATCTGACCAGCCTGGCAGTGCTGGTAATGCCCCTGAGCGTGATGGCCATAGACCCCGGCCCCTCGTCGCCGCAGCAGGCAGTCACCGAGAGCTGGCTGACCTTGCAGGCCAGTGGGCGTGCCGCATCAACGACACCGCAAAAGGCCACGGCCGCAGAACGCGAACAAGCCGCCCAGCGCTTACTGGAGAGCTACAAGCATCCGATTCCGGAGTATTTCGAACAGAAAGTCGGTGGGCAGACCCAAGGCAGTAATTGAGCCAATCCGGCACCCGCGTCGTGCCAAATGGAGGAGCGGGCTTGCTCGCGAATGCGTGGTAGCAGCCGAGACATCCTCAGCCGATTCACCGCTTTCGCGAGCAAGCCCGCTCCCACATTTTGGCCGAGTGTGAAAGGACAGGGTCAGTGGGCAGTGACACGCTGGCGCATTGCCGAATTGTTCGGCGATAGCGCCAACGCCAATTGCGTGCGGTTATGCATGTGGGTCAGGCGTAGAACCTGGGACACATACAGCTTCACGGTGTTCTCGGTAATGCCCAGCTCGCAGGCGATTTGATAGTTGGTCTGCCCCTTGCCCACCAGCCGCGCGACGTCCAACTGACGCGGCGACAATTGGTTGAAGATCGCCGGCGTTTCTAACGGCCCGACCTCCTCGGCCGAGGCATCTTCGCCTTCCAGCACTTGCGGGCTGCGGCGCACTTTGTCGAGGTCCTGGTACAGATCATTGATGGACTCGGAAAGAAATTGCAGCTTCTGGTTCAGGTGCCCCAGTTGCAGCTCCTTCTTGCGTTCTTCCAGCGCGGCTTCCTGGCGCTGCAAGCCTTCGAGCAACTCGTGCAGGTTGATCGGCTTCTGGTAGTAGTCCGCGATCCCCGCGCGCAGGGCCTTGATCACATCTTGCTTATCGGCGCGGCCGGTCAACATGATCGCCTCGAAGGCGCGCTGTTTGCCGGCCACCTTTTGCAGGGCCTGGACCAGCTCGATGCCGTCCATGTCCGGCATATGCAGGTCGCACAGCACCAGGCCGATCTCGGCGTCTTCGCTGAAGCGTTTCAAGGCCTGTTGGCTGGACTCACAAGGCACGCAGCGGAAACCGCTGCTTTCAAGGAACTCACAAAGCTCTTCCACGATCAACGGCTGATCATCGACTACGAGCACTTTTACTGCAGAGGTAAGCTTGTTCACGCGCGACTCCATGCCTTGCAAGCCAATAGTTTGACTAATCCTTCACCACGAAATATTCCTGCACCTGCGTATTAAACGTAGACGTACTTTCTGACTATGTACATAGCGTTAATACCCTCTGACGACTAATGGATCCAAAACCAGGCGAGTGCAAAGCCCACCAGTAAAAACGGCGCAAACGGCAATTTTTTTGACGAATTCGGGGCCAGGTACAGCAGATGCGTTTTAAGCCCTTGACGCATAAGCGGCCACAGTTTTGGCGCGAGTAACAGCCAGAGCACATTGACGGCCGCAGCGCCGACAAATGACCCCAGCAAATACTCGGCATTCGATGCCAGCGCCAGCGCCGCAAGCAGCTTGACGTCCCCCGCCCCCAGCCGGCCAAGGGCGTAACCGGGCAAGGTCAACAGCAGCGCGAGGATAAACGCCCACAGCCCCTGCGCGACGGATGCACCGAGCCAGGTGTTGCCCGTCCACACAAGATAAATCAACGCCAACAGGGCCGCGCCCAGCGTCAGGCGATTGGCAAGCAATCGTTGCCGGGCGTCCTGCCTCGCACACAGCGCCAACCACAACAGCACCACCGCAGCTTGGATCACTAAAAAACGTCCCTTTTCGCCGATTGATTCTATGCTGATATCAAGTAGTAGCCGTCAGGGTAGACGCGGTGATGAAAACAAGCCTCCCCAGTAAGCAAAAAGGCACGGCAGCGATCGAATTTGTGGCCGTGTTTGTGATTTTTTTCGCCGTGTTCTACGGCATGGTCAGCTATAGCCTGCCGCTGCTGCTCTTGCAGTCGTTCAACCAGGCAACCGCCGAGGCCGTGCGGCTGAGCGTGGCCCTGGACCCGACGATGCCGGGCTACCAGGCCGCCGTGCAGAGCACCGCCAAAAACGCTATCACCACGCGTTTGTATTGGATTCCGCCGGCGTACAACTTCAACATCAACCAAATCAGCACCACCTTCAACAACGGCCTGCTGTCGGTGCAGATCAACTACCCGTCGGCCAATCTCCAGTCGGTCATGCCCTTTATTGTCCTGCCCGGCATTGGCACCGTGCCGCAATTGCCGGTGACGTTGCAGGCCCAGTCGAGCCTGCAATTTTGAGTTCCGGCGACAAACTCTTCGGGCGCCTGCTCGGCCGCAGTAGCGCGCTGGCTATCGACACGCCACTGACCCCGGCTGCCGGTTTGCACATGCAGTTGGATGCTCAAGGCCATGTGCTGGAGATCAGCGGCACGCTGCGCCCGCAGTTGGGGCACCCGGTGAACTCGCCACGCTTGCACGACCTTCTGTGTACCCATAGCGCCCTGGCAGTGGAAGGTGTGCCGGCCGATTGGCAACGCCACAGCCTCGACCTGGATTTCCACAGCGTAGCCGGGCAGATCCTGCACACCCGGGCGACGATAGAAGCCCACGAGCACGGCTGGCTGTTGCATGCCGTCGATATCGGCGATTTGCTCGGCGGCCGAGACCGGGCCGAACAGCGCGAACAGAACCATCAACTGACCAGCCGGGTAAGTGAGCAATTGCGCGTGTGCAGCCTCAGCCGCCTGCCCGAGGTGTTCAATGAACAGTTGTGCAGCGTCGCGCAACGCTGGCGTATCCCGTGTGTCGCCCTCGCCTTGCTCGATCAGGAAGATCAGGGCTGGATGATCTACAGCCAGTACGCCAACCATGACGCCCCGCTGTTCTGGCACGCCGGTCAGCGGCTCGGCACCTGCCTGGAAAGTCTCAACGGTACGACGCCGCTGAGCCTGCAAGCCCCCTATGGGCGTGGTGAACACCCGCGTTTGCATAGCGTATTTGGGAATGCCGATGGTTTTCTGGTGCCCTATCGCGATGGCCAAGGCGTCGCCGCATGGCTGCTGTGCGGCGCCTACAGCGGCCAACCGCACACCGGCGATCGAGACTGGCTGAACCTCGCTGCTGCCCTGGCCGCGCCATTGCTCAGCCGCCTGCGCGAACACCGTCACCATCAACAACTGGAACGCCTGGAAGCCCTGCAAGGCTTGCTGGGCACTGGCTGGTTTGAGTTGTTGCCCGCGAGTGACGAAATCCAGCTCGCCCCCCAATTGATACGCAACCTCGACCCGGAGGAAGGCCCGACTCGGCAACCTCTGGACACGTGGCTGAACCTGATCCACCCCGCCGACCGCCAGGAGCTGCACAGTCGTCTGCACGACCTGCAAACCCTGGGTAAGCCGTTGCTCGCCAGCGTACGCCTGAACCGCAGCGACCCCGACCGGCCGCCGACCTGGTATCGCGTGCAGGGCCAAGTGCTGGGCGCCGGTGAGCAACGTCGCTGGGTCGGCTTTATGCTCGATATCAGTGACATCAAGAACCAGCAACTGCAAGCCGACGCCGCCCACGCCCGGTTGGACAACCTGATCGCCAGCTCACCGGCGGTGATCTATGTGCAGCGCTATGTGAACGGGGCCCTGCAGCCGGTGTTTTTCAGTGACAGCCTGCTCCCCTTGCTCGGCCGTACACTCGCCGAGTGCAACCACGACAGCCTGGTGCAATGGGTACACCCGGACGACCGCGACCTGTACTTCCAGCGCACCCGCCAACTGCTGCGTGAAGGCAGCGTGCGCAGCCGTTATCGTGTGCAGGACAAACAGGGCGACTACCACTGGCTGCTCGACGAAGCCAAGTTGCTGCGCGACGACCTTGGCGTGCCGGTGGAAGCGGTCGGCCTGTGGCTTGATGTCACCGAGGCGACCCTGGCGGCGCAACAGGTCAAGGACAGCGAGGAGCGCTACCGAATCCTCGTCGAAGACTCCCCGGCGATGATTTGCCGCTACCGCCCGGACCTGACCCTGACGTTTGGCAACACGCCACTGGCCAACTACCTGGAATGTTCACCCGCACAGCTGCACGGGGTGAACCTGGGGGACTGGCTGTCGACCGAACAGCGCGAGGCATTTACCCACCGCATCGAGCAACTGACGCCGGAATTTCCCGTCAGCACCGCCGAAATCAGCCTGCAATTACCTGGGCGCGAACATGCCTGGTGGGTGTGGTCGGACCGCGGGGTATTTGATGAGCACGGCGCATTGGTGGAAGTACAGGCCGTGGGCCGCGACAACACCGAGGTGCGCCGCTCTCAGCAACAACTGACGCAAAGCGCGAAAATGGCCACCCTCGGCGAAATGGCCACCGGCCTGGCCCACGAGATCAACCAGCCACTGAATGTGATGCGCATGGCCATCGTCAATGTGCTCAAGCGCCTGGGCAATGGCGACGCGCAGGTCGATTACCTGACCGAAAAACTGCAGCGCATTGACGCACAGGTACAGCGTGCGGCCCGTGTGGTGGACCACATGCGCGTGTTCGGCCGCCGTTCGGAGATCGAGCAACAACCCTTCGACCCGGCGCAGGCGCTGGAGGGCACACTGTCGTTGCTCAGCGAAGGCCTGCGCGGCAAAGGCGTGGACGTGCGCCTGACCCAGGCGCAGGTTCCGGTGCAGGTCAAAGGCTACATCGACCAACTTGAACAGGTGTTGATCAACCTGATGGTCAACGCCCGCGATGCGCTGGTCAGCCAACGCGAGAAAAACCCCGCGTTGCGCCCCTGGATTGCAGTGCACACCGAACACGACAGCCGCCACGTACGCATCTGGGTCGAAGACAACGGCGGCGGCATCGACCCACGTTTACTGGAGCGAATCTTCGAACCGTTCTTCACCACCAAGCCGATTGGCGTGGGGACCGGGTTGGGCTTGTCGGTGAGCTACGGCATCGTGGAAAACATGGGCGGGCGCCTGAGCGTCAGCAACGGTGAACACGGCGCGCGGTTTTGTATTGAGCTGCCCAGGGCCACCGACGCTTAAATCACCAGGTAGGCTTCGCCGGTCTGGCCGCAGGTCAGGTTGGCGCCGACGTTCACATTCGCCAGGCTGATCCCCAGGCTGTTCAACAGGTTGTTCAGGATCGGGTTGAGCAATGGGGCCAGCAGGCTATCCACGACCGGCGTGACGATGGCGCTGACACCGCTTAACAGCGAGACCGTATTCGCAATCAGGCTGCCCAGCGGGTTATTGCCCACCGGCTGATAGGCGGTAATGCCCACGCCACTGAGGGTGGTGGAAAGGCTGCTCACCACATTGGTGGCGGGCGTGGCGGCCAAATAGCTAGGCGTAAGGCCTACGTTGGGTGGTGTGGCAAACGGCGTGGGGCTGGAAAACACCTGGGTTTGGCTGCTCCCCACGATCGGGCTTTGCACCTTGATGCCGATACCGCCGCCGGCAAATGGCACCCGGGGACCGCAACTGCCGATAAAGGCAATCATGTGACAGGTCTTGGTGCCAATATCGATCAGTGCCAGAGGGGCCACCGTCATCGGCTGTGTGGTGGAAAACGCATTCGTGATCGCGCCCACATTCAGCGATGCCACAGAGGTTGTGGTGTTCGCCGTCAGACTCTTGGTACCTGCGTTGCCGGTTGGGCAGCTGTACGCGGTGACATAACTGCTGGCGCCCCCGGCATCCAGCACGATGTTAAGCGGCAAGTTGCCCGGCAACGGCAGCAAATCCAACTGTTGGCACCCGGCCCCCAGCAAACACAGCGCCGAGTTGATGGTGGTCACCAGGTTCAAGCTCAGCAGGCCATTGACCACCGGCGTCAACGGCCCCACCAGGTTATTCACCGCGGTGGTCAGCCCTGACAAGTTACTCAACACCGGCAAGCTGACCGTCACCTGCGTACGCACCTGAGCGGTACGTACATAAATCGCATTCGGCCCCAGTGGGTTGGCGGCGGCCAGTGCCGGGTTGCCAATGGCCGACAATTGCGGTGGCTCAATCACTTTGACTTGGGTGGTGATATTGGCCAGCCCCAGCAGGCTCACCGGCAAGGTTGCCGCCACCGCGCTCTGGCTGTTGGACAGTTGCACCACGCCCTGGATCAGTTGGAACACCTGCAGGTTGGCGTTCAGCGCGGCCGCGGTGGTGCCCGTCTGCAATTGCAGGATTTGCCCGAGGGTCAAGGGCGCCTGGTTGATCGCAGCGACTTGCAGGTTGCCCAGCGCCGTCAACACGTCTGCCGTCGCCCCGTTGGCGGTCAGCACGCTGATCGCGGCCTGGATCAACTGCGACGCGGTGACCGTGGTGTTGAGCAACTGGGTGTAGTTACCGGCGGCCACGTTCAGGTTGACCGCCAACTGGTCGAGGTAACTGAGCAGGTTGATATTGGTAGTGAGCAAGCCGTTCCAGCCCGCCAGGGTCAGGTTGACGTTGCCGCCGAGCAAGCCGCTGAACAACGGGTTCAACAGGCTCGCGCTGGCTGTGTTGACGCTGGCCAGGGTGCTGTTGATGGTGAGCTGGGCCAACGATGGCGCAGGCTTGGCCGCCACTGCCGTCGCCGTCAAGACGGTGTTGACGCTGATCGGGCCGCCGGAAACGAGTGCCCAGATCCCGCCGGCCACGCTGGTCGTGACAGTTTTGCTGAGCACCACTTGAATCGCCGATGACACCGCAGGGTTGGCACTGAAGGTGCGCACCCCAGACGCGCCAGTCGTTACCGTGCCGCAAAGGGTCGCCAGGCTATTGCCGTTACCCACCACAAAATAGTTGCGGGCCACACTCTGCGCCGCATAAGCCGCTGCGCTCAGGCCCGCCACACAGGTCCCGCCGCGACTCACGGCTTCCAGTGCCGCCGTATCCGCCACGCCTTGCAGCTTGCGTTTCTCCAGGTACAAACGGCCGCTGTCGACCACCAGCAACGTGCAGACCAACACCAACGCCAACACGCCAGCCGCCATCAAGCCAATGGCACCGCGCTGCTTGCAAGCCAATCGGGGAGACATCGAGCACTCCTGTGCCGGCGAGTTGCCGAGCGCTTACTCTCCTGGGGTGTCAATGAGTGTAGACAAGGGCTGCGGAGGATGACGGGCAAATGCGGGAGGCGGTTTGCTCCCGCACAGCTCAGGTTCAGTGCGGTGGGTAATTCGAGAGGATCTTGGTCACGGTGGTGCGGATCGCATTGCTGCGGTCCTGCGGGTTCGGCGTGCTGCTCATCATCTGCTCGTCGCTGCCACGCCACACCAGCTTGCCATCCTTGCCGTCCAACAGGTCGACCTGCAGGGTTGCCACCTTGTAGGTGATGTTGCGCGTTTCGTTGTACATCGGCGCGCCCCAGTACCCGTTCCACGGGCCGCCCCAGGCGCCGCCGTAATTGGTCGTGACTTGTTGCTGGCGGTCTTCGACGATCAGGTAAACCTGCACGTTCAGGTCAGCCTTGGTGCCTGCCGCTGCGGGACGCAGACCGCGCTGGTCAAGTTGTTCAGCCACGGCCTGGCGGATGCGTTGCTCAGTGAGGTCGCTCTTGATGCGCGGGTCATCCGGGCGATATTGCAGGGCCGGGTCCTTCCAGGCCCAGTTGCGGTAGGCCCCGAAGTCGCGGCTGGCGTCATAGTCGTTGTTGACCTGACTGGTCTGGCAGCCCCCCAGCAGTAAAACAACAGCAAGTGCAGCGAAGCGACGAAGCATGATTGTTCTCCAAAAAACGCCATAAGCCTGAGATGAGAATAGCGGCTAACTGGGCGGGTAAGCCGTCATGGCCTTCTGCATGGCTTCGCGCAGCGCATCCGCCCGCTCGCTCAAGCTGCCCTGGCTGGTCGTTTCGGCGCTGGTGCTCCAGACCGGCTGGCGGGTGCGGGCATCGAACAGGCTGATACGCGCCACCGCCACCGTCACTTCATAGGTGCGCACCACCGGCACCGAGTTGTACATGCCGTAACCGTTGCCATAGCGGTTATAGCCACCGTAACCATAGCCATAATCGTCCTGGACCTGGCGCAGGCGTTTTTCCAGGCGCACGTCGGCGCTTACCAGCAAGTCGGGCGCACGGTTGTCATGCAGGGGGCGCAAGCCGCGCTGGTCAAGGGCACCGCTGACCGCCTCGGCAATTTGCGCCGAGTCGGCCCACGCCGAATCCGCCGGCAGTTGGCCGTTAAGCCAGGCCCAACTGCGGTAGGCGCCATAGTCGCGGACCGGCGCCGGGTAAGCGCTGGCATCAAAGGTGTTGGCCGCCTGTGCCGGCGCCGGTGGCATCGGGGCCGAGGCGGCCACGTAAGGATTCGGGCTGGAGCATGCGCCCAACCCCAGGGACAACAGGATCAAACAGAGACGACGCATTTCGACCTCCGCAGACTGGGCCGCTTAAACCGGACGGCATATCCAGTGTAAATAACGCCCAAGTCCGGCAAAGCTTGGGTGACGACGGTGAGCGAGTTCCATCTCCAACAAATCCTGTAAATCGGCGCGGGCCTGGAATTCCACCGGCATGTAGTCGTGGAACACCCGCACGCCACTTTGGCTTTCGACCTGCCATAGCCCGTCGAGTTGCGCTGCCAGCTCGCGTGGGTCGAGGGGTTGTTGCGGCGTCAGGCTCTGCTTTTCGCCGGCCATGTCGTTCTTGCGCATTTTGCGGAAGTGGCCTTTGAGCAGGTTGCGATAAATCAGCGCATCACGGTTGTAAAACGCCAGCGACAACCAGCCGCCGGGCACCGTGAGTTGGTGCAGCACCGGCAGTATCGCATGGGGTTCGGCCAACCATTCCAGCACCGCGTGGCACAGCACCAGGTCGTAAGGCTCGGTGAGTTGGCCAAGCAGGTCCTGCCAGGGCGCGTGAATAAAAGTCGCGGTCTGCCCCGCATCGGCAAAGCGTTGGCGCGCGCCGTCGAGCATCGGCTCGGCGGGCTCGGCCAGCGTGACCTGATGGCCGCGTTCGGCCAGCCACAACGACATATGCCCCAGGCCGGCGCCGATATCCAGCACACGCAACGGGCGGTCCGGCAGGGCTTCGATCAGGTCGGCCTGGAGCACCGCCAGGCGAATCGCACCTTTGGCGCCGCCGTAGATTTTCTCGGCGAAGCGCGTGGCCAACTGGTCGAAATGACGATCACTCATGGGCAAACCGCCGTTCGCTGTCGGCCAGTTTCGCGCGCACCACTTCATTCATGTCCAGGCCCAGCTCACTGCACAGCAACAGCAGGTACAGCACAATATCGCCGACTTCCTGCCCGGCATGGGCGAGTTGGTCTGCGGGCAGTTGCCGCGACTGGTCTTCGGTCAGCCACTGGAAGATCTCCACCAGCTCGGACATTTCCACGCTGGCGGCCATGGCCAGGTTTTTCGGGCTGTGGAACTGCTTCCAGTGATTGGCATCGCGGATACGGTGCAGGCGTTCGGTGAGGTGTTCGAGGTTCATGCGGGGGCTCCTGAAGGTGTATAGCTTCGGGCGGATGATTAGCGAAGGCAAGTGAATCCCTGCACGCCGTAAACCTCTATGCTAGAAGGGAACTCGCGTGCGCCGATAACGACCAAAGGCTCAGGTCCGGCAGCTACGCCCACCTATTCATCAGGACACACACATGCAAACAGACTTTTTCGGCTGGCTGGGTCTCAAAATCGGCCAGATCATCCACTTTATCGTCGAGCTGTTCAGCGGGCTGTTCAACACGCTGTCCCATGCCGGCGGCGATTTTGTCGACGGGCTGTCCAAATCCCTGGGCATGGATACGTCGATCATCAGCATCATCACCCTGATCATCGGGCTGTTGCTGCTGTACTCGGCAGTGCGCGCGTTTATGCGGGCGTCGATCATTGCCGGGATTATCTGGTTGATGCTGGGCCTGTGGCTGCTCAGCTGGGTTGTGCACTGATACTTGAAAACACTCACGTTACTCACCGACTGGCGCGACCGCCCCACCCATCGCCGCGTCTGGGCCCTGGCCGCACCGATGATTTTGTCGAACATCTCGGTGCCGCTGGTAGCCCTGGTCGACAGCATGGTCATCGGCCACTTGCCACACGCCCACCAACTGGGCGCCGTGGCCGTAGGGGCCAGCCTCTATACCTTCCTCGCCTGGGCCATGGGTTTTCTGCGCATGGGCTCCACCGGGTTTGCCGCGCAGGCCGCCGGGCGTGGCGATGGTGCAGCGTTGCGACAGGTGCTGCTGCAAGGTCTGCTGCTGGCGCTGGGCCTGGCGATGCTCTTGGGCACGGTGGGCATCCCGCTGAGCCAGTTGACGCTGGAGTGGATGCAGCCCTCCCCCGAGCTGAATCAACTGACCCGCGACTTTTTCCACACGCGTTTGTTCGGCCTGCCTGCTGCGCTGGCCAGCTATGCGCTGGTCGGCTGGTTCCTCGGCACGCAGAACGCCCGTGCACCGTTGGCGATTCTGCTGACCACCAACCTGGTCAATATCGCCCTGAACCTGTGGTTTGTACTGGGCCTGGAATGGGGCGTAGTCGGCTCCGCACGCGCATCGGTCATCGCCGAATGGACCGGTGCCCTGCTCGGTCTGGCGCTCACGCAAAACGCCTTGCGCGCCTATCCCGGGCATATCGCCTGGGCCGCACTCAAGCGCTGGCAAAGCTGGCGCCCGCTGCTGGCGGTGAACCGTGACATCTTCATCCGCAGCCTGGCACTGCAGTCGGTATTCTTCATGATCACGGTGCAAGGCGCCCGTCTGGGTGATGCCACCGTGGCGGCCAATGCGCTGCTGCTCAATGGCCTGCTGCTGACTGCGCATGCCCTGGACGGTTTGGCCCACGCAGTCGAGGCCCTGTGCGGGCATGCCATCGGCGCCCACGACCGCCAGGCGTTACGCCGTGCATTGGTGGTCGCCTGCGGTTGGTCATTGATCGCCAGTGTGGGCTTCGCGCTGCTGTTTACCTTTGGCGGCCACCTGTTTATCGCCATGCAAACCAATATCCCCAGCGTGCGCGAAACCGCCGATATCTACTTGCCTTATCTGGCGGTGCTGCCGCTGATTGCCGTGTGGAGTTACTTGCTGGACGGCCTGTTTATCGGCGCTACCCGCGCACGGGAAATGCGCAACGGCATGCTGCTGACCGTGGTGATTTTGCTGCCGTTCGCGTGGGTCTTGCAGGGCTACGGCAACCACGGCTTGTGGATAAGCTTCCTGTTGTTCATGGCCTTGCGCAGTCTCACGCTGTGGGCGATCGCTTGGCGATTGAACAAGAGAAACGCGTGGCTCGGCGAGCCGACCTGTTAGTTCTCACAGGTTACAAAACCCCGTCACCGACGTTGAATGAAGGTTGGGCCTGCACAGCGATACGTTTCCGGCCTCAACCTTCTTTCCACTCAGGGACGAACAAACATGGGCAGCAATACCGTATTTATCATCGGCGCGTTGCTAGTGGCCGGTTTAATCGTGGCCGCCACGATGCGTGCGGCCAAGGCAAAAAAATCGCCGCCTCCGAGCGATGTCGTCGCTGCACCTGCCATTCAAACCCCACAGGTCACCCCGGACACCGGCGAGTGGGCAATCAAACCGGGGAGCGACATGCCTGCAACCCTGCCGGAGCTGCCTGCCTCAAGCGCCGTGGAGGTCTGGAACCAGACGGGTTTCCAGATATTCGCGACGCAGCAGGGCATTCGAGCGACCCTGTCGCCCCAGAGTCGCACGCTGATGAGTAATGGGGTTGCGCTGACAATCACGCCTGCATCACCGGACCACACGCTGCGCTCCGTCACGCTGGAGGAAGCAAGTACCGAGACCTCAACCGTGTACAGCCTCATCGTCCAATAGCGCCAGCCTCACTGGCCCGGAGTGGACTGGATAAACGCCGTGACCCGATCCAGCACTGGTGCCAGCCAGCGCAAGGGTTTGGCAATCGATGCCACCAATGTCGCGTGGTTGGTCTTGGTGAAGTAAAACACCTCGACCGGCACACCCGCGTCGTGCAGTTTTTTCGCCAGCCCGCCGGTGTTGCGTGTGGGGTTGACCAGCGTGTCGCTCGCCGAGGCAATCAACAGGCTCGGCGGCGCGCCATGGTCGACGTGGTTGATCGGCTGGGAGTCGGCCGGGGAATTCGGAAAGAAAAACACCGGGCGCACATCGCGGTTTTCAATCGGCAGAAAGTCATAGGGCCCGGTCAGGCCAATCCAGCCCTTGAGCATCGAGGGCGCCAGGTTCACCTCATTGAGCCAGCGCGCATCCAGCGCCAGCATCGAGGCGTTGTAGGCGCCGGAGCTGTGGCCCATCAGGTA
This sequence comes from Pseudomonas sp. AP19, assembly GCF_001728855.1. Taxonomy (NCBI): domain Bacteria; kingdom Pseudomonadati; phylum Pseudomonadota; class Gammaproteobacteria; order Pseudomonadales; family Pseudomonadaceae; genus Pseudomonas; species Pseudomonas sp. AP19. The sequence goes on along the minus strand of NZ_LXJP01000001.1, from coordinate 387,846 downwards.
CAACTGCGTGGGGTCGGCGCCGTATTCGGCGATGTGTTGACGCGTCCAGGCCACCGCTTGGGCGCCGTCTTGAAGAAAGCTTGGGTAACGCACTTGCGGATAGAGCCGATAGTCGGCGATCACGACGACGATGCCGCGTGAGGCCAGTGCCTCGCCGACAAAACCATAATCGTCCTTGGCGCCGCTGTTCCAACTGCCACCGTAGAAAAACACCACGACGGGCGCGTTGGGTGCGGCCGCGACGGGGCGGTAGATATCGAGTTTTTGCCGGGGGTCATCACCGTAGGCGATGGATGCGGTTTTGGTGAAGGTGCTGGAGGGCGTCAGTGCGTTGAGCACTTTGATCGGCGAGCACGCCGCGAGAAATGCGGCGACCGCCAGGGTGAACACTTGCAAGAGTTTGCTCGACATCGTTCAGACCTCACGAAGAAGGTACAACCAAACGAAGATACAAATGTGGGAGTGGGTTTGCTCGCGAAAGCGGTGAATCAGTTAACACATGTGTGACTGATGTACCGCTTTCGCGAGCAAGCCCGCTCCCACATTTTAGATCTCTGCCAGCCGATATTACGAGGACAGGTACGAAGAGCGGGTCAAACCGAGACGCAACGCATCCAGGAACTGCGTGCGCTCGCTGGCACTGATTTTCGCGCTCGCGCACTTGTCGCGGTAATGCGTCATCAACTCCTCCGGCGACAAGTGCACATAGCGCAGCATGTCTTCGATGGTGTCGTGGGTCTCGATACCGGCGCTGTACACCGAACCGTCTTCGCGCTGGTAGATGTTCACCGAGTCGGTATCACCGAACAGGTTGTGCATGTCACCGAGGATTTCCTGGTAAGCGCCGACCAGGAAGATGCCCAGCAAGTAGTCTTCACCTTCATTCAAGGCGTGCACCGGCAGGCTGGTCTCGATGCTCTGCTCGTCGACGTATTGCTTGATCTTGCCGTCGGAGTCGCAGGTCAGGTCTTGCAGCACGGCGCGGCGCAGCGGCTCTTCGTCGAGACGGTGCAGCGGCAGAATCGGCAGAACCTGGCCGATGGCCCAGGTGTCCGGCAAGCTCTGGAATACCGAGAAGTTGCAGATGTACTTGTCGGCCAACTTGTCGTTGAGTTCGTCCAGCACTTGGCGGTGCGAGCGCTGACGGGCTTTCAACGAGTTGTGCAAGCGACGGCACACGGCAAAGTAGCACTGCTCGGCGAGGGCTTTTTCCGCCAGGGTCAGTTTGCCGTCAGCGTACTGGGTGGCCACGTCGCTCATGTAGTGAGTGGCGCGCCAGTAGGTTTCGGTGACCATTTCGATGTCGGTCGGGCCCAGCAGGTCCACCAGCCATTGCACGGTTTCCGGCAGGCTTTCCTTGTTCTCGATTTGCGGCACGTCGTCGTTGTGTTTTTCGACGTCGGTGACTTGCACCACCAGCATGGCGTGGTGGGCGGTCAGGGAGCGGCCGCTTTCAGAGAAGATGTTCGGGTGCGGCAGGCTCTGCGCGTCGCAGAATTCCTTGAGCATACCGACGACGACGCCGGCGTAATCGTCCATGTCGTAGTTGATCGAGCTGGCATTACGCGAGTGGGTCCCGTCGTAGTCCACGCCCAAGCCGCCGCCGACGTCGATGTGGTCCACCGGCAGGCCGAGGTTACGCAGTTCGCCGTAATAACGAATGGCTTCCTTGAACCCGTGCTGGTAGTCGGCCAGGTTGGCGATCTGCGAGCCCATGTGGAAGTGCAGCAGACGAATGCCTTGATCGAGGCCCGCCGCGCGGAAGCGCTCGACCACCGACAGCAACTGCGCCGCCGACAAACCGAACTTGGACTTCTCGCCACCCGTGTCCGCCCATTTGCTCGACGCCAGCGACGACAAACGCACGCGCAAGCCAACCTGCGGCTTGACCTTGAGGTTGGCGGCTTCTTCGATCACCAGGCCAACTTCGGATTCTTTCTCGATCACGATGAAAACATTGTGACCCAGCTTCTGGCCCATCAGCGCCAGGCGGATGAACTCACGGTCTTTGTAACCGTTGCAGACGATGGTGCCACCCTTGGGTGCCAAGGCCAGCACAGCCAGCAGCTCAGGCTTGGAACCGGCTTCCAGGCCGATGGAAACGTCCTGGGTGGCGATGATGTTCTCGATCACCGCTTCCTGCTGGTTCACTTTGATCGGGTACAGCGCGGTGTACTTGCTCTGGTATTCCAGGCGCTCGATATTGGAATCGAAAGCGCCGGTCAGTTGGCGTACACGGTCTTGCAGGATATCGGGAAAACGCACCAGCAGCGGCAAGGACAAACCGCTTTTGCGCAGCTGGTCGACTTGCTCGTACAGATCGACGGGCGTGCTGTTCGGGCCGTTCGGACGGACTTCAACGCGACCGGCATCATTGATCGCGAAATACCCGGCCCCCCAATGGCGAATCCCGTAAACACTGCGGCTGTCCGCAACTGTCCATTGGCTGCCATCGTCTTTGCGTGTGCGTCGTACGGACATCGAAGTCCCCTATATAAAGTCGAAGATCACCGCGCCCTTCTTGTAAGGCTGGCGAAGTCTAAAGAATGAAAATGACGATTTGCCTGTAAGCAAGGTAGACCCCACTCGCAGGACAGAGTTTAGACACCGGTCAGGAACAGGCTCTGTGAAAACCATGGAGACGACCGTTCGCGTTCAGCAAACCGGCGATCGGGGTGGGTTTCACAGAGGCTGCTAGCCGCCGGATTTCTTCGCCTTGTAACCCAGCTTGATCAGCTCGGCCAACAGCAACTCGACGTGATCGCCCTGGATCTCAATGACGCCGTCTTTCAGGGCGCCACCCGTGCCACAGCGCTTTTTCAGCGTGGTGGCGAGTTCCTTCAGGGCTTCTTCGGCCAGCGGCACACCGGTGATGGTGGTCACCGTCTTGCCGCCACGGCCCTTGCTCTCGCGTCGTACGCGGGCAATACCGTCGCCTTCAGGGATCAGGGTCTGTTTGCAGGTACACGAATCCACGGGCTGGCGACAGTCCGGGCAGTGTCGACCTGCGTCGGTGGAAAATACCAAGCCACCAAGGGCAGCGAAGGATGCGGCTTTTTTGGCCACCGGCAATCCTCTTGGGAGGACAAAGACAGATCGGTGCTCGGTTCTCGTAAACAGAACAGGGCATCGACCGCGAAGCCCCACTCAGGCAGGGGCAGCGCTACCGAACCGCAAAGGTGGTTCGGGTGAAAAGTCGCGCAGTGTAACGGCAAAAAGCCGACTTGCTAAGAGCCAAATAGCGCCAATTTATGCAACTTTAGCGACGCGAGGCCAGATAGCGCCGCAAGCCCTCTTGAGCGTCCGGGCAGTAAGGCTTTTGTTCAGCTTCCTGCAGGACCCTTTCAAGGGGTAAAAACCGCGCTTCCATGACCTCTTCGGGCTGCAGGCGTAAGGGGCCATCCCAGACCGCCGAATAGGATTTGCACCAGAGCCGGCTGGCGCCATCCTCGAAGTAGAAATGGTCATGCTCGACCAGGTCCACGCCGCCCACCCCAAGCTCTTCTTCCAATTCACGGGCCGCCGAATCGGCGTAACACTCGCCTGCCGCGACCATGCCACCCGCGGCCGTGTCCCAAAACCCAGGGTACAAGGCTTTGCTCAAGGTGCGCCGATGCACACACAGTTCGCCGGCCGAATTGAACAGGAAGATAAAGGTGCAACGGCCGATCAGGCCGCGCTCACGCAGGTCAGACCTGACGAGATGGCCGAGCAGGTTGTCCTGGTCGTCGACCCAGCAGATCAGTTCAGCATCAGAGGCCGCGCGGTGCGCGGCCTCATTTTGAGTAGCGTCCATCATTACCCCTGGTTGAGGAGCTGACGCAAGTCGATCACTGCAGCGTTTGCCCGGGAAATATAGTTGGCCATGACCAGCGAGTGGTTGGCGAGAACGCCAAAGCCACTGCCGTTGAGAATCATAGGGCTCCAAACCGGCTCCTGCGAGGCCTCCAGCTCACGAATGATCTGACGCACGCTGACGGTGGCATTTTTCTTGGCCAGCACGTCGGCAAAATCGACTTCGATGGCGCGCAGCAAGTGAGACAGAGCCCAGGCCTGGCCACGGGCCTCGTAGAACACGTTGTCGATCTGCATCCATGGGGTTTCCACCACTTCTTCATCGACCTGCGGCACTTCACCCGGCGCCAGGGCTTCGGTTTTCAGCGCGGTGTTCAGCTTGACCCGACCGACACTGGCCGACAGGCGTTGCGACAACGAGCCCAAACGAGTGGCGACATCACCCAGCCAGTTGTTCAGGTTGTCGGCACGCGCATAGAACAGCGCGCCTCTCTGGTTAGGGTCGGACAGACGCGCTTCGTAGCGGCTCAGGGAATTGATACCTTCCTGGTACTCCGACTCGCTGGATGGCAGCACCCAGCTCTTGTTGTCAAAGTTGAAGCGTGGCTCGGCCTTGGCCAAATCGGCGTCCTCGGCCGACTGCGACTGGGAACGGGCGAAGTCTTTACGCAGGGCACGGGTCAAGTCACGCACCTGCACCAGCACGCCGTATTCCCAGCTCGGCATGTTGTCCATCCACAAGCCTGGCGGGAAACGGTCGTTGGAGATATAGCCACCGGGCTTGTTCAGCAACGTGCCGACCACGGTCTTGAGGGTTTCGACAGTGGTGTAGCCAATCACCATCTGCTTGCCTTCCTTCTCCGCAGCAAGCTGGGCGTTTTGCTGGACCGGAAACAGCGCCGGCTCTTCGCTCCAGTACCAACCCAGGCCGCCGGTGACCAACAGGTACAAGGCCAGCACGCTGAGCAACGCTTTGCTCATCAGCAGGTTGCGAAAGTAGCCGCGTTGGGTCGACTTTGGCTCAGGGGCGGGGCCTTTGGCACTGCCTGCACGATTTTTCCAGTCCAGCATGGCGATATCCTTTCAATCACTTGAGTTCATGCACGTCAATTGTCCGGGTGCGGTCAAACACTCCGACCACAACCCTACCCCATCGTGCCCATCGGTGCGGGCCTTTTAACCAAAGTGGCGCACCGGGCAGATTCGACTATAAAGATCTGCAACCATAACGCATGCCGGCTTTTTACGCAGCGCGACCATAAGGTCAGAAACTGAATCGCACAGACGTGTACTTAATTGACGTATGACACTCATATATAAGAAAAGAGGTGCTAGCATAGAGCCATCAGTCGACCTCAGCATGCACCCTCACTAGTAGTCAGGATATGACCGAGCCAGAAGACCCCAGCCGTGAGCGTCTCAAGCAGCACTTTGCCCAGCGGGTAATTCATCAGGCACGTCAAATTCTTGAGATCTGGCAACGCCTGCAGCGCAGTGAATGGTCAAACACAGATTTGTCCGAACTCAGCGAAGCAAACCTGCGCCTGCTGCGTTTTGCCGAACGCTTCGAACAGCCGGAACACGGCCAACTGGCGCGGCACATTGGCGAGTCCCTCAAGGTCGTGGACGAGAACCGTGGCCGCCTCAGCAGCCAGGTGATCACCGAACTCAACCGCCTGATGCAGCGCCTGTCCCGCACCGGCCTGCGCCAGGGCGACCAGCTTGAGCAAACGTTCCTGCCACCGATGCGCAAGCCGATCTACGTGATGCTGGCCGATCACGACCGCGCCGAGCGCCTGGCCAAGCAACTGGAATTCTTTGGCATGAGCGCCCAGTCGCTGGACAGCGTGGCAGCGTTTCGGTCCTCGCTGGCCGAGCGCCTGCCTTCGGCGATTGTGATGGATGTGGATTTCTGCGGGGCCGGCCTGGGCCTCAAGCTCGCGGCCGAAGCCCAGGAAGGCCTTGAGCAAAAGCTGCCGCTGTTGTTCTTCAGCCTGCACGAAACCGATACCCCGACGCGCCTGGCCGCGGTGCGCGCGGGCGGCCAGGAGTTCCTCACCGGCACGCTGGAAGCCTCCAGCCTGCTGGAAAAGATCGAAGTGCTGACCTGCGTCGCGCAGTACGAGCCTTATAAAGTGCTGATCATCGACGACTCACGCGCCCAGGCATTGCACACCGAGCGCCTGCTCAACAGCGCCGGCATCGTCACGCGCACCCTGATCGAGCCGATCCAGGCCATGGCCGAGCTGGCGGACTTCCAGCCGGACCTGATCATCCTCGACATGTACATGCCCGCCTGTACCGGCACCGAACTGGCCAAGGTGATTCGCCACAACGACCGTTATGTCAGCGTGCCCATCATCTACTTGTCGGCCGAAGACGACCTGGACAAACAGCTGGACGCCATGAGCGAAGGCGGCGATGACTTCCTCACCAAGCCGATCAAGCCGCGCCACCTGATCACCACCGTACGCAACCGCGCCGCCCGCGCGCGCAACCTCAAGGCGCGCATGGTGCGTGACAGCCTGACCGGGCTGTACAACCATACCCACATCCTGCAATTGCTCGAAGACTGCAGCTTCCGCGCACGCCGCGAGAACAAACCGCTGAGCTTTGCGATGCTCGATATCGACCATTTCAAGCGGGTCAATGACAGCCACGGCCACCCCATGGGCGACCGCGTCATCAAGAGTTTGGCGCTGTTCCTCAAGCAGCGCTTGCGCAAGACCGATTACATCGGCCGCTACGGCGGTGAAGAATTCGCCATCGTGATGCCCGACACCGACCTGGAATCGGCCTGCAAGGTGCTGGATGAAATCCGTGGGCGCTTTGCCGAAATTCACTACCCCGCCCAACCCCAGGATTTATGGTGCACCTTCAGTGCCGGGCTGGTGGAGCTGTGCGACGACTCCGACAGCCTGATGATGGCCGCTCAGGCAGACGAGGCGCTGTACCGCGCCAAGGGCGCCGGACGTAACCGTGTGCAGGCCGCACGCACGTCAAAGCAAAGTGCCATCTTTTCACCGGAATCCACTGATACCGTCATAACCTTGTAATGAAAACGCAATAACTTCAGGCACTTATCTTTCGCTGTCGGTTGAAACCACGCATGCGCCTGAAGCTGCTGACCAATCTGAATACCCTTCTTCTGGTAGCCGTGTGCCTGGCACTTGGGGCGACGCTGTGGTGGTCGCAACGCGCACTCGAACGGCCTTACACGCTGATGGAGCGCTACCTGGGTTTGTCGCAAACCTTCCAGAACCAGGCCGCGCGCAATATCGACGACTACCTGGCCAGTGGCGACGCGTTGCGTTTGAGTAGCGCCAGCCAGAGCCTGGAAGACCTCTTGCAGCACCTGGATGAATTGCCCGCCGAGCTGACGCAAAACCTGCGTCCCAGCCTCGCGGACCTGGATGCCTTCAGCAAAACCGACCTGCTGGCCGCCGGCAAACTGGCCGGCGACCCGCAAGCACTGCTGCTACAGGCCGAGCGAGAGCTGAGCGCGAACCTGGAGCAACTGAGCCAGTACGCAATGGGCGTCAACTCGCCCGAGGCAGCCCGTTACTTGCCGCCACTGCTGGCCGCGTCCCAGCATTTGGGCAAGCTGTCACTGGCACGCGATAAGCTGGTGAGCAGCGGGCGCGCGGAATTGGCCGATGACGTAGAGCGCGAAGTCGCCAGCATCCGCACCCAGGCCGACCTGTTGGCGCAGTTACCCCTGCTGGGCGTAAAGGCCAGCGCGGAATCCAGCTCCGATGACTTTTCAGCCATGATGGGCCTTGAAAACAGCGGAAAAACCGACGTCCAGGACACCGGCGTCGACCTCAAGCGCGAACTCAACAGCCTGCTGACCCGCTACCCCGCCGAACTCAAGCGCACCCGTGAGCAGATCCAGCAGCGCACCGCACTGGCTGCAGGCACCCAGCTGAAAATCGCCGCCGTACAACAATCCATCGCCAGCCTGGAACCCGTGGTGCGCGCGCAACACGCCAAGATCCAGGGCGAAGTCCGCCTGATGCAAGGTGTGATGATCGGCCTGATCCTGTTGATCGCGCTGCTGATCGACACCCTGCAGCGGCGCCTGGCGCGAGTATTGACCAACCTGGCGCCAGCCCTGTCCACCTGGGCCGAGGGCGACTTCAGCCAGCCCATTGCGCTGGGCAAGACCAACCGTGAATTGCACGACATCGAAGCCTCCCTGAATCGCCTGCGCGCCTACCTGGTGGACCTGGTGGGCACCATTCGCGGGAATGCCGAGGAAGTGGCCGGCAGCAGCCGCGCCCTCGCCGAGCTGAGCAGTGGTCTGCATGACGGTGCCGAGCGCCAGGCCGGCGATACCGCGCAGATCCGTGACTCCCTGGGCGAACTGGAAGCCACCATCCAGCAAGTGGCCGGGGATGCCAGCCAGGCGGCCGGCGCCAGTCGCAGCGCGGGTCAAGCCGTGGAACAGGGCCAACGCGTGATCGGCCTGAGCCTGACCGGCTTGCACGCGCTGGTCGGTGAAGTGCAGCAAAACGCGCAGATGATCGAAAAACTCGCCGAAGAATCCGCGACCATCGGCGGCGTACTGACCGTGATCCGCTCGATTGCCGACCAGACCAACCTGCTTGCGCTTAATGCCGCCATCGAGGCAGCCCGGGCCGGTGAAGCCGGGCGCGGGTTTGCCGTGGTCGCTGATGAAGTGCGCTCACTGGCCCAGCGCACCGCCGGCGCCACCGCCGAGATTCAGGGGCTGATTGCCGGCCTGCAATCCGCGGCCCACCAATCGGTGCAAGGCATGCGCGCCCAGGTCGAGCACGCCGAAGCCACCGCGCAGCAAGCCCAGGCGGCCGACGGTGCGTTGGATAAAATCGTCGGGGCAATCCAGACGATTTCCGACACGGCAGTGCGCATCGCCGATGTGACCGCCCAGCAGAGTGGCGCCGTCAGTGAAATTCGCGATAACAGTGAACGCATCCACCAGTTGGGTGAAGATAATCTGCTGCGTATTGGCCAGGGCCGTCGCCAGGGCGACCACCTGCTGGTGCTGGGTGGGCAGCTCAATACGGCTGTGCAGGCTTTCCGCGTTTAATCCGCTCCAATGCCATGCACAGATCACAATGTGGGAGCGGGCTTGCTCGCGAATGCGGTGGGTCAGTCAATTCATTTCTTACTGATCCACCGCTTTCGCGAGCAAGCCCGCTCCCACATTGGATCTCCTGAGACTTCAGGACCGTGCTACCAATGACCGGAATCCAGGCCACAGTCACAAATTTCGCGCAATCCTCGCTAATCGTGCTGCCTACTGCATAGAACTGGACAGTCACAAACGCTTTGCGGCATAGTCGCCGAGTTCTGCCGTACCCACATCAATAACAAGGAACAGCCGATGGCGACCTTACTGGTTCTTCACGGACCCAACCTGAACCTGCTCGGCACCCGCGAACCGGGCGTCTACGGGGCAGTCACCCTCGATCAGATCAACGTGGATCTGGAGCGACGGGCGCGTGAAGCCGGCCACCATTTGCTGTACCTGCAAAGCAATGCCGAGTACGAATTGATTGATCGCATCCATGCCGCGCGTGGCGAAGGCGTGGACTTTATCCTGATCAATCCCGCCGCTTTTACGCATACAAGCGTTGCATTACGTGACGCGCTGCTGGCGGTGAGCATCCCATTTATTGAAGTGCACTTGTCGAACGTGCACAAACGCGAAGCTTTCCGCCATCACTCTTACTTCTCCGACGTAGCGGTAGGAGTGATCTGCGGCCTTGGCGCCAGCGGTTATCGACTGGCCCTGGAGGCCGCCCTGGAACACATTGAACAACCGGCCAAGCGCCCCTGACCGACCCTTGGGAGTTGATGATTCATGGATATCCGTAAAGTTAAGAAACTGATCGAACTGCTGGAAGAATCCGGTATCGACGAGCTGGAAATCAAGGAAGGCGAAGAGTCCGTACGGATCAGCCGTCACAGCAAGACCCCGGCCCAACAGTTCTACGCGCCACAGATGCAAGCGCCGGCACCAGCCGCTGCTGCTCCGGCCGCCGCACCTGCTGCCGCTGCGCCAGCCGCACCTGCTGCGCCTGTGTTGAACGGCTTCGTGGTCAAGTCGCCAATGGTCGGTACGTTCTACCGCACCCCGGCACCGACCTCGCCAGCCTTCGTTGAAGTCGGCGCGACCGTGAAAGTGGGCGACACCATCTGCATCGTTGAAGCGATGAAGATGATGAACCACATCACGGCTGAGAAAGCCGGCGTCATCGAATCCATTCTGGTAGAAAACGGTCAGCCGGTTGAGTACGACCAGCCGCTGTTCACCATCGTTTGAACCGCGGAGCACCTTCGATGTTGAAACCTGCGAAGAAACTGCAAAAAGTCCTGATCGCCAACCGCGGCGAAATCGCGCTGCGGATCCTGCGCGCCTGTAAGGAAGAGGGCATCAAGACCGTCGCTGTTTACTCGACGGCCGATACTGAATTGATGCACGTGAAGCTGGCGGACGAAAGCATTTGCATCGGCCCGCCACTGGCCACGAACTCGTACCTGAAAGTCTCGAACATCATCGCGGCCGCTGAAGTGACTGGCGCTGATGGCATCCACCCAGGCTACGGCTTCCTAGCGGAAAACGCCGACTTCGCCGAACAGGTGGAAAAATCCGGGTTTGCCTTCATCGGTCCGAAAGCCGAAACCATTCGCCTGATGGGCGACAAGGTATCGGCCAAAGACGCCATGATCGCGGCCGGCGTACCCACCGTTCCAGGTTCCGACGGCCCGCTGCCTGAAGACGAGGCAACCGCCCTGCGCATTGGTCGCGAAGTCGGTTACCCGGTGATCATCAAGGCCGCCGGTGGCGGTGGTGGTCGCGGCATGCGCGTGGTGCACAAGGAAGAAGACCTGATCGAAGCTGCCAAGCAGACCCGCTCCGAAGCGGCTGCCTGGTTCGGCAACCCGATGGTCTACCTGGAAAAGTACCTGACCAACCCACGTCACGTGGAAGTGCAGGTGCTGTCCGACGGCCAGGGCCACGCCATCCACCTGGGCGACCGCGACTGCTCGCTGCAACGCCGTCACCAGAAGGTACTGGAAGAAGCACCGGCACCGGGCCTGGACGAAACTGCTCGCCAGGAAGTCCTGGCGCGCTGCGTCAAGGCGTGTATCGACATCAACTACCGTGGCGCCGGGACCTTTGAGTTCCTCTACGAAAACGGTCGCTTCTACTTCATCGAGATGAACACTCGTGTACAGGTAGAGCACCCGGTTTCGGAGATGGTCACCGGTATCGATATCGTCAAGGAGATGCTGAGCATCGCCGCCGGTAACGTGCTGTCTTTCACCCAGGACGACGTGAAGCTCCACGGCCACTCCCTGGAGTGCCGGATCAACGCCGAAGACCCGAAAACCTTTATCCCAAGCCCTGGCCTGGTCAAGCACTTCCACGCGCCCGGCGGCAACGGCGTACGTGTGGATTCGCACCTGTACAGCGGCTACAAGGTTCCGTCCAACTACGACTCGCTGATCGGCAAGCTGATCACCTGGGGCGCCACCCGCGACGAGGCCATGGCCCGTATGCGTAACGCCCTGGACGAAATCGTGGTTGACGGCATCAAGACCAACATCCCGTTGCATCGGGATCTGGTTCGCGATGAAGGCTTCTGCGAAGGTGGTGTGAACATTCACTACCTGGAACACAAGCTGGCTAACCAGTAAGTGCTCCACCCAACAAAGCCGCCTTCGGGCGGCTTTGTTGTGTATGGCCCCTCCATTTTGAAGCTATACAGTCTAAATGTGGGAGGGGCCTTGCCCCCGATGGCAGCAGCTCAGTCATAGATTAGGTGACTGACCCTCCGCTATCGGGGGCTCGCCCCCTCCCACATTTGGACTGTGTACTGTCAGTACAGTCGTCTTCTTCTCCACGCTCGCGTAAACTTGCGCGCTTTCGCGACCCCGCCGTCGCACACTCATTTTTTCAAAGGTGCCCGCCATGCCTTGGCTGCAAGTCCGTCTCGCCATCAGCCCAGAACAAGCCGAAACCTACGAAGACGCTTTCCTCGAAGTGGGCGCTGTCTCGGTGACCTTCATGGACGCCGAAGACCAACCAATCTTCGAACCGGAACTCAACACCACGCCGCTGTGGTCCCACACCCACTTGCTGGCCCTGTTCGAAGACGGTACCGATGCCGCCGCCGTGCTGGCCCATATGGAACTGCTCACTGGCAGCCCGCTGCCGGAGCATCACAGCGAAGTGATCGAAGACCAGGATTGGGAACGTAGCTGGATGGACAACTTCCAGCCGATGCGTTTCGGCCAGCGCCTGTGGATCGTACCCAGCTGGCACGCCGCCCCTGAACCGGATGCGGTCAACCTGCTGCTGGACCCGGGCCTGGCATTCGGCACCGGTACTCACCCCACCACCGCGCTGTGCCTGGAATGGCTTGATGGCCAGGACCTGACCGACTGCAACGTGCTGGATTTCGGCTGCGGCTCGGGCATCCTGGCGATTGCCGCGCTGCTGCTGGGCGCCAAAGAAGCTGTCGGCACCGACATCGACGTGCAAGCCCTGGAAGCCTCCCGCGACAACGCCGGGCGCAACCATATTCCTGAAGGCAAATTCCCACTGTACCTGCCGGAGCAATTGCCCCAGGTCCAGGCCGATGTGCTGGTGGCGAATATCCTTGCCGGGCCGCTGGTGTCCCTGGCGCCGCAGCTGTCGAGCCTGGTCAAGCCAGGTGGGCGTCTGGCGCTGTCGGGTATTCTCGCCGAGCAAGGCGAAGACGTGGCGGCGGCCTATGCCCAGGACTTCGAGCTGGACCCGATCGCCAACCGTGACGGCTGGGTACGCATCAGTGGTCGTCGGCGCTAGAATGGGCGCTTGCCTGAATCGGATGGCCGCATGACTGACAGTTTCGTCACCCAGTGCCCGCATTGCCAAGCTCGCTTTCGCGTCAGCCACGCTCAATTAAGCGTGGCCCGTGGCGTGGTTCGCTGCGGCTCATGCCTGCAAGTGTTCAACGCCGCCCGCCAGTTGCTGGAGCAGCGTGCCGGTGCATCTGCGCCGCACGGTACACAGCCGGCTGCCGAGGCTGCCCCGCAAACACCGCGGGCGATCAGCCAGAAGCAGTGGACCGCCGAAGAGCTCGACCTGGACAACCTCGACCTGGACGAAGAACTGGCCAAGCTGGAACGCCGCGAGATTCAGCACACCCTGCCGCCAGGCACCGAGCGTCGCCAAGCAGGTGCCGACCGTCGGCAAAAGGAAGATGCCCTCAGCGCCAGCCGTGACACCGTCAAGGCCGAGGAAGAAAAGTGGGCCGCCAGCCTGTTCAGCGAACCGCCCGAGGAACGTGTCCAAGCCAGCGAAGAGCAACCCGAGCCGCCCAAGGCGCCTGCGACCAAGCAGCGCACCGAGCCGTCCATGTCGTTTCACATTGACGACGTTGACGATGAGCCGTCGCTGCACTCAACCCCTGACGATGACGATATCGACCCGCCGTTCACGCCGCTGACCGCTGCCGCCGACGAGCCCGAACCCGAAGAACGCTCACAGCCGCGTCGCAAACGCCCGCGCCCGGAAGCCAGCGTTCACGACGATGTACTCCAGGACCTGGAAGACGACCCGCTGCATCTTTACGCGCAGAAACGTCCGTCGGGCTGGGGCCGTCGCCTCCTCTGGATGTTCCTGGTATTGCTGGCCGCCGCCGGCCTGGCAGGCCAGTACATTGCCTATCAATTCGATGATCTGGCCCGCCAGGACGCGTACCGCCCATGGTTCCAGCAACTGTGCCCAACACTGGGCTGCACGGTGCCATCACGGGTCGATATCGCGCATATCAAGAGCAGTAACCTGGTGGTACGCAGCAACCCGGAGTTTGCCGGGGCGCTGGTGGTGGACGCCATCATCTATAACCGTGCGACGTTCTCCCAGCCTTTCCCGCTGCTGGAGCTGCGTTTTGCCGACTTGAACGGCAGCCTGATTGCCAGTCGTCGCTTCAAACCCGGCGAATACCTGAGTGGTGAATTGGCCGGTGTGAGCGAAATGCCTTCACAAACGCCGATCCATATCTCCCTGGACATCCTCGACCCAGGCAATAAAGCCGTGAATTACAGCCTGAGTTTTCACTCGCCCGAGTGAGCCGGCTCACGCTCCGAGGTTTGACGGCAAATTATTGACTGCCCCGCCACCTACCAAACCGGTGGCGATAAAGAAATAACTGTTCAGATTTTATCCAATTCAGCCTTTATCCAGTCATCGAGAGCGGGTATCATGCCAACCCTTTTTCGAACTCTAATGATCCGGCCCCACAACAGGGAAGTCCTATGTCGGCGGTACGCATCGGCCCATACACATTGCCAAACGGTTTGATTCTCGCCCCGATGGCGGGCGTCACCGATCAGCCCTTTCGTCAGCTGTGCAAGCGTTTGGGCGCGGGTCTAGTAGTCTCTGAAATGGTCACCAGCGACATGAGCTTGTGGAACACCCGCAAATCGCGGATGCGCATGATCCACGAAGGTGATCCCGAGCCCCGCTCGGTACAGATCGCCGGTGGTGATGCACAAATGCTGGCGGAAGCAGCGCGGGCCAACGTGGAGTTGGGTGCGCAGATCATCGATATCAACATGGGCTGCCCGGCCAAGAAGGTCTGCAACAAGGCCGCCGGTTCCGCGCTGTTGAAAGATGAGCAATTGGTTGCCGAGATCCTGCAGGCCGTTGTCGCCGCAGTGGATGTACCGGTCACCCTGAAGATTCGTACCGGTTGGGACCGGGACAACAAGAATGGCCTGACGGTGGCGAAGATCGCCGAACAGGCAGGAATTACCGCGTTGGCGGTGCACGGCCGCACCCGCGCCGACCTTTACACCGGTGAAGCCGAGTACGACACCATTGCCGCGATCAAGCAGGCGGTGTCGATCCCGGTGTTTGCCAATGGCGATATCGACTCAGCCGAGAAAGCCCGGCGCGTGCTGCACGCAACCGGTGCCGATGGCTTGTTGATTGGCCGGGCCGCCCAGGGGCGTCCATGGATTTTTCGTGAGATCGAGCATTTTCTGCGTACCGGCGACGTGTTGCCGGCACCGGAGCTGATCGAGGTGGAACGTATTCTGCTAGAGCATCTGGCCGCCCTGCACGCCTTCTATGGAGACGTGATGGGAGTACGCATTGCTCGCAAGCATGTCGGCTGGTATCTCGCAACCTTGCCGGGCGCCAGGGAGTTTCGCGCCCACTTCAATCGTTTGGATGATACGGAAGCACAGTGCGCCAACGTTCGTGAGTTTTTCAGCGAACGTTACAAGAGCCTGGGGACAGGGGACGGAGAGGGGGTGGCCGCATGACGATGATGACCGAGACTTTAGTGAGTGGAACAACACCCGTGAGCGACAACGTCAATTTGAAACAGCACCTGAACACACCGAGCGAAGAAGGCCAGACCCTTCGCGGGAGTGTCGAGAAGGCGTTGCACAATTATTTCGCCCACCTTGAGGGCGCTTCCGTCACGGACGTGTACAACCTGGTGCTCTCCGAAGTCGAAGCGCCCTTGCTCGAAAGCGTGATGAACTACGTCAAGGGCAACCAGACCAAAGCCAGTGAGCTGCTGGGCCTCAACCGTGGCACCTTGCGCAAAAAGCTCAAGCAGTACGATTTGCTGTAAGCATTCAATCAAACCAGAAAGGCGCCCGCGTAAAAACGGACGCCTTTTTTGCTGACTCCTTTGCTTTTGATGGAAATTGAAATGACCGACCAGACTACCCGCCTGCCGATCCGCCGTGCCTTGATCAGTGTCTCCGACAAGACCGGGATCCTTGAATTTGCCCGGGAGCTGGAAGCCCTGGGCGTGGAAATCCTCTCCACGGGCGGGACCTTCAAACTGCTGCAGGACAACGGCGTGGCCGCAGTAGAAGTCGCGGACTACACCGGTTTCGCAGAAATGATGGACGGGCGGGTCAAGACCCTGCACCCGAAAATCCACGGCGGGATCCTCGGTCGTCGCGGTATCGACGACGCCATCATGACCGAACACGGCATCAAGCCGATCGACCTGGTGGCCGTTAACCTTTACCCGTTCGAAGCCACCATCAACAAGCCAGGCTGCGACCTGCCGACCGCCATCGAAAACATCGATATCGGCGGCCCGACCATGGTTCGCTCCGCGGCCAAGAACCACAAAGACGTGGCCATCGTGGTTAACGCCAGCGACTACGCCAACGTGCTCGAAAGCCTGAAAGCCGGCGGCCTGACCTACGCCCAGCGTTTCGACCTGATGCTCAAGGCGTTCGAACACACTGCCGCCTACGACGGCATGATCGCCAACTACATGGGCACCGTGAACCAGGCGGCTGAAACCCTCAGCACAGAAGGCCGCAGCCAGTTCCCGCGCACCTTCAACAGCCAGTTCATCAAGGCCCAGGAAATGCGCTACGGCGAGAACCCGCACCAGAGCGCGGCGTTCTACGTGGAAGCCAAACCGGCCGAAGTCGGCATCGCCACCGCGACCCAGCTGCAAGGCAAAGAGCTGTCCTACAACAACGTGGCCGACACCGACGCCGCGCTGGAATGTGTGAAGAGCTTCGTCAAGCCGGCCTGCGTGATCGTCAAGCACGCCAACCCGTGCGGCGTGGCCGTAAGCCCGGACGCTGAAGGCGGCATTCGCCAGGCGTACGAACTGGCCTACGCCACCGACACCGAATCCGCCTTCGGCGGCATCATCGCCTTCAACCGCGAGCTGGATGCAGAAACCGCCAAAGCCATCGTCGAGCGTCAGTTCGTCGAAGTGATCATCGCCCCTTCCGTGAGTGAAGAAGCCCGCGCCATTGTTGCCGCCAAAGCCAACGTGCGCCTGCTGGCCTGCGGTGAGTGGTCGGCTGAGCGCGCCGCTGCCTGGGACTACAAGCGCGTCAACGGCGGCTTGCTGGTACAGAGCCGCGACATCGGCATGATCGGCAGCGAAGACCTCAAAGTCGTCACCAAACGCGCCCCGACCGAGCAAGAGATCAACGACCTGATCTTCGCCTGGAAAGTCGCCAAGTACGTTAAGTCCAACGCCATCGTCTACGCCAAGAACCGCCAGACCATCGGTGTCGGCGCCGGCCAGATGAGCCGCGTGAACTCGGCACGTATCGCCGCGATCAAGGCTGAGCACGCCGGTTTGCAGGTGGCTGGCTCGGTGATGGCGTCCGACGCGTTCTTCCCGTTCCGTGATGGCCTGGACAACGCTGCGAAAGCAGGGGTTACCGCCGTGATCCAACCGGGCGGTTCGATGCGTGATGCAGAAGTGATTGCCGCTGCCGACGAAGCCGGTATCGCCATGGTGTTCACCGGCATGCGCCACTTCCGTCACTGACAGATTTGATACCAAGTGGGCACTGGCTTGTGTAAGCGCTGGCTTGCCTGCGATGCAGACAGCTCGGTGTTTCAGTGCGACCGGGTTGATGCTATTGCAGGCAAGCCAGCTCCCACAGAAAAGCAGCCCACAGTGCTTCCAAGAATTGAGCGTCATCCGAGGGTTTTGAAATGAATGTTTTGATCATTGGCAGCGGTGGCCGTGAACACGCCCTGGCCTGGAAAGTTGCCCAGGACCCACGCGTCCAGAAAGTTTTCGTCGCCCCTGGCAACGCCGGCACCGCCATTGAAGCCAAGTGCGAAAACGTCGCCATCGACGTGCTGGCCCTTGAGCAGCTTGCTGATTTTGCCGAAAAGAATGTTTCCCTGACCATCGTCGGTCCGGAAGTGCCGTTGGTTGCCGGCGTCGTGGACCTGTTCCGTAGCCGTGGCCTGGATTGCTTCGGCCCGACTGCCGGTGCTGCGCAACTGGAAGGTTCCAAGGCGTTCACCAAGGATTTCTTGGCACGCCACAAGATCCCGACTGCGGACTACCAGAATTTCACCGAGATCGAGCCGGCCCTGGCTTACCTGCGTGAAAAAGGTGCGCCGATCGTGATCAAGGCCGACGGCCTGGCCGCCGGCAAGGGCGTGATCGTTGCGATGACCCTGCAGGAAGCCGAAGACGCCGTGCGCGATATGCTCGCTGGTAACGCTTTCGGTGATGCCGGTTCCCGCGTCGTCATCGAAGAATTCCTCGACGGCGAAGAAGCCAGCTTCATCGTAATGGTCGACGGCAAGAACGTTCTGCCGATGGCCACCAGCCAGGACCACAAACGCGTCGGCGACGGCGACACTGGCCCGAACACCGGCGGTATGGGTGCTTACTCCCCTGCCCCAGTGGTCACCGCCGAAGTACACCAGCGTGTGATGGACCTGGTGATCTGGCCGACCGTGCGCGGCATGGCCGACGAAGGCAACGTGTACACCGGCTTCCTGTACGCCGGCCTGATGATCGACAAAGCCGGTAACCCGAAAGTCATCGAGTTCAACTGCCGTTTCGGCGACCCGGAAACCCAACCAGTGATGCTGCGTCTGCAGTCGAGCCTGGTGCTGCTGGTGGAAGCGGCCCTGGCCCAGGCACTGGACAAGGTTGAAGCACAATGGGACCCGCGTCCGAGCGTCGGTATTGTGCTGGCGGCCGGTGGTTACCCTGCCGACTACGCCAAAGGCGACGTGATTGAAGGCCTGGATGCAGCGGCTATGCTGGAAGGCAAGGTGTTCCATGCGGGCACCGTGCTCAAGGACGGCAAAGTTGTAACCGCAGGTGGCCGTGTGTTGTGCGCCACCGCAATGGGTGCCAGTGTCGACGCCGCGCAACAACAGGCGTACAAACAGGCCGCAAAAATCGACTGGAAAGGTTGTTTCTACCGCACGGACATCGGCTACCGCGCCATTGCCCGTGAACGTGGCGAGAACAGCTGAACAGCTACACTTGAGTAGCTATCCGTTCGGTTAGGTAAGGGCCTCTGGCCCTTGCCCTACGCATGTCGCCCCGCGCATAGTTAACCCGTGCATCAACCTACGAAGGGATTTCGCCGTGCGCTGGCTCAGGATCGCCATAGGTTTCACAGTCAGTCTGCTGACCCTGCTCTGCTTGTTCCCGGCCCAGGCCGCCGCACAAGGCAGTGGTTGGGCAGTCTTGCTTGATGAACAGGCCGACCTGCAACTGAGCGACATTCGCTCCACCCGCTACACCAATCAATTCAGCCCCATCGAACTGGACCGGATTACCGCTGCAGAGCCGGACGGTGCGTTGTGGGTACGCTTCAAGCTGCAACCCGGCAAGCACGAGCAAGTGCTGCGGGTATTCGCCCCGGACCTGTCCCAGCTGAGCCTCTATGTACTGGACGGCGACACTCTGGTGGAACAACAAAGCACCGGCACCCGCCAGCCCCAGGCGGAGCGCCCGCTGCCCAGCAGCGATTTCATGCTGCCGATGCCCCAGAGCCAGAAGCCACTGGACGTTTATCTGCGCCTGGTCTCGGAACACGAACTGCGCCTCTATATCACCCTGGAACCGGCCGTGCTCGCCGCCGCCGATCAGACCCAGACACTGATCTATGGCCTGCTGTTCGGCTGCCTGCTGATGCTGATCCTGCACAACCTCACTCGCTTCGCTTACCACCGCTCGCGCAGCAGCCTGTGGCTGGCGGCCTGCGAGCTGCTGTTGATGCTGAGCCTGGCGTTGTTGCTCAACCTGGTGGGGCCGTGGCTGCCGAACTGGCACGCGATCCAGACCCCGGGCGCCTACCTGGCCCTGCTGCTGACCGCGCCCTGCGGGTTGATGTTTGCCTACCGATTCTTCATGCCCTTGGGCCCGCACCCGCTGAACAAGCTGTTGATGGCCGACATCCTGCTGATCGTGCTGTGCGGCCTGCTGCTGTTGTTCGTCAACACCTTGCCGCTGAACATCATCACCTACGCCCTGGTGGCCCTCGCCGGGCTGAGCATGTTGTTTATCTCGGCCTATCACTGGCAGAAAGGCTACCGGCCGGCACGCTTGTTCGTGGTGGCGATGGTGGTGTTCAACATCGGCACATTGATCATCCTCCCGGCCCTGCTCGGCCTGACACTGGTGGCGCCGCAAGGTTTGATCGTCACCCTGCTCGGGTTTATCTGCCTCAGCGGCCTGCTGATGAGCCTGGCCCTGGGCGAACGCCAGCGCGCGATTGTCGAGGCCCGCTTCAGCCTCAGCCGTGACCTGGCGGCCAGCAACGCCGAGATCGCCGCCAAGGCCGAGTTCCTGGCGAAGATCAGCCACGAAATCCGCACGCCCATGAACGGTGTGCTCGGCATGACCGAGTTGCTGCTCGGCACGCCGCTGTCGGTAAAGCAGCGTGACTACGTGCAAACCATCCACAGCGCCGGTAATGAACTGCTGACGCTGATCAACGAGATCCTCGACATCTCCAAGCTGGAGTCCGGGCAGATTGAGCTGGACGACGTGCAATTCGACCTCAACGCCTTGATCGATGACTGTTTGAGCATCTTCCGCGCCAAGGCCGAGCAGCAGAACGTCGAACTGATCAGCTTTATCCAGCCCCAGGTGCCGCGAGTGATCAGCGGCGACCCGACCCGCCTGCGTCAGGCACTGTTAAGCCTGCTGGAAAACGCCCTGCAAAAAACCGATGAAGGTGAAGTGCTGATCGTCGTCGCCCTCGACGAACGCAGCGTCAAGCCGCGCCTGCGCATTGCCGTGCAGGACAGCGGCCTGCCGATGGAAGCCGCCGAGCGCGACGCGCTTTTGCACAGCGAACTGCACAGCAAGAACTTCCTCTCGGCCACGCGCTTGAGCGGCCATCTGGGCCTGGTGATCGCGCGTCAATTGATCCTGTTGATGAATGGCGAGTTCGGCATCAAGAGCGGCAGCCACCAGGGCAGCACCCTGTGGCTGACCCTGCCATTGGACCCGGAACGCCTGGAGCATCCGACGTCCGACCTCGACGGCCCGCTCAAAGGCGCACGGGTGTTGGTCGTGGACGACAACGACACCTGTCGCAAAGTGCTGGTGCAGCAATGCACGGCCTGGGGCCTGAACGTCAGCGCCGTGCCGTCCGGCAAGGAAGCCCTGGCCCTGTTGCGCACCAAAGCTCACCTGCGCGATTACTTCGACGTGGTGCTGCTGGATCAGAACATGCCCGGCATGACCGGTATGCAACTGGCGGCGAAGATCAAGGAAGACCCGAGCCTGAACCACGACATCCTGCTGATCATGCTCACCGGCATCAGCAACGCGCCGAGCAAGATCATCGCGCGCAACTGCGGGATCAAACGCATCCTCGCCAAACCGGTAGCCGGCTACACGCTCAAGACCACCCTGGCCGACGAACTGACCCAGCGCAGCAAAGGCGCAGTGCCGCCGCGCCCTGCCCTCACTGCGCCGACAGCCGTGACCGTGCCCAGCGACTTCCGCATCCTGGTGGCTGAAGACAACAGCATCTCCACCAAAGTGATTCGCGGCATGCTGGGCAAGCTCAACCTCAACCCGGACACCGCCAGCAACGGCGAAGAAGCGCTGGAGGCGATGAAAGCCCAGCGTTACGACCTGGTATTGATGGACTGTGAAATGCCGATCCTCGATGGCTTCTCCGCCACTCAGCAACTGCGCGCGTGGGAAGTCAGCCACCAACGCATTCGCACACCGGTGGTCGCGCTCACCGCACACATCCTCTCGGAACATAAAGAGCGCGCGCGCCAGGCCGGAATGGATGGGCACATGGCCAAGCCGGTGGAGTTGTCGCAATTGCGCGAGCTGGTTGAGTTTTGGGTGGCGCAGCGTCAACAGCGACCTGAGCACGCACCGTCCTGACCGCAAACACACCCAATGTGCGAGCGGGCTGGCTCGCGAAGGCAGAGTGTCAGTCAATGCATCGTTAACTGATCCAGCGCATTCGCGAGCAAGCCCGCGCCCCCCTATGATCGGCGCCGCCTGATAGACTCTCCCCACTTCCCTCGCCTGTGAGCCGCGCCCATGCTCCATGTGTTATTCAGCGTTTACCTGAAGATGCTGGTGCTCTACAGCCCGTTTTTTGTGCTGTCCTGCTTTATCAGCCTGACCCGTGGTTATTCCAGCAAGGAGCGCAGGCGCCTGGCCTGGAAAGTGGCGTTGGCAACGCTGGTGTCGAGCGTATTGCTCTACCTGTTTGGCCGGGTGATTTTCAGTGTGTTCGGTATCACGGTGGACGCCTTCCGCATCGGTGCCGGCAGCGTGCTGTTTATCTCAGCCCTGGGCATGGCCCAAGGCAAGTCAGCGGTGCAGACCGACAATGTGCAGCAGGACGTGACCATTGTACCGCTGACCATCCCCCTCACCGTTGGCCCCGGCACCATCGGTGCACTGCTGGTGATGGGCGTCAGCCAACCGCATTGGGATGACAAGATCACCGCCATCCTCAGCATCGCCCTGGCCAGCCTCACGGTGGGCGTGGTGCTGTATTTGTCCAACCGTATCGAACGCATTCTCGGCGACCAGGGCTTGCAGATTGTCAGCCGGTTGATGGGGTTGTTCGTGTGTGCGCTTGCCGCGCAAATCATATTTACCGGGGTGCGCGGCTACCTGGTGCCTTAAATCCGATACTGGGCGATTGCCGACTGCACCTTGTCTCCCGCGCTTTCGCGCATCAGCTGCAGGGTCTTTTCGTTGACCACCGAGGTATTCAGCAGCAGGCACGTCTGCCCGCTGAAGGCCTCAAACGAGGCGCTGTCCCACTCCAGAAAAGGCACGCCGACCTGTTTGCTGACGCCGTGACTGCTGTAAGTCACTAACACCATCATCACTTCGCCATCGGTCTCGGCACACGAGGCCAAGCCGAAATCACCGCCCTGATGCACCGTGCTGTTGCGCTTGAACAACTCGAAGGACGCGGGTTGCTGCTTCATGGCCTCCAATGCGTCGGCTGCCAGCTTCGGCAGCGCTGCCAGCAGTGGCATGGCCAGCGACGTCGACGCCAGCATTGCCGCGATGATATTAAGCGCGGCCGTTTGCACCGTCAGGCCCTTGCCCGAGCTTTTGACCCGCTCGAAGCTGCTGCGCACCGGCAACCAGCCCAGGCTGATCATCACCTTGATAAATTCGTCGTACCACGCCTCCGTGCCGCGTTTTACTTTCAACACATCGCTGACATAACCACTGGCCAGCAAATAGCTTTTGCGGATGTACTCGCGGTTCAGCGCAGACATACCCTCGATAAACGAGATAACACCGTTGTTCACCACTGCCGCATTGCAATCATCCTCAGTGTCCAGCGGCGAAGAGGGCGTGATTGCCGGCGCCCCCGGCAGCTTGTAGGCGGCAATCAACTTGCGCCTTTTCGCACTGATGATCCTTTTGTGATATCGCTCCATTTTCCGTTCTCCACAAGCACCCCACATGGGGCTTGCCCCCACACTAGTCGAGTCGCAGGTGCGCTCGCCAGACGACAAACATCGCTTGGCACAACCGGCGAAAAAGCGCCCCCCAGCAATAACGACGCGCCTCCGTGGGCCTTCCCTGTTTCAGCGACAAAAAAAGAAAAAGCCCCGAATAACGGTCGGTTTTCACCCGGCGTTACTCGGAGCTTTCCTGCTTACGGCAGACCGCTTTCAGCCGGCGGGTTTCTCGCCATACCAGCGCGGCGTGTACACCCACTCGCCGCCACCGGCCCGCGCAAACGCGCAGGTGGTGGACGAGCCGATCAGCACCATGGTGCGCATGTCGACCTGCTCAGGCGTCAGCTGCCCCAGCGTGGTGACACGCAAGGTCTGGCCCGGTCGACCGATGTCACGCCCCAGCACAACCGGCGTCTGTGGCGTGCGGTGCACTGCGACGATTTCCAGCGCGCGCCCCAATTGCCACGGGCGCGAGCGCGAGATTGGGTTGTAGAACGCCAGGGCCAGGTCGGCCTGGGATGCCAGGTCCAGGCGCTTTTCAATAATCGACCAGGGCTTGAGGTTGTCCGACAGCGACATCACGCAGAAGTCATGCCCCAGCGGCGCCCCCGCCTGAGCGGCGGTGGCCAGCGAGGCCGAGACGCCCGGCAGTATCTCCAGATCGACTTGATGCCAGGCCGGGTCGCTCGACGCGTGCAACGCCTCGATGACCGCCGCTGCCATCGCAAACACGCCGGGGTCGCCGGACGACACCACCACCACTGAGCGCCCTTGCGCCGCCAGCTCAAACGCATGCCGCGCGCGCTGCATTTCTTCGCGGTTATCGGTGCAATGCTGCACCTGATCATCACGGAACGGCCCGGCCATGCGCACGTAGGTTTCATAGCCCAGCACATCGGTGCAGCGCGCCAGTTCCGCCTTGACTGCCGGGACCATCAACTCGGCCGCGCCCGGGCCCAGGCCAATCACCGCCAGACGCCCACGCGGCCGGCCCACGCGCGACAGGTCCAGAGGTTGCTCTGCAACGGTGATGACGATGTCCGCGTCTTGCTCAACGTCAGCGAACCGCAACGGCACCCCTAATTGCAGTGCAGCATCGTGCAAGGATGCGTCAGCCATCTGCGTAGCACTGGCCAACAGGCAGGCCAGGGATTGCACAGCAATGCCCGCAGCGTGCAAGGCCGCCCGCACACGCTCGGCCAATTGCGCCGCCGGTTTGCAGGTGACACACACCGTCTTCGGATAAATCAGTAATTCGTGGTCCGCCGGCACACGCTGGGCGCTGCTCACGTGAATCGCCAAGCGTGCGTGCTGATCCTGCGGCAGATTGGCCTGATCCAGCCACGGCGCCGCGCCTTCAATGCGCACGCGTTCTCCGGCGAGCAGGTCCGAGACGAAGCGTTTGCCCAGCTCCAGGTCGGCCAGTTGGTAACCCGCAGGCGGGTTGAGCAGGCAAGTGCCGAAACGCAGCTCGCCACTGGTCGTGATAGCAGCGGCAATGCCCAATGCAGCCGCGATGTCTCGTGCCATGACGTTCACACCGCCCAAACCACCGAGCAACGGCACCACGGCACTGCCATCTTCAGCGACGGCCAGCACCGCAGGCTCTTCACCCTTTTCGAGCAATAGCGGCGCCAGGGTACGGATGATGATGCCGGCCGCGCACAGGGCGATCAGCGGCGTACCTTGTTGGTAAAGCTGGCGCAACGTCGCGCCGAACTCGCTGTACGTGTGGTCCGCGCCTTCGACCCTACCGGCCAGGCCATGGATCAGCGCGCCCGGGTAAACACGCTGGAGCTTGCGCGCAGTCGCCAGGCTGCCCTGGCCCAGGATGACAATCGCCGGGCGCATCAACCTTGCCACCTTTCGCCCGGCACGATGATCAGCGAGAAGTACGGCGAAGACGCCGGGTCGACCTGATCCAGCGCCACGATTTTCTGGTTAGCCATGGTCGCGCGTTCTACGTACAACGCGCGTTCGGCCATGCCGAGTTCCTCCAGTACCTGGCGCACTTTGGGGAAGTTGCGGCCCAGCTTCATGATCACCGCCGCATCGGCATCTGCCAGGCGCCGCTTGAGGTCATCCGCGGGCAACACACCAGAGAGCACCGACAGGCTCTGATTGCGATACACCAACGGTGCGCCGAGCACCGAGGCGCCGCCGAGCATGGAGCACACGCCGGGGATCACTTGCGCCTCATAACGCTCGGCCAGGCGGTCATGCAAGTACATGTAGGAGCCGTAAAAGAACGGGTCGCCTTCGCAGATCACGGCGACATCGCGGCCTGCATCCAGGTGGGCGGCCACGTCGAGACTGGCGTTGTCGTAGAAGTCGCTGATGATTTGTTCATAGGACATCGGTGCCGGCAGCACTTCAGTGGTCACCGGGTACACCAGCGGCATCAGGGTCTGCTGCGCCACCAGGTGGTCTTCGATGATACCGAAGGCATTGCCCTTCTTGCCCTTGGCCACGAAGTACGCCACCACCGGCGATTCGCGGAGCAGGCGCAGGGCCTTGAGGGTAATCAGTTCCGGGTCGCCGGGGCCCACACCCAGGCCAATCAACCGTCCACGTGCCTGCATTATTCGACCTCCGTGGCCAAGGCGTTGACTGCGGCGGCGGCCATCGCACTGCCGCCGAGACGGCCTTGCATGATCACGAACGGTACGCCACGGCTGTCGGCCGCCAGCATCGCCTTGGATTCAGCGGCGCCGACAAACCCTACCGGAAACCCCAGGATCAACGCCGGTTTCGGCGCGCCGGCGTCGAGCATTTCCAGCAGGTAGAACAAGGCGGTCGGCGCGTTGCCAATGACCACCACGCTGCCTTCCAGGTGCGGGCGCCACAGCTCCAGCGCGGCGGCGGAACGGGTGTTGCCCAATTCCCGCGCCAACGCCGGCACGCTGTCGTCGCGCAAGGTGCAGATCACTTGATTGTTGGCCGGCAGCCGCGCGCGGGTTACGCCTTCGGAGACCATCCGCGCATCACACAGGATCGGCGCGCCAGCGGCCAACGCATCGCGCCCGGCCTTGCCCGCACCGTTGGAGAATTGCAGGCCGTCGATGGCCTCGACCATGCCGCACGCATGAATCACGCGTACCGCGAGTTTTTCCAGGTCGGCCGGGATGCGGTCCAACTTGGCTTCCGCGCGAATAATGGCGAAGGAGTTGCGATAGATCTCCTGACCGTCGCGGATGTAATCAATCATCGGTGTTGCTCCGTGAGCGTGCGCGTAACAGGGCGCCCGCCGCTTCAATGGAAAGAGTGCGCGCGTGCAGCCGGCCGAAACCTTGCGCGGCTGCCTCGCGAAAATAGACGTCGTAGTGGCCGGGGCTCACCGCCAGCAAGGTGACCGGCGCGACATGCGCAGCGGCGCAGGAACGCAGGCAGCCGGACAGGTGCACGTCATGGCCGGGTTGCAGGGCCGCCAGTTGCACGGCGTCGGCCTTGGTGTCGGCCAGGCCTTTGCCACAGCCGCTTGAGCCGGTACAGGCGATCATGCGCGCCAGCGGTTGCTCGACCGAGCAGAGAAAGCCCAGCTGCGCCAGACGCTCGGTGACGCTGGCGGCGTTATCCGTGTGTACGTTGGGCAGCAGCAGACCCTGCCAGGGCGTGAAACGCAGCGTGCCGTCGCCGTAATCAGTGGCCAGGTTGGCGGCGCCCTTGAGCATGCTTGAGTCGAGCCGCCCCAGTGGTGCAACGACGGCGACGTAGACATGATCGTGTTGGCGCTGTGGATAACTACCCAGATGCAGCAGCGCCCCGCTGGCCGGGCGTTTGAAACCATCAACCGGCAGCAACGGCAGGCTTAGACGGCTCAAGAAGTTATCCACAGGCAAATGCCGCATCCGGGTTTGCGCAGGCGTCGCCAGGTCGAGAAACCGCTCCAACACCGCCACCACCAACGCATGGCCCTGCGCCAACGGCACGGCGGCCAGCGGCGCATCCAGCCCGGGGCAGCCGGCCAGACCAAACGCTAGCAGTGTCTCGCCCTCGCGTTCAAAGGCCGACAGCCACAGGTCATGGTGGTGTTCGAGCATCGCCAGGGCTTCGCCGCCATCCAATTGCACAGCGAACTTGGCCGACAGCGCATGGAAGCGAGGATGGTCTTGCAGGGTGGCGAGGATCTGGTCGGCCAGCGGGCGGGTGTCGAACAGCATGTGCGGATCGATACCGGCGCTGGGGCTGAGCATCAGGTTGCGCACGTCGTCACCGGCGGCGTTGTTCGGGCCCAGGTCGGCGGCAAGAAGCATTGCGATCAAGGCGTCCTGCTCGGCGCCGATCCCGCGAATCTGCACGTTGGCGCGGTTGGTCGCCTCGATCACCCCACCCGCATAGGCCTGGGCGGCGTCCGCTACCGCATGGGCCTGGCTGGCGCTGATCGAACCGCCGGCCAGTTTGATCCGGCAAATGCCGCCATCCAACGCCTGGACGATACGCAGCAACCCCGGACAAGCCGAGGGGCGCAAGGTGTTCAGAGCAGGCGTTGGGTTCACGGGGCTACCGGTTGACGGGTAAAGGCGCGGTATTATGCCTGCTTTGTCCGGCGGCATGAAAAGCCTGCCCGTCGGATGTCGTTCAAGGAATTCATATGTCGCCCTGGCTGACGGTAGTAGGCATCGGTGAAGACGGCTTCAAGGGGCTGGGCAGAAATGCCCGGCATGCCTTGTTGCAGGCCTCCCGGATTATAGGCGGCCAACGTCAGTTGGACCTGTTGCCGGTGTGCATTCGTGGTGAACGCCAGCGATGGCCGAGCCCGTTTTCCCTGGAACCGGTGCTGGCGCGGCGCGGCGAGCCGGTGTGCGTGCTGGCCAGCGGCGACCCGATGTTCTACGGCGTGGGGGCCAGCCTGGCGCGGCAGGTGGCCGCTGAGGAATTGCTGATTTTGCCGGCGCCTTCGTCCGTATCCCTGGCGGCGGCGCGCTTGGGTTGGGCGTTGCAGGAGGTGGTGACCGTGTCCGTGGTCGCCCGGCCGCTGGCGGCGCTGAATGCGCACCTGGCCAGTGGTGCACGCCTGCTGGTGTTGAGCAATGACGGGCGCAGCCCTGCGGCGATTGCCGCGCTGCTGGTTGAATCCGGCTTCGGACCAAGCCGTATCAGCGTGTTCGAACACCTCGGCGGCAAAGATGAGCGGCGCATCGAGGGCTTGGCGCAGGCGTGGCAGCACGCCTTGGTGGCCGACTTGAATGTGGTCGCCATCGACTGCCTGGCCGACGCCAATACCCCGCGCCTGTCGCGCCTCGCCGGTCTGCCGGATACGGCGTTCAAGCACGACGGCCAACTGACCAAACGCGATGTGCGGGCCATGACGCTCGCGCGGCTCGCGCCCATGCCCGGCGAATTGCTCTGGGATGTGGGCGCCGGGAGTGGTTCGATCGGTATTGAATGGATGCGCGCGCACCCAAGTTGCCGTGCGCTGGCCATCGAGGCCGACGCAGGGCGCCAAGGCCTGATCGAACATAACCGTGACGCCCTCGGTGTGCCCGGTTTGCAATTGATTCGTGGCAAGGCACCGGACGTGCTGCACGGCCTGGAAGCACCGGACGCGATCTTCATCGGCGGCGGCGTCACCCGCGACGGCGTGCTCGACACCTGCTGGCAGCACCTGCGCCCCGGCGGGCGTCTGGTCGCCAATGCGGTAACCCTGCAAAGCGAAATGACCCTGATGGCCTGGCGCGCCCAACACGGCGGCGAGTTGACCCGTATCCATGTGGCACAGGCCCAGCCGCTGGGCGAGTTCGACACCTGGCGCCAGGCGTTGCCGATTACCCTGTTGGACGTGGTTAAGCCCCTATGAAACGCATCCTGCTGCTGGGCGGTGTGACTGAAGCACTGGCCATTGCCCGCACGCTGGGGCCAGAGCATATCTACAGCCTGGCGGGGGTTGGGCGTGTGCCCACCGATCTGCCCTGCCAGGTGCGCGTTGGCGGCTACGGCGGGGCTGAAGGCCTGGCGCAGTTTGTGCGCGCTGAAAATATCAGCCTGATCCTGGATGCCACGCATCCCTACGCGGCACAGATCAGCCAGAACGCTGCCCAGGCTGCCCGATTGTGTGGCATTCCGTGCTGGGCATTGCGCCGCCCGGCGTGGCAGCCGCAGGTGGGGGATGACTGGCGTGAAGTCAGTGATTGGGCTGAGCTGATCGAGGCGATGCAGCCCTTCAAGCGGCCACTTTTCACCTTGGGCCGCGAGCCGTTGCAGCACCTCGATGAAATCCCCGCCGACCAATTCTGGACGCTGCGCGCGCTGGATGTGTATCCGGGAAATGCACGCTGTGAAGTGATCGGGGCGCGTGGGCCGTTTCTGATCGAGGATGAGCGCGCACTGTTTGAGCGGCGTGGGATTGATGTGCTGATCAGCAAGAACAGCGGCAGCACGGCCACTGAGCCGAAGCTGGAGGTGGCGCGGGAGCTCGGAATACCGGTGCTGGTATTGAAGCGTCCCGTGCTGGCTCTGGTGGATCGAGCGTTCACCTCCGTGGCTGCGGTGCTACAGGCCGTCAACCCGCTGTAAACACCACCTATCCAGGGTGGGAGCGGGCTTGCTCGCGAAAGCAGCGTGTCAGCCAGCACATCAGGTGACTGACACGGCGCCTTCGCGAGCCAGCCAGCGCCCACAGGGTTCAGGGTCAGCCTGGATGTCGCGACTCACCGGCAAAATTGGCAATCTGTGGTTCCCGACTATCATGAAGGCAACCACTGCGACACCAAACCACACCGCGCTTTTTTACTTATCCTTACCGATCAGGCTAAATACCCACCTGATCGCTTAACCCTACGGATTGTCCGCCATGGCCCGTCAACGCTTTGCAATTGCCTGGATCGCCTGCTTTGCAGTGCTGTTCAACGCCTTTGCCATGCCGATGGCCAGCGCGATGCAGCAGTCCAGCGACCCCCTCCAGCAATTGCTGTGGGGCAGCTTTTGTTCCTCCAATGGCGCCAGCCTGAAAACCATTGCCCTGGGCAAACTGGAAATTCCGGCGCCGCAGCAGGACGATCATTCCACCATGCAGCATTGCTGGTGTTGCTCGGGCTCCGCGCCATTAGTGGCGTTGCCGGGGCATGTGCCGCAGTTGTATGTCACGCGGTTTGCCGCCGCACAGAGCCTGCCACCGCCGTCATTGCAAGCCCCGACCCCGCGCCAGCAATGGCCGAGCCTCAACCCGCGCGCCTCTCCAACGGTCTGATTTGTTCGCAAGTGAACTGCGTTTAGAACCGTTCTGGAGAACTGCCATGCTCAAATCTTCCCTGCTTCTGGCTGCGTTGCTGCTGCCGGTGTTCAGTGCTGCCAATGCCGATGACTACAAAGCCGGCGACCTGCTCGTCAGCGACCCCTGGTCCCAGGAGTTGCCGCCGAATGCGCCCACGGTCGCGGCGTATTTCGTGATCCATAACACCGGTGTTACCCCGGACCGCCTGCTCAGTGTCGAAACGCCAGTGGCCGACAAGGCCGAGCTGCATGAGCATGTGATGCAGGGCGACTTGATGAAGATGCAACAAGTGCCCAGCGTTGCCGTACCAGCCAAGGGTGACTTGACCTTCGCACCGATGGCCTATCACGTGATGTTGCTGGGCCTGAAAGACCGCAGCCTGCTGACCGATGGCAAGCAATTCCCACTGACCCTGACCTTCGAAAAAGCCGGCAAGGTACGCGTGGACGTCTCGGTACAAAAAGCGCCACCGATGGCCGGCCACGAGCATATGCACGCTCAATAGGCCAACCTCGATGGGCGCCCCACGCGCCAGGTTTTCCGCGCCGCGCCGCAGGCCCATGAGCCTGATGCGCGGCAGTTGGATCAGCCTGTTCGCCATGCTGATGATTTTTATCGGTCCGCTGATTTCCCAAGCGATGCCGATGGATCATCACGCCGGTATGTCGATGAGCATGTCCATGCCCATGGACATGCCCGGCTGCCATGGCGAACCCAAGCACAGCAAAGCGCCGGACGAACACCACGTCCTCTGGGAAAAATGCGGCTATTGCAGCCTGCTGTTCAGTTGCCCGGCCCTGCCCGGCAGTGTGTCCTATGTCACCCTCGGCACCCCGCCGTCGGCTACCGCCCTAACCCCCGCCCCGCGCCTGGGCCATGCCCGGCAGAGCATCTTCCCCGGCGCCCGCAGCCGCGCCCCGCCCGTCGTCGCGTAAGCACCTCACTGCGTTACTTCACCCCGGCCGACTTTAGACAGACAGCCGCAGGCTGCTGGCCGTGTTGTTTACGAATGATTGATGGAATTTTTCATGTCCAGGTTTTCTGCTGACACCCGTATGGGATGCACCCCCGTTTTCGCTGTTCTGCTTGGCACACTGTTGGTGCCACAGGCACAGGCTGAAGATCACGAATTGAGCCCCACCGTCATCACGGCGATCGCGCCCAGCTCGCCGCTGACCGTGGTCACCAACCCGAAAGACCCGCGCCAGCCAGTGCCGGCCAGTGACGGCGGCGACTACCTCAAGACCATCCCCGGCTTCGCCCTCGTGCGCAACGGCGGTACCAACGGCGACCCGGTGCTGCGCGGCATGTTCGGCTCGCGCCTGAATATCCTCACCAATGGCGGCGTGATGCTCGGCGCCTGCCCGGGCCGAATGGATGCGCCCACCTCGTATATCTCGCCGGAGACCTACGACAAGCTCACGGTGATCAAAGGTCCACAAACCGTGCTCTGGGGCCCGGGCGCGTCGGCCGGTACTGTCCTGTTCGAGCGCGAGCCGGAGCAGTTCGGCGAGTTGGGCACACGGGTCAACGCCAGTGTGCTGGCCGGCTCCAACGGGCGCTTCGATAAAGTCATCGATGCCGCCGCAGGTGGCCCATTGGGTTATGTGCGAGTGATCGGCAACCAGGCGCATGCCGACGATTACAAAGACGGCAACAACCACACCGTCGCCTCGCGCTACGACAAGTGGAATGGCGACGTCGCCGTCGGTTTCACCCCCGACGCGGATACCCTGCTGGAACTCACCGCCGGGCGTGGCGATGGCGAAGCACGCTACGCCGGGCGCGGCATGGACGGTTCGCAGTTCCTGCGCGAAAGCCTGGGGCTGCGCTTCGAAAAGTCCAATATCGGTGAGGTGCTGGATAAGGTCGAAGCCCAGGTTTACTACAACTACGCCGACCATGTGATGGACAACTACAGCCTGCGCACTCCGTCAGGCACCGGGATGATGGCTGGCCCCATGGCCTCCAACGTCGACCGGCGCACCTTGGGCGCGCGGATCAAGGCGACCTGGCGCTGGGCCGATGTGCAGCTGATCGGCGGCCTGGATGCGCAGACCGACGAGCACCGCCAGCGCATGGGCATGGGCATCGACACCTATAAGGATGTGCCGCGTAACAAGGACGCCAACTTTCATAATTACGGCGTGTTTGGCGAACTGACCTGGTACGCCGCGGACCGCGATCGCCTGATCAGCGGCGCGCGCCTGGACCGTGCCTCAGCCAAGGACTTCCGCCAAACCACCGGCTCGGGAATGATGGCCCGCCCCAACCCGACCGCCAACGACACCCGCACCGACACCTTGCCATCGGGCTTCATGCGTTATGAACACGACCTGGCCGACAGCCCCACCACCCTCTATGCAGGCCTTGGCCACTCGGAACGTTTCCCGGATTACTGGGAGCTGTTTTCCCCCAACACCGGCGCGGTAGGTTCGGTGAATGCCTTCGACGGCGTGAAGCCGGAGAAGACCACTCAGCTCGACTTCGGCGCCCAGTACAAAACTGCCGACCTGGAGGCCTGGGCCTCGGGTTATGTCGGCCAGGTGCGCGATTTCATCCTGTTCGACTACAAGCCCGGCATGATGGGTACCACCTCCCAGGCCCGCAATGTCGACGCGCGGATCATGGGCGGCGAACTCGGTACGGCCTACAAGTTGACCCAGAACTGGAAGGCCGACGCCACGCTCGCCTATGCCTGGGGCAAGAACAGCAGCGACGGCAAGGCACTGCCACAGATGCCGCCGTTGGATGCACGGTTCGGCCTGACGTACAGCCAGGACGACTGGAGCGCCGGCGCCTTGTGGCGAGTGGTCGCGGCGCAAAACCGTATCGACCAGAACAAAGGCAATGTGGTCGGCAAGGACTTCGACAAGAGCGCCGGCTTTGGTGTGTTCTCGCTGAACGCCGCGTACCGCATCAATAAAAACTTCAAGGTCAGCACCGGCGTCGACAACCTGTTCGGCAAAGCCTACGCCGAGCACCTGAACCTGGCCGGCAACGCCGGGTTCGGCTACCCGGCCAACGACCCGCAAGCCATCAAGGAGCCGGGGCGCACGCTCTGGACCAAGGTGGACATGAGCTTCTAACCGCATCGGGAGCAAGCCCCCTCCCACATGTGGGAGGGGGCTTGCTCCCGATGGCGGCATAACTGACCCAAAAAAATAATGCCTTGCGGAGCACCCTGATGACCACTCAAAAGATTTCCTTCTACAACCTCGCCTGGCGCTGGCACTTCTACGCCGGGCTGTTCGTCGCGCCTTTCATGGTGCTGCTGGCACTGACCGGCATCATCTACCTGTTCAAACCCCAGCTCGACCCACTGATGTATGGCGACCTGCTCAAAGTGCAAAGCGCCGAGCACGCACTGAGTGCCGACGAGCAATTGCAGAGGGCCCAGGCAGCTTTTCCCCAAGGCAAAATCAGCAAGTACCTGCCGCCCGCCGACGCCACCAGCAGCGCGCAATTTGTGATGCAGGCAGGCGGGCGCGACGTGACGGTGTTTGTTGACCCGTATCGCGGCACCGTACTCGGCGAACAGGATGCAAAAAACAACCTGCAGGCCATCGCCCGGGCCCTGCACGGTGAGCTGATGATCGGCACCGTGGGTGATCGCCTGGTGGAGCTCGCCGCCGGTTGGGGCGTGATGCTGGTGGTGTCCGGCGTGTACCTGTGGTGGCCTCGCGGCAGGTCGTCGGCCGGTGTGTTGTGGCCACGGTTCAGCCGCAGCGGCCGGGTGTTCTGGCGTGACATGCATGCGGTTGCAGGCTTCTGGGGCGCGGCGTTTCTGCTGGTGATGCTGCTCAGCGGCATGACCTGGACCGGCTTCTGGGGCAAGCAATACGCCGAACTGTGGAACACCTTCCCAGCGGCGATGTGGAACAACGTGCCGCAGTCTGACCAGCAGGCACGCGTCCTCAATACCGCCAGCCAACAAACCGTGCCCTGGGCCATGGAAAATACGCCGATGCCGATGTCCGGCGACCACGCCGAACACATGAAGCACGGCGCCATGAACAGCGCACCGGCCGCGCCGGCTGTGCGCCTGCAACAAGTCGTCGACCTGGCCACCGCACGCAAGGTCGAGCCCGGCTACAGCATCACCTTCCCGACCACTGCCGACGGCGTGTTCACGGTCGCGGTATTTGCCAACGACCCGCGCAACGACGCCACCCTGCATGTGGACCAGTACAGCGGCAAAGTGCTGGCCGATGTGCGCTGGGAACACTACAACACCGTCGCCCGCGCCACCGAAACAGGCGTGATGCTGCACGAAGGCAAGATGTTCGGCTGGGTGAACCAACTGATCGTGCTGCTGATTTGCCTGCTGATTTTGCTCAGTGCGGTCAGTGGTGTGGTGATCTGGTGGAAGCGCCGGCCACAGGGCGGGCTCGGCGTTCCACCGTTGCGCCATGACCTGCCGACGTGGAAAACCGCGGTGGTGATCATGCTCGCGCTGGCGATCATTTTCCCTTTGGTGGGCGCCTCGTTGATCGTGGTGTGGGCAGTGGATCGCCTGGTGTTGGCGCGCTTTTTCAACCCACATGAATCCGCCTCAGGTTCGGCATGAAACAGGCGAGATGCCCAGCACAGAGCCCTTCTGTAGCCTTGCGCGACCTTTGTCCCGCAGCCAATAAGTGTTAACTTATAACACTTTCTGCGTTATCGTTGCTCGCCGCGCCCTGCGGCGAGCACCTCCCAAGAAGCGATAGATCGACCCATGAACAAGTACTTCGCGTGCGGCCTGTGCCTGCTCGCTTTGCATAACAGCGCCCAGGCCCTGACCCTGCCCGCCAGCCCCGTGACCGCGCCGGCCGTAGATGATGAACGCGTCGACTTGAATACCCCGACCACCGCCGGCTCGCGCCTGAACCTCACGGCCTTGCAAACGCCGGGCAGCGTCGAGAGCCAGACCGGCGAAAAAATCCGCCAACGCGGCGACGCCAGCGTGCAGGACGCCATCTCCCGCGCCACCGGCATCACCCGCACCGGAACACCGGGCGACGGCGGTACCTCGTTACAGGCACGCGGTTTTACCGGGCAAAGTTCGGTATTGCAGTTGTACGACGGCCAGCGCATGTTCGATGGCGCGGGCACTTCCACCTTCCCGGTGGACACCTGGTCGGTTGAGCGCGTGGACGTTCTGCGCGGCCCGGCTTCGGTCATGTATGGCCAGGGCGCCACGGGCGCGGTGATCAACACTCTTTCGAAGAAGCCGTTTGAAGGCCAGATCGAAAACCACATCCGTCTCGGCTACGGGTCCTATGACCGCCAGCAGCAAGCCCTGGACAGCGGCGGCTCGCTGACCGACACGCTGAGCTATCGCCTGAACATCAACCGCCTGCGCAGCAACGGTTTCATCGACCGTGGCGACTCGGCCAGCGACTTCGTCAGCGCCGCCCTGCGCTGGCAACCGGCCGACAACCTCAGCGTCACCCTGGCCCACGACTATGGCGACCAGCGCCCACAGAACGACTACGGCACCCCGCTGATCAACGGCCAGTTACACAAAAGCCTGCGCGCCAAGAACTACAACGTCAGCAACAACACACTGCACTACAACGACCAATGGACGCGCCTGACCAGCGCGTGGCAGATCAATGACAACGTCACTGCCACCAACGAGCTGTCGTACCTGAAAAACCAGCGCCGCTGGCAGAACGCCGAGAGCTATAACGATGTCGACGGCGGCTTGGTGCGCCAGAACTACCTGGGCATCAAGCACAACCAGGAACAGGTCGGCGACCGCCAGACCTTCACGTTCAAACACACGCTGTTCGGCCTCGACAGCCAGACCGTGACGGGCGTCGAGTACAACCGTATTCGCTTTCATCTGGTCAGCAATGCGCCCTTCGACGACTTGCCGGGCGGCGGCCAGCCGGTGGACATTCAGCACCCGGTGCCACAACCGTTTGTCAGTGACAGCCCATTTATTGCGCAGTCCGTTACCACCACCAAACAGCTCGCCGCCTTTGCCGAAAACCGCCTGCAACTCAGCGACAAACTCTCGTTGATCACCGGCGTGCGCCGCGACTATCTGCACATCGATAGCAATGATCTGACAACCGCGAACAGAGACGCCGACACAACCCTGACCGGCAATAACTGGAAAGCCGGACTGGTCTACGCGATCACTCCAGACATTTCGGTCTACGCCCAGTACGCCACCAGCACCGACGGTGTCGGCAGCCTGATCAGCCTGAGCCCGAGCCAGCAGCAGTTCGGTTTGTCCACTGCCAAACAGGCTGAAGTCGGCTTCAAGCAGGCGTTCTGGGACGCGCGTGGCGAATGGACCCTGGCGGCTTACCACATCGTCAAACAGAAATTGCTGGTGAGCATTCCCGGCACCGACCTCAAAGAACAAGTGGGTCAGCAATCGTCCAACGGCCTGGAAGTCAGCCTCGACCTGCAGCTGCCCGACGCTTGGCAACTGCAAGCCAACGCCGCCATCGTGCGCGCGCAGTACGACGACTTCTCTGAAGTGGTTAACGGCCAGGCGATTTCCCGCAACGGCAACCGCCCGGTGGATGTCCCCAACCGCACCGCCAACCTGTGGCTGAGCAACGCCGTGACCGACGATATACGCGCCGGCGCTGGTGTGCGTTACGTCAGCGCCCGTTATGCCGACACGGCCAACACCCGTGAAGTGCCGAGCTACACCGTGGCCGACGCGGCCGTGTCGTGGAGGGCGATGCGCAACACCACGCTGGGCCTGGAGCTGAACAACCTGTTCAACCGCACCTATGCGGTCAGCCAGTACAACAACGGTCAACAGTGGCTCCTGGGCGAGCCGCGCTCGTTTTTTGTCACCGCGGACTACACCTTTTAACGGCTACCCCAGGGGCTCATGTGCGAGCGTGCTCCCACCTTTTTTGATCTGCGCTGACCTTGAGTATGACCATGCCTTCACTCAGTCTCACCCAGCTTGGCTGGACCCCGCCGGGTCACGAGCACTGCAATCACCGGTTCCAACTGCGTGACGCGAGCTTGCAGGTCGGTGCGGGCGAATTTGTCGGCCTGATCGGACCCAACGGCAGCGGCAAGACCAGCCTGTTGCGTTGCGCCTATCGGTTCAGCAAACCGGAACACGGTGACGTGGTGCTCGAACACCAGAACGTGTGGAAACAAAGCGCCAAGTGGTGTGCGCAACGTATCGCCGTGGTGTTGCAGGAGTTTCCCGACGCCTTCGGATTGCGCGTAGATGAAGTGGTCGCCATGGGCCGTACGCCTCACAAAGGCCTGTTCGATGCCGACACGCGCCACGACCAACAGTTGATTCAAGAAGCCTTGAATTCAGTCGGCATGCAGGGCTTTGAAGACCACGCTTTCGCCACCCTGTCCGGCGGCGAAAAACAAAGGGTGATTCTCGCCCGTGCCCTGGCCCAGCAACCGCAACTGCTGATCCTTGACGAGCCGACCAACCACCTCGACCCGCGCTATCAGCTGGCGTTGCTACGGCTGGTCAAGCACCTGAACATCGGCACACTGGCCAGCATTCACGACCTGAACCTGGCCGCTGCCTTTTGTGATCGCCTTTACGTGATCAACCACGGGCGCATTGTCGCCAGCGGCACGCCTCACGAAGTACTGACCGCCGAACTGTTGCGCGACGTGTTTGGCGTCGAGGCCTTGATCGACACTCACCCTCTGTCTGGCTACCCGCGAATCACCTGGATAACCCAACCATGATCCTGCGCTCCCTGCTGTCTCTCGCCTTGTTACTCGGCACTGCTCAAGCGTTTGCCGAAGCAACCTATTACCCAGTGACGATTAAAAGCTGTAACCGCGACGTGACCTTTCAGGAGGCGCCGAAACACGCAGTCAGCCATGACATCAACATGACGCAGATGATGCTTGCCCTGGGCCTCAAGTCGCACATGGCAGGCTATAGCGGCGTGACCGGCTGGAAGTCGGTCACGCCGGAGATGGCCGAGACCCTCGACGGCCTGCCGGAGCTGGCGAGTAAGTACCCATCGGTGGAAACCCTGCTCAACGCCAACGTGGATTTCTTCTTCGCCGGCTGGGACTACGGCATGCGTGTGGGTGGCGACCTCACGCCGCAAACCCTGCAACCGTTGGGCATCAATGTGTATGAGCTGACCGAGTCGTGCGCGTTTGTGATGAAGCGCCCTGCCGCGACACTGGAAGACACCTATACCGACGTGCGCAACCTGGGAAAGATTTTCGATGTGCAAGACCGCGCCAACGCGCTGGTGGCAAAGATGCAGGCCCAAGTGGCCGAGGTGCAAAAAGACCTGCCCACCGACAAACCACGCGTGTTTCTCTATGACAGCGGTGAAGACCGCGCCATGACCTCCGGCCGCCTGGGCATGCCGCAGGCGCTGATCGAAGCAGCCGGTGGGCGCAATATTCTCGATGACATGGATGCCAGCTGGACGCGCGTGAACTGGGAGACCGTAGTGGATCGCAACCCCCAGGTGATCGTGATCGTCGACTACAGCGAAATCACCGCCGAGCAGAAGGCGCAATTCCTGCTCAACAACCCGGCCCTGCAGTCGGTGGACGCCATCAAGAATCAGCGTTTTATCGTGATTCCTTATGTGCAGGCCACGCCGGGGATCGATAACGTGCTGGCGGTGGAAACCCTGGCCAAAGGGTTCCACGGCGAATGATTACCCCGCGCTACGCCCTGTTGCTGGTCGCCCTTGGCGCGTTGTTAATGATCTCTTGCGTAGTCTCGCTGGGGTTCGGCTCGGCGCCGGTGCCGGTGGACGTGGTGTGGCGTATTTTACTGAACAAGGCGTTCGGCCTCGGTGACGTGAACTGGAGTTCCGGTCAGGAACATATCGTGTGGTTGATTCGCGTGCCGCGCATGTTGCTCGGCGCGCTGGTGGGCGCCGGGCTGGCGTTGATCGGCGCCGTGTTGCAGGCCGTCACGCGCAACCCTCTGGCCGACCCGCACCTGTTGGGCGTGACCTCCGGCGCGACCCTGGGCGCGGTGATTGTGGTGCTGCACGTCGGGGAAATCGTCGGCCTGCTGACGCTGCCCATCGCCGCCTTTCTCGGCGCGTTGCTGAGCATGCTGGTGGTACTGGCGGTGGCCAGCCGTCACGGGCGGCTGGAGAGTGATCGCCTGTTACTGTGCGGTGTGGCGGTGTCGTTCGTGATGATGGCGGTGGCCAACCTGTTGCTGTTCATGGGCGACCACCGCGCGGCCTCAGCGGTGATGTTCTGGATGCTCGGCGGCCTGGGCCTGGCGCGCTGGGAACTGCTGATGATTCCTGCCGTGACGGTCGTCTTCGGGCTGCTGCTGTTGCTGGGTATGGCGCGCCCATTGAACGCTCTGATGGCCGGCGAGCAAACCGCTGTGACCCTGGGCCTGAACGCGCGGAACGTGCGGCTGAAGGTGTTTTTGATAGCCTCTCTGATGACCGGCGTACTGGTATCCATCAGCGGCTCCATCGGCTTTGTTGGCCTGATGGTGCCGCACATTGCCCGACGCCTGGTCGGCGCCGAACACCGGCGATTGTTGCCGGTGTGCCTACTGTTGGGCAGCGTGTTCCTGGTCTGGGTAGATGTTGCGGCGCGGACCTTGATCGCCCCCGAAGACCTGCCCATTGGCGTGGCGACGGCGGCGATTGGCGGGTTGTTTTTTATTGGGTTGATGCGCAGGCGCTAGGGTCAGAGTTCGTCTTTGGTATGCACATACCAATATTCGTCGACGTGCGGTTCGGCCTGCACCTCGCTGACTTTCCACTCTTCACCCAGCACCCCCTCACGTGTCCAGAAGCTATCGGAGACCAACACGGACAGAATACCCAGTGCTCTTAACCGACTGATCCATACACTTGGGTCAGGCGCTTCACCTGGAGCAAGCAGCGTGGTTTCAGCCGCGCTGTGCACGGGCAGGTACTTGAGCAGCGCCCCACCCCGGCATGACAGGTAACACCTTGCCCCCTCGGGGGCATTGCGCTTGACCACCGCAAGATAGTCACGCAAGTCATCCTTGGCGACAAAGTTTTCCAGCAGTTTTATGTCGAGCGGCTCGCGGCTGGAGGTGGAGGCAATGGCTTTGTAGAACGACTGCACCGCTGCGATTTTGTAGGTACTCAGCACATTGCCGGGCGGCACGTCGAAGCCCGCATGATCAATCCAGAACAGCAACGCCAAGGTACTTGTACTTCCCGTGCCCTGATCCTCCACCGGGTCAATCGCGACATACCCCGCTGTTTCTCCAGGCACCAGAACCGCGCCCAGGTACTGCGTGCCCTTGAACGGCGCCACCAAGCCCTGAGCATACCGAGCGGCATCATCGGGATAAAAGAACAGCGGGCCGCAGAACGAATGAAAATGCGGGTCGTCAGCAAACGCATGAGGCGCTCTTTTCGGTAGCCAGTGCAGAGTGACCCGCTCTTTCCTGCCCCAGACTTCACTGGTGACGCGAATGGACAGCTCACCGGCACCTGCCAGGCGGCGCACATAATCACTGACGGTGAGGGAGCCTTGAAGCAAGTGCGTGCGCTCCAGGTGCGCCCTGCTCGTCCAATCGTAAAGTGACGACGTTTTGGGGAACCTGTACGTGAGTAACGCACCGTCGCTGCACAACAGATAGAGCGGCAGAACACCTCCAGTACGCGCGCTGCTGATAAAATTCAGCGCCTTGGCAATGTATTGGGGCGCTAGAAAACTGTGTGCCATTTCGTCATTGTCCGCCGCAATGGCAACATTCGAAGCGCACAGATACAAACCGTCGAGCACATAGCCCTGGGGCAACTGGCCGTTGATAAAGACCTGCTTGAAATCGGCAAGGTTGTCTCGCACCAGTGCCAACGTCGTCATGTACAGCGGCTTGCTCACCGACTTCAGCACATAACCGAACGCCACATCGGCTTGCGGCGTCCACTCGCGCTGGGCGTGACGAACGGCATCTAACGCCCGGGTGAAAATCGGGCCACCGGGCGAATCGAGGAACACCTGCCGAATATCCCCGGGGTTCGGCCGAGTTTGATGCGCCACAAAATCCCCGGTGATCTTCCTGGGCATCCCCCACAGCGAATCCCCCTCCACCACATAAAAATCACCGACCTTCGCCACCTCAGTGATAAACGCCTGCGGCGAGAGTGCGCCGCTGCGCAGTTGCTGTTCGACGCGGTTGTCGCCGTAATCACCTTTGACCAGGTTTCGCGGCGCCAGGCGCTCCTTGAGCTGCAATTGCCCATCAGAATCCGACAGCTGATAACTGAGGATCGAGCCATTAGTGCCAAACACATACTCGCGCTTGATATGAGCTTCACGGTGCAGCAGATTGGACAGCACCGCCGTCGGCAGCATGCTTTTGTAGATCGCTTTTTGGGTGGTGGACAACAGCAACGGCACCTCTTGGTCCAGCACGGACCGATAACGCGCCACAATCGAACTGCCCCCGGGATAAAGCCCCACGGCAACCGCTTGATCCGGGTAGATCCAGTGCAAAGCAAGCCCACGCGGTGGAAGCACCAGCGGCTCGGTCGCGGCGAACAACCCGTTAGCCAACCTGAGGAGCACCCCACCATAAGCACGTCCTTCTTTGCGCACCATGGCCGCAGCATGACGGGCGGCGTCGTCAGGGTTGGCGAAGGCGGGGCTTAAACGCCGCGGCATCAAGGTTTCATAGCCAGCCCAGGTAGGGCTGACCCCGCCTTTTTTATCCCAACACTGGCTGACACGTACGACGTGCAGACTGCGCTTGAGTGCCCACTCCCTGACGAAATCCAGAGGGGAGCGCTGACCCGAATTCAACTGCTCCCGGGCCTCGGTCAACACCCTGTCTGCGGCGCCGCCACTGCTCACGTCAAGCGGCGCAGGCTCGTACCGCAGCAGCGCGCCATCCAGGGTTGAAAAGTAAACTCGCGGGAGGTTCGCACCTTCCTGATTGGCGGCATAGAGGGTGGCGTAGAGCACATCCGGTGTGACAAAAAACAGCGTCAGCCATGCGTTCGACGTCGTCAGCCCGGTGGGTGACCATTGCTGCGAGCGAAACAGCCCGTGAATGGAAAACCCATCGGGCAGTTGGTAACTGCGGTCCGCATTGCGTTCAAACACACCGTTAAAATTGAACAATTTGTTCTGATCGGTGACCCCCAC
Source organism: Pseudomonas sp. AP19 (assembly GCF_001728855.1). Classification (NCBI taxonomy): domain Bacteria; kingdom Pseudomonadati; phylum Pseudomonadota; class Gammaproteobacteria; order Pseudomonadales; family Pseudomonadaceae; genus Pseudomonas; species Pseudomonas sp. AP19. The sequence goes on along the minus strand of NZ_LXJP01000001.1, from coordinate 345,532 downwards.
CACTTCGCTTGCGATGTACTGTTCCTGATCCTGATGTTTGAGGATGAAGGCAAAACAGGCCGCCTCGGGAAAGTTACGCCCATGTACTCGACCGTGGAGGTTCTGGGCCGCCTCGTCGGCACTGGCAAATACCGCACCGTAGGTGACGTAGTCGGGCGGGCCGGATCGCGGGGCGTAGGTGTAGTTGGCCGTCCAGTCGTTGTAGACCACTGAGCGCGGCCCCCACAGCGGGTTGCCCCGGATAATCTTGAAGTTCCCCGCTTCCGCCAGCCGCCAGACCCAGTTGCCGGGCTTGACCTGGCCACTTTCGAGACGCCGCTGCAGGCTGTTATTCCCGGCATTCGGGGCAATGTTGTCGAGCAGTAACTGCTCTCCCGAGGAGCGGTCAGGGGTGTACTCCAGCAAACAATTCGCGGCCCCCGACAGATACGCCACTCGCCCGGCCGCGATGATTGAATACATCTCATCGGGGCTGAACACCTGCTGGTTAATCAATGCCTCGTCGCGCGTCCAGCCGCGACGTAACACTGGCGCCGGATCGACCATGGACAGTTCGGGATGGGAGCCGTAACGCCCATGTAGCTTGTAAGGTTCGGGCGGTATCAACGGCCCTTTGTTGTCGGCGGGGAAAAACAACGTGAAGGCAAAGGGGTTGGCGGCGCTTTCCACCGGTTCGGTGACAACAAAGCGGCCGTCTTCGCCCTCAAGCACATACCCTCCATAGTAGCGGTCGCGCCTGGTGCCGACGCGTTCATGGGCATACACCACCGCATCACGTGCAGAGAGAAACGCGCGGCTCAAAGTCGCCGTATAAAACGACGTCAGCAGGTTGAAGCGGTTATCCACCCTGCCGACCGTACGCCACAGACCACCGGCCTGTACCACCGACAAATCGGTCGCTGCAATCACTCTGCGCACGTAATCACGCGGGCTCAACGTGCCCGCAAGCATGGCTGCCTGCGCGCCGTTATCGTTGACTTCACCCGCGCTTCCCATTCTGACCAGATCGCTGGTGGGCGTGGCCTCTGGCACCTTGAATGCCAGCAGTGCACCATCCGACGCTTGCATGTACAGGGACAAGCCACGAACCGGGTCCTGAATGTCCAGGGTCGCCCGCGCCTGACGCGTCGCGGCCACTATCTGCGCCGGTGTAAAGAAGGTACTGGCCAGCCATTTTTCTCGCGCTGCAACCTCGTCCGTTTCATACCAACTGCTGAAGTAAATGGCCGCCAGCCGGTACTGGGAGGGCAGCCGCAGCTTCCCATCGGGGCGTGTTGGAAAAACATTATCGGGCGAAAACACAGGCTGGCGCTTGGGCAGCGCTAACGTCGCCACGTAAGCCTCCTGACGGGTGTGCTTGAGCACAAACCCCACCTTTGGCTGTTGATCCAGTGCGTCAGTGGGCAAAAACCCACCCAGCACAGCCGCTTCCGGGGTTGAGAACACCGAGGTGAAAAAGGGCTGCTGCAGTACACCACCGCTGGTGGTCACGGGTGTGTTCATTCGCCAGCCCTTTGTCACCCGACCACGAACGCCCCCCCAAACTGCATTCGCAATCAGTACCCACAACTCTCCGACCTCGGCGAGATTCCTGACCGGCGATTCGAAATCACTGCTTGGTTCAACGGTTCCGGCCAGCAGTTTTTGGCCATAGGTTTTTTCCGCGCTCGATCCACTGCTGACATATTTGAGCAACACACTGTCCGGCCCGGAAAAATAGTGACTCTTGGCGAACGCCCGATTCCTGAAGCTGAAGAGTTGGTCTGCGGTCGAGTAAAAGTTGTTGAACAGCTGCGCCTGGTCGGCTGTAAAGCTGGGAAACATGGCCCGGATTTGTACGGCATCCGCAGGGTGGGAGTGATAGAACGCCTCAGCCACATAGCCCTCGGGGGCAATAAAGTTGCCCTCACTGTCTTTGGCCAACAGCAGCCCGTGATCGAAGACCATGCGTCTATCCGGTATGGGCTGAGTCGCGTAATAACGACTGCCGCGCTTGAGAATCACACCGCCATATTCGACATCGCGTCGTCGGCCTATCGCCTCGTGTGCCCAGCGGGCTGCGTCGTCGGCGCTGATAAACGCCGGGCTCAGGGGAGGGTGTTTCACAGGATGGCGCGTTGAATCAGCCGGTGTGGCAGGGATCGTGTCCATAAGGTTCTCGCTGGCGAAAAGGTCCAAGGCAAAACAGCGCCTTGTCTGAATCCGCATCCTGGAACAGGCCGGCGGGTGACTTGCGCTGTATATCTACCCCTTCGCCCCTTTTTGAAGCCTCCCGTGCACCCGATACCCATTGCGGCGCCAAGTTGGTGCGCAGCACTGCTCCCGTCAGCGGCCAGCCCCTGTAGATGCTCATGTTGAGTGGCGCAGGCACAGCCTTTGCAAAGTCCTGCGTATCTGCCCCACAAAAATATTGGCTTACGGAGATCGCACTATGAAGCGTCGCAGTTTGATCAAGGCTTTCACCCTGTCAGCATCGATTGCCGCCATGGGTTTGACCTGGACCGTACAGGCCGCCGAGACCATCAAGGTCGGCATCCTGCACTCGCTGTCCGGGACCATGGCAATCTCCGAAACCTCGCTTAAAGATATGGCGTTGATGACCATCGATGAGATCAACGCCAAAGGCGGTGTGAACGGCAAGATGCTCGAACCGGTGGTGGTGGACCCTGCCTCGAACTGGCCGCTGTTCGCCGAGAAAGGCCGCCAGTTGCTGACCCAGGACAAGGTCGCCGTGGTGTTCGGTTGCTGGACGTCGGTGTCGCGTAAATCGGTGTTGCCGGTGTTCGAAGAACTCAACGGTTTGCTGTTCTACCCGGTGCAGTACGAAGGCGAAGAGATGTCGCCGAACGTGTTCTATACCGGTGCAGCACCGAACCAGCAGGCGATCCCGGCAGTGGAATACCTGATGAGCGAAGAAGGAGGCGGCGCCAAGCGTTTCTTCCTGCTCGGCACCGACTACGTGTACCCGCGCACCACCAACAAAATCCTGCGTTCGTTCCTGCATTCAAAAGGCGTAGCGGATAAAGATATCGAAGAGGTCTACACCCCGTTCGGCCACGCCGATTACCAGACCATTGTTGCCAACATCAAAAAGTTCTCCGCTGGCGGCAAGACTGCGGTGATCTCAACCGTGAATGGCGACTCCAACGTGCCGTTCTACAAAGAGCTGGCCAACCAGGGCTTGAAGGCGACTGACGTACCGGTGGTGGCCTTCTCCGTCGGTGAAGAAGAGCTGCGCGGCATCGACACCAAGCCGCTGGTGGGTAACCTCGCGGCCTGGAACTACTTCGAGTCGGTGGAGAACCCGGTGAACAAGAAGTTCGTCGCCGACTGGAAGGCTTACGCCAAGGCGCACAACCTGCCAGGCGCGGATAAAGCCGTGACCAACGACCCGATGGAAGCCACCTACGTAGGCATCCACATGTGGGCGCAGGCGGTTGAGAAAGCCAAGTCCACCGACGTCGACAAGGTGCGCGAAGCCATGGCCGGCCAGACCTTCGCCGCGCCGTCGGGCTTCACCCTGACCATGGATAAAACCAACCACCACCTGCACAAGCCGGTGATGATCGGCGAGATCCAGGCGGATGGGCAGTTCTCTGTGGTGTGGCAGACCGAGAAACCGATCCGCGCCCAGCCGTGGAGCCCGTACATTCCAGGCAATGACAAGAAGCCGGATTACGCCGTGAAGAGCAACTGATCCGAGGGGTGTCGACACCAGAGTGTCGACACAAACCCTGTAGGAGCTGGCTTGCCTGCGATGCAGACGACTCGGTGTATCTGAAACACCGCGATCGCAGGCAAGCCAGCGCCCACATTTGTCCGCGTAAGGCCGACCAATATGCCCACTGCCCTTTACCGTTTCATCGTCGCGGCCTTGCTGTTGCTGCCTTTCGCAGCACAGGCAGGCGACGCCGACGACTTCCTCGCTGCCAACCCGACGCAACAAGCCAAGCTGCTCCAGGATTGGGCCGCCCAGCCCGACCCCGCGCGCATCGAACTGGTAGACGCCCTGCAACGAGGCCAGCTCACGCTCAACGGTGAAACCAAAACCGTACGCCTGAACAACCGCCTGCGCGGCCTGATCGACAACGTCCAAGCCAGCCAGCAACTGCTCGCCGCCGACCCCAAGGTGCGCTTGGCAGCCGCCAAAACCCTGCAAAAAAGCGCGCAACCTGCGCAACTCAAATTCCTCGACCAGCAGGTCGCCGCCGAAACCAACGAGGACGTGCACAGCGCCCTCAGCCTGGCGCTGGCCAACCTGCAGTTGGTCGACACCGACCCCGCCGTGCGCCTCGCCGCCGTGCGTTTGCTGGGCGGCACCGGTGACCCGCTGGCCCGTACGCGTCTTGAGGCGTTGCTCGCGCCAGGTGTCGAAACCGACGCCGCCGTGCACACCGCTGCCGAGACCAGCCTGGCGCAGGTCAAACGCAAACTGATGTTCGGCGAAATCCTCGGCCAGGCCTTCAGCGGCATGTCGCTGGGTTCGATCCTGCTGCTCGCGGCCCTGGGCCTGGCAATCACCTTCGGCCTGCTCGGCGTGATCAATATGGCCCACGGCGAGATGCTGATGCTCGGGGCGTACTCGACTTACGTGGTGCAGCTGATGATGCAGCGCTACGTGCCCGCCGCCATCGAGTTCTACCCGTTGATTGCGCTGCCAGTGGCGTTTTTTGTCACCGCTGCCATCGGCATGGTCCTGGAGCGTACGGTGATTCGCCACCTGTACGGCCGGCCGCTGGAAACCCTGCTCGCCACCTGGGGCATCAGCCTGATGCTGATTCAGTTGGTGCGCCTGGTGTTCGGTGCGCAGAACGTCGAAGTGTCCAACCCCGAATGGCTGTCCGGCGGCATTCAAGTGCTGCCCAACCTGGTGCTGCCGTACAACCGCATCGTGATCATCGCGTTCGCGCTGTGCGTGGTGGTGCTGACCTGGCTGCTGCTGAACAAGACCCGCCTGGGCCTCAACGTGCGCGCCGTCACCCAGAACCGCAACATGGCGGCCTGCTGCGGCGTACCCACCGGGCGGGTGGACATGCTCGCGTTTGGCCTGGGTTCCGGCATCGCCGGGCTGGGTGGCGTCGCGCTGAGCCAGATCGGCAACGTCGGCCCGGACCTGGGCCAGAGCTACATCATCGACTCATTCCTGGTGGTGGTGCTCGGCGGTGTCGGCCAACTGGCCGGTAGCGTCATGGCCGCCTTTGGCCTGGGCATCGCCAACAAAATTCTGGAACCGCAGATCGGCGCCGTACTCGGCAAGATCCTGATCCTCGCGCTGATCATTCTGTTTATCCAGAAACGCCCGCAAGGACTCTTCGCACTGAAAGGACGGGTGATCGACTGATGAACCAGCCATTGATGCTTACCGCCACGCAAAAGGCCGGGCCCAAAGTCACGATAGCGGTCGGCGCGGCCATCCTGATCCTGCTGCTGGCCCTGCCCGTGTGCTCGCTGCTGTCACCTGAACATCCGCTGCATGTGTCGGCCTACACCCTGACGCTGATGGGCAAGATCCTCTGCTACGCCATCGTCGCCCTGGCCCTGGACCTGGTGTGGGGTTACGCAGGAATGTTGTCCCTCGGCCACGGCCTGTTCTTTGCGCTGGGCGGTTATGCGATGGGCATGTACCTGATGCGTCAGGCGTCCGGGGACGAGTTACCGGCGTTCATGACCTTCTTATCGTGGACTGAGCTGCCCTGGTATTGGATGGGCACCGAACACTTTCTCTGGGCCCTGTGCCTGGTGGTGCTGGCGCCGGGTTTACTGGCCCTGGTGTTCGGGTTCTTCGCCTTCCGCTCGCGGATCAAGGGCGTGTATTTCTCGATCATGACCCAAGCCCTGACCTTTGCCGGGATGCTGTTGTTTTTCCGCAACGAGACCGGCTTTGGCGGCAACAACGGCTTTACCAATTTTCGCAGCATCCTGGGCTTCGGCATCACCGAGCCCGGCACGCGGGCGGTGTTGTTTTTTGCCACGGTGCTGTTGCTGGTCGCCAGCTTGTACACCGGCTGGCGCCTGGCGCAGAGCAAGTTCGGCCGTGTACTGACGGCATTGCGCGACGCCGAAAACCGCCTGATGTTTTGCGGTTACGACCCGCGCGGTTTCAAGTTGTTTGTGTGGGTGTTGAGCGCCGTGCTGTGTGGCTTGGCGGGGGCGTTGTATGTGCCGCAAGTGGGCATCATCAACCCCAGCGAAATGTCGCCGACCAACTCCATCGAAGCCGCTGTGTGGGTGGCCTTGGGTGGGCGCGGCACCTTGATCGGGCCGCTGCTCGGCGCCGGTGTGGTGAACGGCATGAAGAGCTGGTTCACCGTGGCGTTTCCGGAATACTGGCTGTTCTTTCTCGGGGCCCTGTTCATCATCGTCACCCTGTATTTGCCCAAGGGTGTCATCGGCCTGTTGAAGAAACGGGGTGAACAATGAGAGTCACTGCGACGGCGGAATTTATGCTCGAACCTATTCTTGAGCCGAACAAAGATGCGGGCAGCAGCCGCGATGCGATCGGCATCGGCCAGGCCGCAGGCAAGGGCCTCAACACCCGCCACGGCACCCTCCTGACCCTGGAAGACATCAGTGTCAGCTTCGACGGTTTCAAGGCGCTCAATGACCTGAACCTGTACATCGGCGTCGGCGAACTGCGCTGCATCATCGGCCCCAACGGCGCAGGCAAAACCACGCTGATGGACGTGATCACCGGCAAGACCCGTCCCAGCCACGGCAAGGCCTGGTTCGGCGAAACCCTCGATTTGACCAGCATGAGCGAAGTGCAGATCGCCCAGGCCGGTATCGGCCGCAAGTTCCAGAAACCCACGGTGTTCGAAGCCCTGAGCGTGTTCGAAAACCTGGAGCTGGCGCAGAAAACCGACAAGTCCGTGTGGGCCAGCCTACGCGCACGCCTGAGCGGCGAGCAGAAAGACCGTATCGATGAAGTGCTCGAGACCATCCGCCTGACGGCGTCGGTACAGCGCCCGGCCGGGCTGCTGTCCCACGGCCAGAAGCAATTCCTGGAAATCGGCATGTTGTTGATGCAAGACCCGCAGTTGTTGCTGCTGGACGAACCCGTAGCGGGCATGACCGACGCCGAAACCGAGTTCACCGCCGAACTGTTCAAGCGCCTGGCGGGCAAGCACTCGCTGATGGTGGTGGAGCACGACATGGGCTTCGTCGGCTCGATTGCCGACCACGTGACGGTGTTGCACCAGGGCAGCGTGCTGGCCGAGGGGTCGCTGGAACAGGTGCAGGAAAATGAGCGGGTGATCGAGGTTTACCTCGGTCGCTGACGCTGACGTGAACAGCTTTATGTGGGCGCTGGCTTGCCTGCGCTACAGGCGACTCGGTCTCCCCGTGGGACCACGGTGATGCCATCGCAGGCAAGCCGGCGCCCACATTGATCCGGTTCCCACAGGGAATTGAGGAGAACTCCAGAATGCTGCAAGTCGACAAGTTGCACCAGTACTACGGCGGTAGCCACATCCTGCGCGGGCTGTCCTTCGACGTGAACGTCGGCGAGGTCACCTGCCTGCTCGGCCGTAACGGCGTGGGCAAGACCACCCTGCTCAAATGCCTGATGGGTTTGCTGCCCGCCAAAGAAGGCGCGGTGAACTGGGAAGGCAAGGCCATTACCGGGCTCAAGCCGCACCAGCGCGTGCACGCGGGCATCGCCTACGTGCCGCAGGGCCGGGAGATTTTCGGCCGCCTGACCGTGGAAGAAAACCTGTTGATGGGCCTCTCTCGGTTTCCCGGTGCCGAGGCCAAAGCAGTCCCGGAGTTTATCTACGAACTGTTCCCGGTCTTGCTGCAAATGAAGCACCGCCGTGGCGGTGATTTGTCCGGCGGCCAGCAGCAACAGTTGGCAATCGGCCGCGCCCTGGCCAGCCGCCCGCGCCTGTTGATTCTCGACGAGCCCACCGAGGGCATTCAGCCGTCCGTGATCAAGGAAATCGGCATGGTGATCAAAAAGCTCGCCGCCCGTGGCGATATGGCGATCCTGTTGGTGGAGCAGTTCTACGACTTCGCCGCCGAGCTGGCCGACCAGTACCTGGTGATGTCCCGTGGCGAAATCGTGCAGCAAGGCCGTGGAGAAAATATGGAAAGTGAGGGTGTGCGTGGCCTGGTTTCTATATAAGTAAGAATCTAATCTTTAGCGTCCGAAGATAAGCCCAAAGCCATGAACCTGCCCGTTACCCCCGCCCTGTTCACCCCCAGCTGGCATGCCGAGCTGGAACTCGGCTACGCGCGTTTCGGCGACACCACGCGCCCGGTGATGCGCCGCCACCTTGGCCCGCTGCGCGTGCAAAAACACCTGTACGCCGAAGGCCCCGAGGTGTGCCAACACATCATCGTGCACCCGCCCGGCGGGATTGCCGGCGGTGATCGCCTGGACATCCGCGCCCATGTCGGCGCCAATGCCTGGGCGCAATTGACCAGCCCCGGCGCAGCCAAGTGGTACCGCGCCAATGGCCCGGCCTTTCAACAGCTTGAACTGACGGTAGAAGCCGGCGCCACCCTGGAATGGCTGCCCCAGGAAACCATCGTGTTCAGCGCCGCCCAGGCGGAACTCACTACGCGCGTAGCGCTGCAAGGCGACGCCCGGCTGTTTTATTGGGACGTGGTCGCCCTCGGCCGCCCCGCCAGCGGCGAGCGTTTTGACCTCGGCCACTTTCAATCGCACCTGGATATTCGCCGCGACGGCCAGTTGCTCTGGCACGAGCGCCAGCGCATTGTGGGCGCCGACGGTTTACTCGACTCCCCCATCGGGCTGGACGGCCAGCCGGTGTTTGCCACGCTGTTGCTCACCGGTGATATCGAGCCCGAATTATTGGAAACCTGCCGCGCCTTGCCCCATACGGTGCGCGGCGACCTGACCCAACTGCCCGGCTTGCTGGTGGCCCGCTGCCTGGCCAGTGAAGCGCTGCTGGCGCGGGCCTGGCTGATTGATTTATGGCGGCTGTTGCGCCCGGCGGTGCTGGGCCGTGAAGCCGTTTTACCGCGAATCTGGAGCACCTGAAGCATGGATTTAACCCCACGGGAAAAAGACAAACTGCTGATCTTCACCGCCGGCCTCGTGGCCGAACGCCGCCTGGCGCGGGGCGTGAAGCTCAACTACCCGGAAACCATCGCCTATATTTCCGCCGCGCTGATGGAAGGTGCCCGCGATGGGCGCACCGTCGCCGAACTGATGCACTACGGCACGACCCTGCTCAGCCGCGAGCAGGTGATGGAGGGCATCCCGGAAATGATCCCCGATATCCAGGTGGAAGCCACCTTCCCCGACGGTACCAAACTGGTGACCGTTCACCAGCCCATCCCGTGAGGCGCGGCCATGATTCGTGATGCAACCTGGCAAGACCTGCCGGCGATTCGTGACATCTACAACGACGCGGTACTCAACACCACGGCGATCTGGAACGAACAACCGGTCGACCTGGCTAACCGCCAGGCCTGGTTCAGTGCGCGCCAGGCCCAGGCCTATCCGATTCTGGTGGCGGTGGAAAACGATGAAGTCATCGGCTACGCGTCGTTCGGCGACTGGCGCCCTTTTGAAGGCTTTCGCTACAGCGTCGAACACTCGGTGTATGTGCGCAACGACCAACGTGGCAAAGGCCTCGGCCCGCACTTGATGCAAGCACTGATCGAGCGTGCCCGCAGCGGTGGCAAACACGTGATGGTCGCGGCCATCGAAAGCGGCAACCAGGCGTCCATCCGTCTGCATGCGCGCCTGGGTTTCATCAGCACCGGGCAGATGCCGCAAGTGGGCATCAAGTTCGGCCGCTGGCTGGACCTGACTTTTATGCAACTGACATTGAACCCGGACGCCGAACCGCCCAAGGAGTGAGATCAATGAGTGCTGCACAACTGCGTCGAGTGAATGCTGAAAGTTTTGCCCATTACCGCCTGGGCTTGATCGAGCTGTTGCTGGACGCGGTGCAGCATGGCGCCTCGGTTGGCTTCATGGCTGACTTCGATGAGCCCCAGGCGCGCGCCTATCTGAAAGGCGTGCAAGCCAGCGTGGAAGACGCCAGCCTGTTGCTGTGGGTGGTGGTGCGCGACGAGCAAGTCATTGCCAGCGTGCAATTGGCGCTGTGCCAGAAAGCCAACGGCCTGAACCGTGCCGAAGTACAAAAGCTGCTGGTTCACAGCAGCGCCCGCCGCCATGGCCTCGGCCAGCAATTGATGAACGCCCTGGAACTCGCCGCGCGCCAGCACAAGCGCGGCCTGCTGTACCTGGACACCGAAGCGGGCTCCGGTGCCGAGGCCTTTTACCAGTCGCTGCGCTACACCAAAATCGGTGAGTTGCCCGACTACTGCCAAAGCCCGGACGGGCGCTACACCCCGACCGCCATCTACTTCAAGACCCTGGGGCAACCTGCATGATTCCTGGTGAATACAAGATCCAACCTGGCGACATCGAGCTCAACGTCGGCCGGCGCACCATCACCTTGAGCGTGGCCAACAGCGGCGACCGACCGATTCAGGTGGGCTCGCACTATCACTTTTTCGAGACCAACGACGCGCTGACCTTTGATCGCGCTGCGAGCCGTGGCATGCGTCTGAATATTCCGGCGGGCACGGCGGTGCGGTTTGAGCCGGGGCAGAGTCGCGACATCGAGTTGGTGGATTTGAGCGGCGGGCGCCGAGTATTCGGCTTCGCCGGGCGGATTATGGGTGACCTTTAGGGCCTCATCGCGAGCAAGCCCGCTCCCACAGGGGAATGCATTCCAAATGTGGGAGCGGGCTTGCTCGCGAAAACGATTTCACATTCAACACATTTTTTCTCAGGGCTCACACACATGAAAATCAGCCGCCAAGCCTACGCCGACATGTACGGCCCCACCGTCGGTGACAAGGTCCGCCTGGCCGACACCGAGCTGTTCGTCGAAGTGGAGCAGGACTTCACCGTCTACGGCGAAGAAGTGAAATTCGGCGGCGGCAAGGTGATTCGCGATGGTCAGGGCCAGAGCCAGTTGCTCGCCCATGAAGTGGTGGACACGCTCATCACCAACGCGCTGATCATCGATCACTGGGGCATCGTCAAAGCCGACGTCGGCCTGAAGAACGGCCGCATTCACGCGATCGGCAAGGCCGGTAACCCGGACATCCAGCCCGGCGTGACCATGGCCATCGGCGCCAGCACCGAAGTGATTGCCGGTGAAGGCATGATCCTCACCGCCGGCGGTATCGACTCCCACGTGCACTTCATCTGCCCGCAGCAGATCGAGGAGGCGCTGACCAGCGGCGTCACCACCATGATCGGCGGCGGCACCGGCCCGGCAACCGGCACCAATGCCACCACCTGCACCTCAGGCCCATGGCATTTGGCGCGCATGCTGCAGGCCAGCGACTCGTTCCCGATGAACATCGGCTTCACCGGCAAGGGCAACGCCAGTTTGCCGGAGCCATTGGTCGAGCAGGTCAAGGCCGGCGCCATCGGTTTGAAGCTGCATGAGGACTGGGGCACCACACCGGCCAGCATCGACAACTGCCTGAGCGTTGCCGACGCGTACGATGTGCAGGTGGCGATCCACAGCGATACGCTCAACGAGTCCGGCTTCGTCGAAACCACCCTCGCCGCGCTCAAGGGCCGCACCATTCACACCTACCACACCGAAGGTGCCGGTGGCGGCCACGCGCCGGACATCATCAAGGCCTGCGGTTTCCCAAACGTACTGCCCAGCTCCACCAACCCGACCCGGCCGTTCACCCGCAATACCATCGACGAGCACCTGGACATGTTGATGGTCTGCCATCACCTGGACCCGAGCATTGCCGAAGACGTGGCCTTCGCCGAAAGCCGCATCCGCCGTGAGACCATCGCCGCCGAAGACATCCTGCATGACCTCGGTGCGTTCTCGATGATCAGTTCCGACAGCCAGGCCATGGGCCGCGTCGGTGAAGTGATCACGCGCACCTGGCAGACCGCCGACAAGATGAAAAAACAGCGTGGCGCCCTGCCCGGTGACGGCCCGGGCAATGATAATTTCCGCGCCAAACGCTACATCGCCAAGTACACCATCAACCCGGCGATCACCCATGGCATCAGCCATATTGTCGGCTCGATCGAAGTGGGCAAGTGGGCCGACCTGGTGCTGTGGCGCCCGGCTTTTTTCGGCATCAAGCCGACCCTGATTCTCAAGGGCGGCGCGATTGCCTCAAGCCTGATGGGCGACGCCAATGCGTCGATTCCCACGCCGCAGCCGGTGCATTACCGCCCGATGTTCGCCAGCTTCGGCAGCGCGTTGCATGCCACCAGCCTGACCTTTATCAGCCAGGCGGCGCAGGACGCCGGGTTGCCCGAGGCCCTGGGCTTGAAGAAGCAGATTGCGGTGGTCAAGGGCTGTCGCGACGTGCAGAAAACCGACCTGATCCACAACGATTACCTGCCGGATATCGAAGTGGACCCACAGACTTATCAGGTCAAGGCCGATGGCGTGTTGCTGTGGTGTGAGCCCGCCGAGGTGTTGCCAATGGCCCAGCGCTACTTTTTGTTCTAGCGAAGACAATTCAGCCCCGAAGACGAACATGACGGTTCTTCTGCGGGGCTGAATACACCGCGCCTGGCTCAAGTATCCAGCGCGCGCGACAGCCTTACACGACCTGTGCTTTGATCATGGATTCGGTGTATCCATAATCCATTCGCAACTCGGTGCCCGCCGGAATGTCTTCAATCGCAAATACCGCCGTCAAAACAAACCCCTTTCGCCGGGTTGTCGCTTCAGGTCCCATGCCCAGCCACATATCCGCCTCGACATTGAAGGGCACGGCCTCGACGTTATAACCGCCCGAGGCCTGACGCAGCGGCTTACCATCCGCATCATATTCAAAGTTGGTGTTGATTCTGGAGATAATGTTATCCCCAGACAGGTGAACCAGCGGCTCGCCAAGCGCCAGATCACCGAGCGCCGGTCGACTGCTCACGAGCATGGTGTAGGTCTGACCGCCCGGGCCAAAAAAACCAGAGGGCAGCACCGTCCCGCCGTAAACGCCGACTATTTCTCCTTTGCCGATACGCCTGTTGGCCACCACCATGTTCTGCCCGATCAGCGACTTCTCTTCAGGCACCTTCATATCCTGTGCAGTGAACGTACGCAGTTGCAGCTTCTCTTCATAACGTGCGCCCACCTCCTCATACCCTTCAAACTTGATGTAAGGCTTGACTTGATCGGAGGTGTATTTAGTAGCGGAATCCACCAGTTCAACGCGGCTTTGCAGTTTTCGAATGCGTATCGGCCTGCCCTGATAGTCCCTGAGTGGGTACTTACCGTTATTCGCTCGGTTATAACTGCCGATGGGATTGGGGGCGGCCGTGAAATGAACTTCACGCCTCATGAACCTGAGTTCGGCCGCCGTGTAAGGCACCATAGGCAAGGACTCGGCCGCGTCTTCAAACTCATCCTCGGAACCACCCGGTTTCATCCCGCCCGCCGTGCGTGGTCGCTTCCAAACCCCCGCGCTATCGGGCTTGGCGATGATCGCGCTGCTGACCAGCACAAACGGATTATCCGGCGCCTGCACCCACAACAGGTAATGCTCGCCTTCCCCATCGGGCATGCTCGCAACAAAGTACTGTTTGCCCTCGAACTCGATGGCGCGTGCCTGTGAGAGCTGCAACGCGCGCGCGCTGCTTTTGCCGGGTTCAACCAGCACTTCAAGCGGTTCGCGTGGCAACAGAATCTGTGCGACCTCGCGTCGGCTCAGTGTGTCGATCAGTGCGCTTTCCTTGATCGCGAGCTGTGCCTGCAGGTCATCGGCTTTCGCCCTGTAGATCCTCTCGGACAAGGTCTCGGCCACGCGACGCTCATGCAGCGCGGCCAACTGCTGATGATAGGGCTCGCTCTGTGCATCAAATTGCGCGCGGTACTTGTGGGTGACGTAGTCCTGCCAGAACTCTCGGGACAACAGCGCCTGATACTCCTGGGTAGAGTTATCCCGTTTGATGATCTTTTCATACGCGGCATCCAGCATCTGCGGTGTGACCCCGCCCAGGTCGGTGAACCTGACGCTCTGCGGCTGCCCCGGCAATTGCAGCCGGTCCTTGAGGCCGTAGCGATACGCCAGCCTGATCTCCACCTCTTCAGAGAGGCGTGTGACATGGGGCAACTTATCGGTCATCGACACCGTTGGGTCATTGACGATGGCCTCGCTGCGCTGGATGTCCTGAGACGCAAGCGTGTCGACTTCATGCAAACGGAACAAGCCTTTGGACAGGTTCGACAGCTGCGCCGCTTGCGCCTGCCCCGTAGCCTGTGTACGCGCCCTGTAGATCAGCGTTGCGACTTCCAGGTTGCTGAACGAGAACGCCGCGCGATCACAACAACCGGGCTCGCCGGCCCGGTCGAACAACTCGTTGCGGTGGTTTTCCGATTCCGGGGTGTTTTCGCTGATGCTGTCGATCACCTCCCAGACGCGACGTTGCAAGTCGGCATGCCCCGGGCCCGCAGGCTCCAGCCGGTTGAGAATGTCGAAGAACGGCCCCGCGCGCTCATTGTCGTGCAGCACCTGCCACTGGGCTTTTTTGGCTGACACCTGGTCCTCGCCGAACCCTTGGGTCCAACGCAGCAACGGCTGCTGCGTGCCCGCGTCGCGCACACGCGGGGTGCGAGTGGTGAGCGCGGTGGTCACCAGGGTGTTCGGATTGCTCGCAGAGGCCAGCCCCGCCCGTTCAAGGCGCTGGTTGTAGGCCCTGACCTGTTGCAGGGTGTCCGGGGTCAGAGGGTTACGGGAGACCCTCGTCAGGTTATTAATACGGGCCGTTTGCGCCAATTGATCATCCGGTGGCGCAATGACTGAGGCCGGGATAGTGGTGATGTTGTTATTACTGAGTTCGATCTGATCCAGCAACGGTTGCTCACCCAAGCCGGTAGGCCAGGTATCGATGCCGGCGTTTCCCATACTCAGGGAACGCATGTCAGTGATCAGGCTGAAGTCGGGCGCAATGCCCAGCGAGTTATCGTGCAGCCATAACGCGCGCAGCCTCACCCGTTGCGACAGGATCCGCGCCGTTTCCGGGGTGAGGCGAATCCGGTTGTTATGCAAAAACAAGCGGGTCAGGTTGTGCATTTCATCCAGGGCCGGCGGCAGCACCCTGAGCTGATTATTCGACAGGTCCAGCCACCGCAGATGCCGATAGCGTGTCAGGAAGCCTTCCGGCGAAGCGCTGAGCCCCATGTTGCTCAATTTCAGCGAGCCAACATGGCTGAAATCAACGTCCAGGTCCGGCAGGCTCGGCAACATCAGGCCGCTCAGGTCCAGCTCCACGCCAATCTGCTCTCCGTCATTGGCAAGCATTTGCGGGGTCTCGCGTCGCCAGCACGCGAGAATACGCTGCTGAGCCTGATAGCGGTCCTCAAGGCCGCCTGCGTTGACCTGTCGCTGGCCCGCACGAACGTAGCGTTGGTGTTCGCCACCCCCCGAAAACGCCCAGGCATTCAACTGCTGTTGCAAGGTGTTGAACGCTTGTTCGAGCCTGTCCAGTTCTGCGTCGGCACCGGCCCCCAAGCTCCAGACCCACTTTCTGGCCTCTTGCGTACGCTTGTTTGGGTACAGCCGTCGGAGTTTTTCGAGCCTTGGGTTACCGCTGTCAAATGCGCCATCACGGGCGCTTTTCACCAAGTCAGGTAGGGCCTGATTCACACGTTGCCAGTAACCATCAAATTTCTGCCAGTAATCAGCCGCAAATCGATTGCCCTCAAGCAGGGTGACGCCATTGAGTTGGGCACTCGCCTCTAGCTGCTCATCTGCCGGGTTGAGGAGTTCCTCGGGCACTTCGCGTAAAAGGTTATGGCTCAAGTCGACAACCTCCATCCCCGCGCGGGCCCGCAGTCCCTCTGGCCACGCATCCAGCTGCGTATTCCTCAGGTTCAGGCGTCTCAATCGAGGCATGGCACTCACATCCGGTGCAATGCTCAGCGGGTTATTGGCGAGGTAAAGCGTTTCAAGGTTGCCCAGGGTACTCAGTGTCCTGGCGCTGTGTGGGGTTAAGCGGAGGGTGTTGGACGTCAGGTCCAACGACGTCAGATTGTTCATTGCACCAATAGCGCCGGGCAGCTCGGTCAGCCTGCACCGGCTGATGACCAAGTCGTTGAGCCGGGTGAACTTTGTAAGGAAAACATCAGCGCTACCCGACCACTTGACGCCGACGAGCTCAAGTTTTTCGATAGAGCTGAAATCGGCGCTCAGTGTCGGCAGCTCCATCGCGCCATCCATCAGCAACCGCATGGGGCCCTCAGCCGTACGCTGCCAATGACTCAAGATCTGCCGGGCGATGCCAGACGCTCGGGCATCCACCGGGCCCGCAGCGGGTTGCGGTGTGTTCGCCTTAACCCAAACCTTCAAGTCCCTCTCCAGCGTCTTGAGCTCAGCTTCCCGAAGCGTCAGCCCACCTCGCACATCCGCACCCAATGAGGCAATCAAGGCAGTGACCTCGCTCTCTCCCATCGCGGGGTACAACTTATGGATCCGGGCCTTTACCGACGCCTCTGAAGGAGCAAAAACACCGGCCACCCGTTGCCGAAAACCACGACCACCGCCCAACAGGCGCAGCGTAGGGTCCACGGTCGGTTTGCGCACCGGGTGCTCCAGCAACACCGTACGCAGCTGCGCACGTGACAGCGGCGCTCGTGCAATCGCAGCTTTCATTTGCAGCGCGTCGGTGAACCCCAGGGCCTGGCGTTCAGTGGCAGACAACAGGTCCCAGGTCGCAGCAAAGAAGTCCCGCGGCTGGGTCGCCTGGAACAAACCGTTATCCATCTGTATCAGGGACCTGGCCATTCCCTCCGGGGCGCCAATCGCATCCAGCAGCAGCCCCTGCGATGAATACTGGCGCAGTTCCACCCGTGTCCCCCGGTGCCAACCGGGCAAGGTTTCCAGCGTGCGCAACGCCAGGCGCTGGCTGTCGAGGTTCGCCAGAGTGTCCAGTTGCAGCCCTTCATAAGCACGGGCTACGCGAGTTTCCTGTTCACACCATTTCGCCTGTTCGGCCTGTGCTTCGGGCAGCAGCCCGGTATTGCGCAAGGTCTGCACTTGCTCGGTGCTCAGGCTCTTGAGCAAGTGCGCCGCCATCGAGGTGGGCAAATCCGGATAGTCCGCCTGTAGTCGCTGCACATCGGGATCAGCCGATGCGGTCAACGCCCGGTAGCGCTCCTCCGCCAGTGGGCCTTTGTAGGTGTCCACCGTGTCACCCAGGTACTGGCGTAGCTTGCCCGCCCGCACATGCAGTGAGTCTTCGGCACTTCCAGGGATGTCGTTAAGCGTCGGGTCAACGCCTTGCAAGGTGTTCAACACCTCTTTAAGCAACTCGCCACGCGCCAGTTGGTCATCGTTGAAAACGACCACCCGCGTCGCAGTGTGCGGCTCCGTTTCCCAGAGTACCCTGGCGCCGCTGCCGAGCACGCGAAAACCGAGGTTTTGCGGCAACATGCCTCGGCGACGCATCATGTTCATTTGCAGCGCCAGATCAGCCTTGGCGTAGATGGCCGGGTCGCTGCTGCGCATCTGTTCAACAAAGGTCGTGAGCGCCTGATGGGCCTTGAAGTGCTGAATCGAATCCTCCAACAGCAAGGGTACCGGCTCATGCTCCACAAAGGTCTGGCGCAATGTGTCCTCTTCGACGCCGCTGGCCAGCCGGGCCTGCTCCAGCGTTTCGCGGCCAAGCCCACGCTGCTCCAGCCCCAGGCGCCTCATCAGGGTCGGTTTGTCCCAGGTCAGGGGTTCCTCGACTTCATGGCTCCAGGCGCCGGCGTCGTTATGTTCCAGTTGCGGTTCATACGCCCCCGGCCGATTGGGGTGCTGGATCCGGTACTGGCCGGTGTCAGGCTCTTGCCGAACCTGATAATAGTCACCCTCATGGGGCAACACTGTTTGCCCGTTATGCTGATACAGGCCCAATGCGTCTGGCTGGGCGTCTGGCCCCAGGTTGACCGGCACCTTATAGGGCGCCATATCCGGGTTCCACAACACCTGTTTACCGCTCGGCAGCGTGACCGGCTTGAGGTTGTCGACGATGCTCGCCCATTTGATTGCGGGCAACACCTTCGCGCCGGTGCCCAGCATCGCCGCATTGAGTGCCAAGCTGGACAAGTGCGCCCACAATGTCTTCAGATCGTTTCGCTCGTAGGCTTCGATGCCTTCATACACTTCAGTGCACATCTGCGCCGCGCCCACCGCCAGCATGATCGGCCCCAACCCCGGCACCACGAAAGCGGCGAGGTTGAACACGCTGATCACCGCGTCCAAATAGCTCGACAGTCGCTCCATACGCGCCTGACGGTCCTCATCCCCGGTGGGCACCGCCACGGCGCGGGCGTCCGATAAAATTTTGCGCACCTGGGCCGCGCGCAGTTGCTCCCATAGGTTGCCATTGATAGCCGTCTCATCCAGCGGCAACCTCACCGGCCTTGATGCCAGCGGGTAATCGCCCGCCTCGCCATCGCCGTTGGCGGGCTTGTACACCACATTAAATTGTTTAAAAAAGACCCCCTGCTCGCGCTGGGGCACGAACCGGCTGAAGAAGCGTCGATACGAGGCGCTGTGCAAGCGGGCCCTGAGGTCCGCCATAAACTCCGCACTGGAGGCGTACTCCCTGAGCGGCTGCTGTGGGTCGTTGGGGATGAACACGACCAGGCGCTCGACACTGTCACTGCCTTTACGCGCCGGGCCGATCAGCACTGGCCCCACCAACACACTGCCAAACACCTTCAATGCGGCAAACGTCACTGGTTTACCGTCGAGTGTGGCACTGGCGGGGTTAGTGATGACCTGTTTGATCATGCGGTACGCGTCAGCGCTGATGCCCCATTCGGTCTGGTGAGCCGCCACCTCTGCGCTCAGCGCCAATTGCTGGCGTTGGTGCTCTTGCAGCTGCGTTTCAAGTGCGCTGCGCTGGGCCGTGTCGTCCGGTTGGACAATGGCCTTGATGTGCTGCTGATACAAATTGCCTAAGTCCAGGCTGCGGCACACTTGGGCAAATTCATGGGGCGCGATGGACAGGGCCTGGGAATTGACCGCGTGAAAGGTCGGGATGACTTCGCCGTCGTACGAACTCCAGCGCGTTATGACCTGGCAATCGTTGCAGGCACTGGCGTGCTCTTCATCGGGCGCGAAATTGGCCAAGGCGGCCTCAAGTAAAGAAACACCACGGTATTCATAACTCAACGCCGAGTCGTTCTGCTGCTCAAAAACAAACGCACCGAACAGGTCGTCGCGACTTTTAAACCCATACTTGCGGGCGAAATAGACGTTCTTGACGTCCACGTCCAGGTTGAAGCGTTGTTTGATTGCGTCTTTAAGCGGCTGCTCGGCAAAGGCGCACGCGTCCTTGATGTCGCCGAGGGTGTTGTCCACCTGGTTCAAGGTTTCGCGGTAGCGGGTATGGCTGGCGGCCAGCTCAGCCTTTTGCTGAGCCGTGGCGGTCAGGTACCAGCTGGGCAGTTCCGTATCGTGGTTGGCGAGTTCTTCCTGGCGCCGGGTGGAACCCTGAGTGAACCACGCGGGTACACGTTCCTTGAGGAAGTCGTAATGCACGCCCCGAAGGTCAGCGTTGAAGGTGCCTTCGGGGGTTGAGGTAACGGGTTGTTCTGACATAACGGGCCATCCGTGCAGGTTGGAAAAAACCAACCTATCGAATAGCCCTAGCTGAAAAGCCCTAGATAGTTATGCGGCTCAGAAATGTTCACGCGGGTTGAACGCCGCTTTCTGCGCCAGTTCCTGCCACAACGCCTTGACCTCCTCGTCGCTGCTTTTGGGCATCACGGCCTTGAGCTGCACGAACAAATAGCCGCGCTGCCCGGCCTTGTTCAGCAAGCCATGGCCCTTGGCGCGCATGCGCTGGCCGTTCTGGCTGCCCGCCGGCACCTTGAGGTTGATCTTGCCGGTGAGGGTTGGCACCGCCACTTCCGCGCCCAGCGCCAATTCCCACGGCGCCAGAGGCAGGTTGATGATCAGGTTTTCGCCATCCACCTCGAACTTGGGGTGCGACGCAAACTTGATGATCAGGTACAGATCGCCGTTGGCGCCACCGCCAATACCCGGCGCCCCCTGACCTTTGAGGCGGATGCGCTCGCCGTCGGCCACGCCGGCGGGGATCTTCACGTTCAGGCTCTTGGTGGTGTTGCTGACATGACGACCCGAAGCGTCATATTGCGGCACCTGGAAGCTGATCTGCTTGGACTCGGTGGACAGCGTCTCTTCGAGGAGCACCGTCAGTTGCATCTCCACGTCCTGGCCCTTGCGCCCGGTCGGACGGCGCTGGCCGCCACCGAAGGCATCGCCACGGCCGCCGAAGATCGAACTGAAGAAGTCAGAAAAGTCTTCAGTACCCGCACCACCGCCAAAGCCGCCACGGCTCTGCCAGCCCGGTGGGCCCTGGAACGGCTGGCCATGCTGGCCGTATTTGCGCAGTTCGTCGTATTCCGCGCGCTTATCGGCGCTTTTAAGCGCTTCATAGGCTTCGGACGCGTCCTTGAATTTTTCTTCGGCGTCTTTTTCCTTGCTCACATCCGGGTGATATTTGCGTGCGAGCTTGCGATAGGCGGCCTTGATTTCCTTGTCATCAGCCGTCGGCTCGACACCCAGTATCTTGTAGTAGTCTTTGAAATCCATCGGCGGTTCACCATCCTTAATCGAGATCGCACAACCTGAGGCACAACGTGCGCTGCTTTGCACTTGTTGAGTCTTGTGGCCTGGGGGTGCGTCAAAGTGTTATCGGCGCTAGCCGTATGCATCAGATGTGGGGGCGAATCCCTCACTTTCAAGCACGATTTAACGGATGGTTGGCCTACGCATCCGCCTTCGACTGGCATACACTGCGCGGCCGTTTTGCAACCGGAACCCGATAGACATGAAAAACCCATCCCCAGCCCGTGCCTGCGGCATCGACTTTGGCACGTCCAACTCCACCGTCGGCTGGATCCGCCCCGGCGAGGAGACTCTTATTGCGCTGGAGGACGACAAGATCACATTGCCGTCGGTGGTGTTCTTCAACTTCGAGGAGCGTCGCCCGGTGTACGGTCGACTGGCGCTGCACGAATACCTGGAAAACTACGAAGGCCGGCTGATGCGCTCGCTCAAGAGCCTGCTGGGTTCCAAGCTGATCAAGCACGACACCAGCGTGCTCGGCACGGCCATGCCCTTCACCGACCTGCTGGCGCTGTTTATCGGCCAACTCAAAAGCCGCGCTGAAACCACCGCCGGCCGCGAGTTCGAAGAAGTGGTCCTGGGCCGCCCGGTGTTCTTTGTCGATGACGACCCGATGGCCGACCAGGAAGCGGAAAATACCCTGGTCGACGTGGCGCGCAAGATCGGCTTCAAGGACATCTCGTTCCAGTACGAACCGATTGCAGCGGCCTTCGACTACGAGTCCACCATCGAGAAAGAAGAGCTTGTGCTCATTGTCGACATTGGCGGTGGTACGTCCGACTTCTCGCTGGTGCGCCTGTCCCCGGACCGCCGTCACAACGACAACCGCCAAAGCGACATCCTCGCCACCGGCGGCGTGCACATCGGTGGTACCGACTTCGACAAACAACTCTCGCTGGCCGGCATGATGCCGCTGTTCGGCTACGGCAGCCGCATGAAAAGCGGTGCCTACATGCCGACCAGCCACCACATGAACCTGGCCACCTGGCACACCATCAACTCGGTGTACTCGCAAAAATCCCAGCTGGCCCTGGGCAGCATGCGCTACGACATCGAAGACACCGGCGGCATCGACCGCCTGTTCAAGCTGATCGAACAGCGCGCCGGGCACTGGCTGGCGATGGAAGTGGAAGAAACCAAGATCCAGCTGACCCACGAAGACAGCCGCCACGTGCTGCTGGACCGGGTTGAACCCGGGTTGAGCGTGGACCTGAGCCGCACACTGTTCGAGTCCGCGATTGATGGCTTGCTCGAGCGCGTGCGCAACAGCGTCACGCAATTGCTGACCGACGCCTCGGTGGACGTTGCCCAAGTGGACACGGTGTTCTTCACCGGCGGTTCCAGCGGCATTCCGGCACTGCGCCACAGCATCTCGGCGATGTTGCCGAATGCCCGGCATGTGGAAGGGAACATCTTCGGCAGCATTGGCAGCGGTTTGGCGATTGAAGCGAGCAAGCGCTACGGCTCCTGACGTGCCCCACTCTCACCAACGCTGAAAAACCAAATGTGGGAGCGGGCTTGCTCGCGATAGCGGAGTGTCAGTCGAAGTAAGTATCGACTGAACCACCGCCTTCGCGAGCAAGCCCGCTCCCACATTTAGACCTGCTTACACGCGAAATCCCGGTCGCCACAAAGGCCGTCTTCCACACACTGACTTCGCCTTACCCTGAATGTTGTAACGAGCCCATCCGAGGCCTTGCACCATTTGATCAATAACGCCAACAGTCCGCCCGTCGCCCAAAAAGCGACCCGGTTTGGCGACCTGCCAAATCACGGTTCAGAAGGCCTCTGCACATTCAGCAGCCTGCCTGACGATGCGATTGCGTCAAACCATCCCGCCGAGCTTCAGCTCACTCTTCAAATACGCATAATAAATCGGCCCCGCCACCACGCCTGGCAGACCGAATGCGGCTTCAAACACCAGCATCGCCAGCAACAACTCCCACGACTTGGCACTGATCTGCCCGCCCACGATGCGCGCGTTGAGGAAGTACTCGACCTTGTGGATCACGATCAAATACCCCAGCGCCGCCACTGCCACCCAGATCGAAATCGACAGTGCGACGATGGTGATCAGCGTGTTCGACATCAAGTTGCCGATCACCGGCAGCAGGCCGAGCAGGAAGGTCAGCACAATCAGGGTTTTGGTCAACGGCAGGTGAATCCCGCACAACGGCAGCACCACCGCGAGGAAGATCGCCGTGAACAGGGTGTTAAGCGCGGCAATCTTGATCTGGGCGAAGACGATGTTGCGAAACGCCTGGACCAGCAGGTGCAGGCGGTCGAACAGTGCGGCGGCCAGGGGTTTGCGCTTGGTCAGGTCGGGCACGCGCTGCAGGGCGATGATGGCGCCGAGCACCATGCCGATCAGCAGGGTGACGAACATGTGGGCGGCGTCTTTGCCGACCAGTTGCAACTCGCTCAAGTGCTTGCTCAGCCAGTCGCCGATGGCCACGCGAAACTCGGCGGCGCTGGCGGGCAGGTAGGCGTCGAGGAACGGCGGCAACTGGCCGCGCGCGCGGTCGACCACGCCCATGAATTTGTCGAGGGAGGCCCCAGGGTTTTCAGCTTCGTGGAGCAGGAAGCTGATGGCGCCGGCAAAGATCAGGGTCAGCACACTGACGATCAAGGTGCCGAGCAATGCCACCGCCAGCCAACGCGCGCGCCGGCCTTCGATCAGCCGTTGCAACTGCGGGGTGAGCATATTGACCAGCTCATAGACCAGCAAGCCGGCCAGCAGGCTGGGCAGCAGCTTGAGCGGCAAGACCAGCAACAACCCACCGAAGATGATGACGCAACTGACCAGCAATAACACGTGACGCTGAGAAAACGTTGGCATACAGCCTCAAAACGAACGGCGTTAAAGGATGGGCAGTCTGCCAGCCTTGAGGGAATCAAGCGAGAGGCCAGGTTGTGAATGCGATCAAGTGTGGGAGCCGGGCTTGCCCGCGATGCAGGCGCCTGGGTTTACCTGGCCTACCGAGGTGATGCTATCGCAGGCAAGCCAGCTCCCACATTTGAGCTCCAGCGTTGGCGAAATCGTGGTCAGCCTTTGAGGCAAGTGCTCATAAAGGTCTTACGCGCATCGCCGGTCAACGCCTTGGTTTTCGCCGTGGCATTGCAGTCCTTCATCTTCTGCTGCTGTGGGGTCAAGGTCTTGGCGTCGTTGGCGGCGGGCGCCGACAGGCAGGTCTTCATGAAAGCCTTGCGGTCATCGCCTTTAAGCGTCTTGGTGGTGGCTTCAGCATTGCAGGTGGTCATTTTATTTTGCTGGGCGGTAGCGGCGAAGCCTTGGGAACACAGCAGCAGGCCCATCATCAACAACGGAATACGCAGCATCTTCATGGAGTTTTCTCCCTGTTACCGTGCCAAAAGGGCACGGCCTACGCAGCAGTGTAGTCAAAACCTGTTACATGTCAGCGGCCGCGAATATTCGACCGGCGATACTGCTCCGGGGTGCAGCCCGCGTGGCGTTGGAACATGGCGATGAAGGCCGAGGCGGTGCTGTAACCCAAGTCGAATGCCACATGTTGCACGCTGCGCTCGCTGTCGAGGGCCTCAATGGCGGCGAGGTAACGCAGGCGTTGGCGCCATTCGCCAAAGCTCATGCCCAGCTCCCGCACAAATTGCCGGGCCAGGGTGCGTTCGCTCACGTGCACGTGCTCCGCCCATTGCGCCAGCGGGCGGTTGTCGCCGGGCTCGGCCTGCATGCCTTCGAGCACACTGAGCAGCCCGGGGTGGCGTGCATAAGGCAGAAAGCAATCGTGAATCGGCGCTTGCTTGAGTTGGTCCACCAGCACTTGGGCCAGGCGGATATCCGCCTCGGTTTGCGGGATGTTGACATCGCGCAGCGCAAAGTCGCCGAGGATCGCCTTGAGAATCTCGCTGATTGCCAAGGTGCACGGCGCCTGTGGTAACTGCTCGCAGAGATTCGGGGCGAGGCCCACCGAGCGATACACAATCGCTTGGGCGTTGTAGGAGCTGTGCTCAGTGTTCGGCGGGATCCACACTGCGTACTGCGGCGGCGACATAAAGCGGCTGCCGGCCACCTCCATGCGCATCACGCCGTTGGCCGAATAGTCCAGCGAGCCCCAGAAATGCCGGTGCGGCGTGCACTCGGTATCAGGCGCGAAATCGGAGTAACGGAAGTAGACCGGGCTTGGCAGGCGCGGGAAATCCGCGAGGCGTACGGTGTGTCTGGGCATATTGTCTGGATATAAAGGTCGGTTGTCTGGATCGCAGTATAGGCTTCGATCCAGACAGGGGATAATCCTGCCTCATCAACACACTTGGTTTCTTTCGATGCAATTTGCGTATCCCCTGCTGGCCATCTTTATCTGGGCCGGCAATACCGTGGTCAACAAATTGGCCGTGGGCACGATCTTCCCCGCTGAAATCGGCTTTTACCGCTGGTTGCTGGCTGCGCTGCTGTTTACCCCGTTCATGCTCAAGCCGGTAATTGCCAATTGGCCGCTGATTCGCCCTAACCTGGGCAAGATCTTCATCCTCGGCGTGCTCGGCATGGCCGTGTATCAAAGCCTGGCCTACTACGCCGCGACCCTGACCAGCGCCACCAACATGGGCATCATCCTCTCGCTGATGCCGTTGATGGCGCTGACCGCTGCGATTATCAGCCTCGGCCAGCGCCTGACCTTTGGCGCACTGACCGGCGCGGTGCTGTCGTTCGCCGGCGTGGTGGTGGTGGTGTCG
The DNA here is from genome assembly GCF_001728855.1 of Pseudomonas sp. AP19. Lineage (NCBI taxonomy): Bacteria > Pseudomonadati > Pseudomonadota > Gammaproteobacteria > Pseudomonadales > Pseudomonadaceae > Pseudomonas > Pseudomonas sp. AP19. The sequence goes on along the minus strand of NZ_LXJP01000001.1, from coordinate 320,194 downwards.
GCCGGCAGCCTGGGCGCGCTGCTGCAACACGGGGTCAACCTGGGCGACGGCATGATGCTGATCGCCACCCTGGCCTACGCGGTCTACAGCACGCTGCTGAAAAAATGGCAGCTGCGCCTGCCGCCGCTGGTGTTGCTGTATCTGCAGGTGCTGGTGGCCGTGGTGGTGCTGTTTCCGCTGTTCCTGTTCTCGACCAAAGCGGGCCTGGGCTGGGCGAATATTCCGCTGGTGCTGTACGCCTGCTTGCTGGCGTCGATGCTCGCGCCGCTGGCGTGGATGCACTCGGTGAAGACCCTGGGGCCAAGCCGCACCACGTTGTTTTTCAACCTGCTGCCGTTGATTACCGCGTTGATTGCTGCGGTGGTGTTGAAGGAAGAATTGGCCATGTACCACCTGGTCGGCGGCTTGCTGACGCTGGGCGGGGTGATTTTGTCGGAGCGCTGGACCACGCCGGTTCGCCGCCAGGTCCGTGTTGCCGGATAGGCCGCCTTCGCGAGCAAGCTCGCTCCCACAGTCGATCACATTCCAACTGTGACACTCGGTCGAATGTGGGAGCGGGCTTGCTCGCGAAGAACGATAACGCGGTCCACCGGCTAAACCCCGGCAGCCTTCAACCGCTGCGCATGCTCGACAAACAACCGAATCGGCTCGGCGCCCTTGCCCACCAGCCCCAGCGACTGGTTGACGATATCGAAGTGGTCCAAGGCGTAGTCATCACCAATCACTACCCCCAGGTGTGAGCTGTAGCGCCCGACCATACCGTCGCACTGGCCCTTTTCGCGCACAAAGCTGCGGGCGAACAACCGGCAACTGCGGTTCGTGCCGTCCAGCAGGTTACGCCCGCGATCGGTCTTGCCCGGCTGCAAGGTGCCGGACCACGAGTAATAACGCACACCGTTGACCACTTCGGCGCCCTGCCCGCCCCACGTCTGCGGCAACCCTTGAGGAAACTGGCGATTGAACAGCGCCACACCTTCGCAGGTCAGGGACTGGTGCGAGGCCTGCAAGTCGGCCTTGAAGCGCGGCCCGCGATAGCCGGTTTCCAGCACCCCCATCACCCAGGCAGCCAGATGAAACAGCGCGCTCACAAGCCGGCCTTTCCAACTGGCCGGCGGGTAGTGGCTATGGAAATAGTCCGCCAATTCCGAACCCTGGTTAGGCCCGGCCACCGACGTCACCGACGCTACCCATTCCGGGCGCTTGGCCGCGGCATACCGCGCCGTCAGCGAGCCCTGGCTATGGCCGATCAGGTTGACCTTCTCAGCACCGGTGTCCCGACGAATCCGCTCGATCTGCAGCAACAATTGTTCACCGCGCACTTCGCTGGAATCCAGCGGTGCCACCTGCACGGGAAACACCTGCGCGCCACCCGCTTGCAGCGCCGGGACGATGCCGTACCAGTAAGGAAACAACCCCAGGCGCACGAAGCCGAGCATACCGGGCACCAGCACCAGGGGATAACGCGTGGCGAGAGACTCGGGCATGCGGCGGGCATCCTGATCAGGCAAGCGATACCGCCATCCTAGCCCACTGGACGTGACCGCCCCATGACCGAGGCCGGTTAAAAATGCCCTGCCAAGTCACGTAACTGACGCTCGGCCTCGTCACAGCCGCGCAGGAACACGCTTTTGTCCGACTCCTCACCCTCGGCGGCAATCACCCGAACGTCATCGATGCCGATGTAACCCAGCACCGTACGCAGGTGCGGGTCGGCATGGTTCATCCCTTCGTTTTCGCCGCCTGGGCCGAACCCGTTACCACCACGGCTGGTGATGATCAGTGCGCGCTTGCCGTTGAGCAACGCCTGGTATTGCGCGATGCCCTGGCTGTCTTGGCGGATGTCGAAGGTCAGGCCCAGGCGTACGATCTGGTCGATCCAGGCCTTGAGGCCGCTGGGCACGCCAAAGTTGTACAGCGGCAAGGAGATCACCAGCAGCTCATGTTCGATCAGCTCGCCGACCAGCTCATCGCTCAATTGCAGATCGGCCTTCATGACCTTGGGCAGGGATTGCGGTTCGGGGTAGAAATTCGCTGCGACAAACGCCTCGGTCACATGCGGGATAAAGGCCCGGCCGACTTCGCGCCGGGTGATCTGTGCATCGGGATTAGCCGCCTGCCAGGCCTCGAGAAACGATTCGGCCAGGCGCCGAGAGTGGGAGCGCTCGCCGCGTGGGCTGGCATGAACCACTAGCATTTTTTTCATCTGTTCAACCTTCAGGGGATACACTCAGGCAGCCTGGATGGCCGCCGCTCTTGCTTATGAATCTAGAGTTGCTCGCCCTGACCGACAAATGAGCAATAGTTAACTTGGCTGAATCTATTTCATCCGTGGAGACAACATGTTTGCCTCGCTGCCCCTAACCGCCCTGCGCACCTTTGAGTCAGCCTCACGCCTGTTGAGCTTCAAGGCTGCGGCCCAGGAACTGTCGGTGACGCCCACGGCGGTATCGCATCAGATTCGCGCCCTGGAAACCTGGCTGGGCGTGCCGCTCTTCGAACGCCTGCCACGCCAGGTGCGCCTGACCGAAGGCGGCGAACGGCTGTTTCACAGTGTGCATGGTGCCTTGCTGGACGTGGCGCAAAGCCTCGACACCCTGCGCCCGCAACGCAGCGCCGGGCACCTGACGGTCTCCACCACACCGGCGTTTGCGGCGCTATGGCTGGTGCCACGGCTGGGTCGCTTGTACGCGGCCCACCCGGACATCAACCTGCGCCTGGACACCCAGTGCGAGGTCGTCGACCTCCAGCAGGATGCCAGCGTCGATCTGGTGATTCGCTACAGCATTGGCGACTACCCCAACCTGTATGGGCAATGCCTGTTCGACGAGTGTTTTGCGGTGTATGGCTCGCCCGAGCAGGTCGCGCGCGCCAGCACTCAGGTGCCGACGCTCATCAGCGTGCGCTGGCACAACGCGCAGCTTTACGCCCTGGGCTGGCAGGCCTGGTGCGACAAAGCCGAGGAGACGTGGCTGGACCACACGCTGCCTGTGCGTGAATACGATGAGGAACACTACGCACTGCAGGCGGCGATTGCCGGCCAGGGGCTGGTGCTGGCGAGCAACATTCTGGTGTCGCAAAGCGTTGCCAGCGGTTTGCTGGTGCCCTATCGGCCGCAGATCAGCGTCGGCGGCGCCGGCTACAGCGCGCTGTGTGTGCCGGGGCGGGAACGGCATCCCCCGGTGCGAGCGTTTTTCCAGTGGGTACAGGAGGAGGCGAAGCGGTCCGGCCACACGTTGTGAAATCCGATAAAACTTTTTGCGTCGTCGAACACTCACAACTTGGAGCGATCACGCCGGCAGAGCGTGGCGCAAAACCGGATTAGCACCAGGAGATTGAGATGACTGAAGCACATTTGACTGACGTTGCGACCCTGCGCTCACGCGCCCGTCAAAACGTCGAAAACGGCGCCGTGACCGAAGGCTACGACGCTGATCGCGAGGAAATTATCCGCCTGCTCAACGCGTCGCTGGCCACCGAACTGGTCTGCGTGCTGCGTTATAAGCGTCACTACTTCATGGCCAACGGCCTGAAAGCCAGCGTCGCCGCCGATGAATTCCTCGAACACGCGACCCAGGAAGCCGAGCATGCCGACAAACTGGCCGAGCGCATCGTGCAGCTGGGCGGCGAGCCGGAGTTCAACCCGGACCTGCTGTCGAAGAACTCCCACGCACAATACGTGGCCGGCAACAGCTTGAAGGAAATGGTCTACGAAGACTTGGTTGCCGAGCGGATTGCGGTGGACAGCTACCGTGAAATCATCCAGTACATCGGCGACAAAGACCCGACCACGCGTCGCATCTTCGAAGACATCCTGGCCCAGGAAGAAGAACACGCCGACGACATGGCGGACATTCTGCAGGACCTGTAGGTCGTCACACCGCAAGCCCCATGTGGGAGCGGGCTTGCCCGCGATAGCGGAGTATCAGTCAACGAAGATATCGACTGATGCCTCCCCTTCGCGAGCAAGCCCGCTCCCATTTTTTTGCTGACTGTTGCGTCAATCAGCCTTTCACCGTCTTCGGCGCCTTGCCTTCCTTCATCTGCTGCAACAGCGGTGCACACTGGTTCGGCGCATCGCTACTCGGTGCCACCAACGCCAGCAACCCGGCAGCCGGGCCGGCGATCACACCCAGCGCGACCATGCCTGCCCCGCGCAGCATCAGCGGTACCGCTTTCACACCCGCATTGGGCTTGATAAACGGGCCGTTGACGTACAGCGGCGAACGCAGGGAAAACAGGCGAAAGCCCTTGGACTCCGGCGTGATGGTCAGGTCGAGCTGTTCGGTCGCCATGTTCGCGGTGCCATCGATGTAGATGATCGCGTTCTCGGTATCGAATACAAACAGGCGAGTGGTCGCCAGGCCGGTCTTGATGCCGAAATCCGCAGCCGCGCAGTTGATCTTCACTTCTTTGTCGCCGAACAGGCGGCCCACCACGTAGTTGCCCACGTTGAGCCCGGCGATTTCCATCAGGCCACGGCTGATTGCACCGTCGTTGATGAGCATTTTCAGGTCACCGTTGGAGGAGCCCAACAACGCCGCCACGGAGTTGCCGCGCCCGGACACATCGGCATCACCGTTGAGCTCACCAAAGCTGGTTTTCATCGGTTCAAAGGTCGGGAACAACTGCTTGAGTTTGAAGTTGCGCGCAGTCAGTTTCGCGCGGCCTTCCATCGGCGTGATGCGCCCGTTGAGACGAATCTGTGCGTCCAGTTTGCCGCCGGCCACCCCAAAGCGCAGGGGTTCCAGGCTCAGTTCGCCGTCGTTGAGGATCAGGTGGGTATAGAGGTCTGTGAACGGCAACTCGGCGCTGTGCACGATGCGCTTGCCGGTGAACTCCACATCGGCGTCCATGTCGCGCCAGCGCTCGGTGCGGAACTCTTCCACCGGCAACACCTTGGTCGCCGGTTGCTTGCTCTCGCCGCCACGGGCTTTTTGCTTGGCATTGGAGTCGGCACCGATCAATGGGGCAAGGTCGGTCATCAGCAATTGGTTGGAGACCAGTTTGCCACTGAGCTTGGGCCGAGGCTGACTGGCCACATAGCTGAGGTCGCCGTGGATATCACTGTTGCCGATCTTGCCGTTGAAGTTTTCATAGGTGAATGACGCGCCACTGGCTTCGTGCAGCTTGGCGATCAGGTGACCGTCGGTGGAATAGGCCGGCGAGTCGGGCAGCGTCACACCGGTCAGCGGGTAGAGGTTACCCAGGCTGCTGCCAGCGAGCTTCAGGCGCAGGTCCAGGGCACCGAGGTTAAGTGGGTCGGTCAGGGTGCCGGCCAGGGCGATGCTGGTGTCGGCGATTTTCACCTGGGCTTGCAGCGGGAACGGCTTGGCCGCGTCCTGCAAGGCGAGCAGGCCACCGATTTTGCCGGTGCCGTCGAGCTTCTGACCGTAATATTGGCCTTTGACCTTGAGGGCAAACGCATAGTCCTGAGGCGCCGAGCCTTTTTCCAGGGCCTTTTTAGCATCGGCGTCGCCGACGATCGCGCTGAACGGAATGGGCTTGCCCAGCAGGTCGATGATCACATCCAGCTGGGTTTTGAGCGTCTGGTCGTCAAGCGTTACGTGGCCTTTGTCGAAACCGATAGCGCCGATGTCCACCACCCAACTGGAAGGTTCGGCGTTGGGGTCTTTGGGGTCGAACTTGAAGGTCCAGTTGGCGCGACCATCGGCCAGGCGCTGCAAGTCGGCGCTCGGCTCGGTAAGGTCAATACGCGGGATGACCACACGCTGCGCCAGCAGCGCCAACGGCGAAATGCGCAGCTCTACGCGTTTGAGCGTGACCATCTGGGGTTTTTTCGACCAGTCGGGGTTACCCAGGGTGAGGTCCTCGGCAATCACGTGCGGCCAGGGCACCCAGGCCCGCCAGCCCCCTACATCCGGTTCACGGGCCCACACCACCGCCAGGTTGCCATTGATGGCGAAGGGGCGATGCAGCTCTTCGGAGACCTTGGCATTGAGCGGCGGCTTGATGCGGTTCCAGTCGAAAAACACCAGCACCAACACCACCACGGCGATTAACAGAACGAAGCTGGCGCAGCTCCAAGCAACAATTTTACGAGTGCGCGTCATTGCACAGGACTCCTGGTTACGACTGAGGGTGCGCACTGCCGCGCACCTTTTGACTGCAGCTTATAAGGCTACGACTGACAAATGGTCTGTGGGTTTAGCCTGAGTTCGAATTCATCGCAAAAAAAGCGATTCCTCCTACGGCTTGTATCGACCAGACCATCAACAATGCACCAGTGTTACCCGTAAACGGGTCGAAAATACCCACCATGGTGCAAAACCGCGGGCTTGAGAGGTCCGTTCTAGAGCCTCTGCCGAGAACAATCAATTCTGTTGATTATTACCATTGTGTTTATGAACTTTTATATCGACTTATCGAGAGTAGCATTAGCCCTGTACCCACTTTATCGCCCTCCCAAGGAGCAACCATCATGAAACGCCAATTACTCGCTACCGTTCTGCTGTCTGTCCTGGCTTCCAGCGCTTTTGCCCTGCCAGCCGCTGAACAAGCCACCCCACAGAACAAAGCCCAAGCCGTGCAGTCCAGCCAAACCCTGGCGCGCAGCGGTTCGCAAGAAGATGAAAACCGTGATTACGCCAAAGGCGCTGTTGCAGAAAATGGCTCGGAACACGCCAACAAACGCGCTTACACCGAAGGCGTTGCCGAAGGTGGCCGTGATCGCCTGGAACAGAAAGGTCTGGTAGAAGGCGGTGCTGAACAAGCCAACGACCGCGCTTACACCCAAGGTGTTGCCGAAGGCGGTGCTGACCGTCTGCAAGAACTGCATCAAGCACAGAGCTAAGCCTGTGCCGGCCCAGAAAAAAGCCCGATCGGCCGATCGGGCTTTTGCTTTTATATAGACCACGTCACGCTCAGCCCCCGCCAAGTTCGACGCCGATGAAGCTGTTTTGCTAGAGTGCGTCGTTGTACTTGCCGACAAAGCCCGCCCGCCGATGCTGCCCCGCGCCGAACAGAAGCAACAAACCCGCCTCGCCTTGATGGACGCAGCCCGCCATCTGATGGAGTGTGGCCGTGGGTTTGGCAGCCTGAGCCTGCGCGAAGTGGCCAAGACCGCCGGGATCGTGCCGACCGGGTTCTATCGTCACTTTGACGACATGGACCAGCCTGGGCTCGTCTTGGTGAGCGAGGTCGGCCAGACCTTCCGCGCCACTATTCGCCTGGTGCGTCACAACGAGTTCGTCATGGGCGGCATCATCGATGCGTCCGTGCGGATCTTCCTGGATGTGGTCTCGGCCAATCGCTCGCAATTCCTGTTCCTGGCGCGCGAGCAATACGGCGGTTGCCTGGCCGTGCGGCAAGCCATCGGTGCGCTGCGCGAAGACATCACCAGCGACTTGGCGGCGGACCTCACACTGATGCCCAAGCTCCAGCACCTGGATGCCGAAGGTCTGCACGTGATGGCCGACCTGATCGTCAAGAGCGTATTCGCCACCCTGCCCGATATCATCGACCCTCCCGCCCAGGCGCTGCCTGCCCACCTTACGCCTCAGGCGAAAATCACCCAGCAACTGCGCTTTATCTTTATCGGCCTCAAGCATTGGCAAGGGCTGGGCAGTACCGAGTAAGCCCGTCAGCCTGGCATGTGGAAGCCCAGTTCCTGACCCCGCGTAGGCCAGGTTTCTAAAAACGCCAGCAAGAAACAGATGAAAGAAACTTCATACAGAACAGGGCGAACCTCAACGCAAAACGCCCACATCCAGTGCTATAAACCCCATCACGCACCAAATTGAACCACTCCCGCAATCAACGAATGCCCTATTCGGTGGCACGACGATGCCTGCTTACAGGGATTTCCTACTCACGGGTGTGGTTGGCAAGCCCCTTGCTCTAGCTCTCTCATCGCTCATAGCTGGAAGCCTTCTGATGCTGGTGATCCACCGCCGAATCGCCCCCCAAGCCCTCTGGGCTGCCGAACTGCTGCTGAATTTCGAAGCGCGCAGTAAAAGCCGGCTGCGCTGTTTCAGTGCCGATGGCGAAGACGTCGGCCTGTTTTTGGAGCGCGGCCAGCCGCCGCTGCACGATGGGGAATTCCTACAAGCTGAAGACGGACGCGTCGTACGCGTCTGTGCTCGCCCTGAACAACTGCTGCACGTCACCTGCAGCAACGCGTTTGAACTGACCCGCGCGGCTTATCACCTCGGTAACCGCCATGTCGCCCTGCAAGTGGGCGACGGCTGGCTGCGCCTGCTCGATGACTACGTGCTCAAGGCCATGCTCGAACAGTTAGGCGCCCATACCGACACCATTGAAGCGCCGTTCCAACCGGAACACGGCGCCTACGGCGGTGGCCATCATCATTCACGCCACGGTGATGAAGACTTCAATTACCCGCCCAAGCTGCACCAGTTCGGCGTACGCCTATGAACCCAGCCTGGGCGCTGCTGCGTCTGGCCAGTCCGCAGTTGCCGATTGGCGGCTACAGCTATTCACAGGGCCTGGAAATGGCCGTGGACAATGGGCGCGTAAATGACGCCGCGAGTGCGCGTCGCTGGATCAGCGACCAACTGCTGCTCAACCTCGCGCGTTTCGAAGCACCGCTGTTGCTCGCCCACTGCCGCGCCGCCGCCGCACAGGATTGGCCGCGCCTGGCGCAATTGTGCGAAGAGCATCGCGCCAGCCGCGAGACCCGCGAGCTGTATCAGGAGAGTCGCCAGATGGGCTACTCCCTGCAACAACTGCTCAATGGCTTGCCGGAACTGGACGCCGCCGCGCGTGCATTTCTGGAGCCATGCGCCGAACCGCACCTGGCTCTGGGCTGGGCCCTGGCCGCGCGCGCCTGGCACATCAGCCCCGACGACGCCCTCGCCGCCTGGTTATGGAGCTGGCTGGAAAACCAACTCGCGGTATTGATGAAGACGCTGCCCCTGGGCCAGCAAGCCGCCCAGCGCCTGACCAGCGAACTGCTGCCGCTGCTGCAACAAGCCCAGCAGGACGCCGGGCGAATCGACCCCAACCATTTCGGCAGCGCCGCGTTCGGCCTGTCCCTGGCGTGCATGGCCCACGAGCGCCAGTACAGCCGACTGTTCCGTTCCTAGCCCTTTAACGTTGTCGCCTTTTACTTGGAGAAGCACATGAACACACAACCCCTGCGTGTCGGCATCGGCGGCCCGGTGGGCTCCGGCAAGACCGCCCTGACGCTGGCGCTGTGCCTGGCCTTGCGCGACCGCTACAACCTGGCGGTGGTGACCAACGACATCTACACCCGTGAAGACGCCGACTTCCTGGTGCGCAACCAGGCCCTGGCGCCGGAACGCATCATTGGCGTGGAAACCGGCGGCTGCCCGCACACCGCGATTCGTGAAGACGCCTCGATCAACCTGGAGGCGGTGGATCAGCTCAACCGCCGGTTTCCGGGCCTTGACCTGATTCTGGTGGAGTCCGGCGGTGACAACCTGTCGGCAACGTTCAGCCCGGAGCTGTCGGACCTGACGATCTATGTGATCGATGTGTCTGCCGGCGACAAGCTGCCACGCAAAGGCGGGCCCGGTATTTGCAAATCCGACCTGCTGGTCATCAACAAAATCGACCTGGCGCCGCTGGTGGGCGCCTCCCTGGAATTAATGAACAGCGACACCCAACGCATGCGCAACGGTAAACCCTTTGTGTTCAGTAATCAGAAAACCGGCGTCGGCCTGGATGAAATCGTCGCCTTTATTGAACGTCAGGGCTTGCTGACCGCCGCCTGATCTCACCCTAAAAAAGGAGCCTGTCCATGGGCCTCAACAAACTTCTCGCAACCGCCGCTCTGCTGCTCGCTCCGGCCCTCGCCTTCGCTCACCCCGGGCATGGGGACAATGGGCTGGTGGCAGGCATCAGCCACCCGTTGGGCGGCATCGATCACTTGCTGGCCATGGTCGCAGTCGGCCTCTGGGCGGCGCAGCAAAAAGGCAACGCGCGCTGGGCACTGCCTTGCACCTTTGTCGGCGTCATGTTGATTGGCGGCCTTTTGGGCTTTGAAGGCCTGCAATTGCCGGCACTTGAGAGCGGGATTGCCGCGTCAGTGCTGGCGCTGGGCCTGGCAGTAGCGCTGGCGGTGCGGCCGCCGTTGTTTGTGGCGGTGGGTGCGACGGGGTTGTTCGCGCTGTTTCACGGCGTGGCGCATGGCTTGGAGCTGCCGGAGATGTCCAGCCCGTGGGCGTATGCCGTAGGGTTTGTCGGCGCAACGGCGGTGTTGCATGCCGCCGGGTATGCGGTGGTGCGTTTCCTGCCGGCGGCGGCTGCACCGTTGGTGCGGGTCGCGGGTGCGGCTTCGGCGGCGACTGGGGTCTGGTTGCTGGCGGGCTGATTTTCAGCGCTGCTGAGGGCCTCTTCGCGAGCAAGCCCGCTCCCACATTTGACCGCATTCCAATCGGAGGACGCGGTTAAATGTGGGAGCGGGCTTGCTCGCGAAAGCGGTCTCAAAACCACCATCTATCCCAAGCCTGCTACCATGCGCGCCTACACCCCTGCCGTGACGACGCCAGCCGATGCCCATCGCTCCAAGCTCCGCCCCCAAGCCTTCGTTGAATGCCGTGCTCACGCACTTCCATGACCTGATCGTGCCGCTGTGGCAGGGCCCGGGCTGGAATGCCGAGTTGGCGTTGCCGTACGAGGCGCTGGACGCCAATCACACGCCATTGCCGCCGCAACGCTACCGCGCCATGGCGTGTGCCCGGCAGCTGTACCTGTTTGCCAGCCTGATCGGTGAACCCGGCTCGGCCTTCGCCGAAGAGCGTGCGGCGGCGCTGTTTCGTTCACTGCAACGGCACTTCCATGACGCCGAGCACGGTGGCTGGTTCTACAGCATCGACGCCCACGGCAAGCCGCTGGACAAGCGCAAAGACCTCTACACCCATGCATTCATCATCTTCGCCTGCGCCCACTATTGGGCCAAGGTGCGTGAGCCCCTGGTGGAATCCGTGCTTGATGCGGCCCTGGCGGTGGTCGCCGAACGTTTCGCCACCGGCGACGGCCTGTACGAAGCGGTATTGGAACGCAGCTGGTCATCCCTCAGGTCCGGCCCCCTGCAAAACCCGCTGATGCACCTGGCCGAAGGCTTCCTCGCCACGTTGGCCGTGCGTGAAGACGCCATTACGCAAGATGCACTGCTGGACCTCGCTACCGCGATGCAGAAGCGCTTCATCGACCGCCAGCACGGCGTGATGATGGAAAAACCGCTGGGCGCTGTGGATAACTGGTTTGAGCCGGGCCACCAGTTCGAATGGTTCTTTTTGCTGGAATCGTCAGACGTCCTGCGCAGCACCCCATTGCATGCATCGCTGACGCGGGCGTTTGCCTACGCCGAGCGCAAGGGTGTGGATAAACTCAGTGGTGCGGTCAGCGGCATGCTCGCCCTGGATGGCAGCGTGCGCGACGGTACTCAGCGAATCTGGGCCCAAGCCGAATACCTGCGCGCACTGACCTTGCGCCCCGGCAGTGAGGCGGTGCTGCAACGCCAATTGCTGGCGCTGCAACAACGATTCCTGCATGACAAAGGCTGGCACGAATGCCTGGACGCCGAGGGCGCCGTGAGCCGACGGGATATGCCGTCGACCACGCCGTATCATTTGGCGACCTGCTATCAAGGCCTGATCCAGCATCTCGGCTGATTTTCAGGGCCTCATCGCAGGCAAGCCAGCTCCCACATTGGACCGCATTCCAACGGTAGGACGCGGTTAAATGTGGGAGCGGGCTTGCTCGCGAAAGCCTCCCCTCGGTCTAACTGACTGTCACGCAATCCACTTGCGATCCCCGGTAAAACTGATCGTCAGCCAGCGCGCCGCATCCGGCGTGCCGAGCCCTGTGGATATCTCTTCACGCAGCCCATCCAGGGTCGCGACGTTATCCACCGGGTAGTTCGCCGGCAATACCACATGAATCTCGATAAACCGCGCCCGCCCGTGTTTTTGCACGTACGACACGTAGTCGTCGAAACCATGCCTGGCCTGGGCCGCGTCCATGACCTCGCGCACCTTGTCGTCCAAGTGGTCCGGGGCAATCCCCAGCACTTCGCGCAATGCCGGGCGCAGGATCTTGAACGCCGGCGCCAGCATGCTCAGGGCCAGCAGGATCAGGATCAGCGGGTCGACATACACCGCCCACTCGCCATACCCCTGAGACTTGAGCAACAGCGCGGCGAGAAAGCTGATCAGCAAACCCACCGAGAGCATCGCGTCCACCATCCAACTGATGTTGTCGAACTGGATCAGTGAGGATTTCAGTGTGCGATTGCGATAGCGCACGTAGAAGAAGTAGGCAAATTCAACGACGGTGAACACCGCCGCATAAATAATCACCAGCCCCAACTCGATTTCGCGCCCGCCGTTGATAATGCCGAACACACCGTTGAGAAACGCGTAGATCGCGATCAACAACAGGAAACTACCTTCGATCAGCAACACCATGGGTTCCAGGTGCCAATAGCCGAACTGGAAACGCTCGTTGCTTTTCTTGGCGATCAGCTTGGCCGTGATCAGCATCAACACCTTGATGGCGGTGGCGATCAGCGAGAAAAAGCCGTCGAATAGAATGGATTGGGCGCCAGAAATCACACCCGTGACAATCCCGGCGATCGCGACGGCGAACATCAGGATGGTCGATTGTTTGAGCAGTGCCTGCTCACCTCGGTTACTCACATTTCCTCCCGTCAAAACCTTTAAACCGCACAGTGCGGAGGGGTTTTACGGGGTGGAGTGTACCTTATGTCTTGTTTTGGCCGATTTGACGCCTTCGCAGGCAAGCCAGCGCCCACATTTGATCGGGTTCACACGGTCAACATGTGGGAGCCGGGCTTGCCCGCGATGGCCGCAACTCGGTCTTAGCCTTTAGCCCCGCGCTCAATCGCAAACCCAGCCCAGGTCTGGCTCACCGGCATCAACTCAAGACGGTTGATGTTGACGTGCGCCGGGGTGTTGAGCACCCAGAAGATGGTGTCGGCGATATCCTGCGGCTGGATCGGCTCGGCGCCGGCGTAGGTGGCGTCGTAGCGCGCCTGGTCACCGCCGAAGCGCACCAGCGAGAACTCGCTCTCGCACAAGCCTGGCTCGATGTTGGTCACACGCACGCCGGTGCCTTGCAGGTCGCAGCGCAGGTTCAGCGAGAATTGCTTCACGAACGCCTTGGAGCCGCCATACACGTGGCTGCCCGGATACGGATAGCTACCGGCGATCGAACCCAGGTTGATGATCCCGGCGCCACGGCCGTGAGCGATCAGGCGCGGCAACAGCAGGCTGGTGGTGGTCAGCAGGCCTTTGATGTTGGTGTCGACCATGGTTTCCCAATCGTCGAGGCTGCACTTGGGCGCAGGGTCGGTGCCCACGGCCAGGCCGGCGTTGTTGATCAGCCCGCGCAGCTTGGCGAACGATGGCGGCAGATTGGCAATCGCGTCTTCCATGCCCTTGCGGTCACGCACGTCCACGACCAGGCCGTGCACTTCAGTCTGCTTGGAAAGCTCTTCAACCAAGGCATTCAATCGGTCGGCACGCCGACCGGTGAGCACCAGTTTCCAGCCGGCTTCGGCAAAACGACGGGCGCAGGCTTCGCCGAAGCCTGAGGTTGCGCCAGTAATAAACAGCGTGTCGGACATGGTGTTCTCCTTGCGGGCATCGGGAAAAAAAACAGCCAGCAGAATGCCCTTACGCCGTCGTTGCGGCAACCGCTAAGCACACACCTTCATCTACGACTGATCAATTTTTAACCATTCACAGCTAACCCATATAAACCGGGCCTTGCAGCCATATGCGCGCAGGTTATCCACAACTGCGCCCACAGTCTTTGGGGGCAAGTGCAAAACGGCTCAAGCCGCTATGTACAAGGCTTGCAGGCAGTTTTAGAAAGTTTTTTGCTTGACCTTGGACGGGGCGTATGTAGGCCCGTGCACACAGGCGAAATCCGAACGATGGCTCCAGGCCAGTCATTCCGGCCTCTGCGGCCGTCTTTCCAGAGTTTAGTCACAGACTTATCCACAGGCTGAAGGGACATAAATCGGTCATATACCTGTGTCTTTAAACAGGTTGACAAATCCCTTGCGTGGTCACGAAAAACCCACTGATCATAAAACAACCACCGCGCTACAGCCCGCGCCGTTAAAGGCTTTCAGCCAGCTACTCCCACGTTACCCACAGCCGGTTCCACAGTGAATGGGGACAAGTCAAAACTGTGACAAAACAGGGATTTGCGGCGGCTATATGTCGCGCTTTAGAGGGCGGCTGGATTTGTTTTCCACAATTTCGAAAGCGACCCAAAAACAAATGTGGGAGGGGGCTTGCTCCCGATAGCAATGTGTCAGCCCGCACTTCGCAAACTGACACTCCACTATCGGGAGCAAGCCCCCTCCCACAGGGGTCATGCGTCAAAATTTGCGATCAGTGACCGCCCAGATAGGCGTTACGCACCTCTTCATTCACCAGCAGCTCCTTGCCGGTGCCTGTGAGGCGAATCTCACCGTTGACCATCACATACGCTCGGTCCGACAGGCGCAGTGCGTGGTTGGCGTTCTGTTCCACCAGGAAGATGGTCATCCCAGTGGCCGCCAGCTCGCGCAGGGTGGCGAAGATCTGCTTCACCACAATCGGCGCCAGGCCCAGGCTTGGCTCATCCAGCAGCAACAACTTGGGCCGGCTCATCAGTGCACGGGCAATGGCGAGCATTTGCTGCTCCCCACCGGACATGGTCATCGCCCGCTGGGTACGCCGCTCCTTGAGGCGGGGGAACAGCTCGAACATGCGCTGCATGTCTTCCTGGGCGAATTTGTCGCCAATCGGGATGGTGCCCATCAGCAGGTTTTCCTCGACGGTCATGTCGGGGAACACCCGCCGCCCTTCCGGCGACTGCGCAATGCCGTTGGACGCGATGTAGTGGGACGACTTGTGGGTAATGTCGACGCCGTTGTAGATGATTTGCCCCGACTCGGCCCGTGGCTGGCCGAAGATCGACATCAGCAGCGTGGATTTACCCGCGCCGTTGGAGCCGATCAGGCTGACAGTTTCGCCTTCGTTGATGTGCAGCGAGACTTTTTTCAGGGCCTGGATAGGGCCGTAAAACACGTCCAGGTCCTTCATTTCGAGGATAGGTGCACTCATACCAACTCCTCTTCGTCTGCGCCCAGGTAGGCGGCAATCACTTTTGGATCATTGCGGATCGCTTCCGGGCCGCCTTCGGCGATGACGTTGCCGTGGTCAAGCACCACGATGTGGTCGGAAATACTCATTACCATGCCCATGTCGTGTTCGATCAGCACCACCGTGAGGTCGTGTTCGTCGCGCAGCAGGCGAATCATCGCGCTGAGCGCTTCGGTTTCCTGGGGGTTGAGACCCGCTGCCGGCTCGTCCAGGCAAATGATCTGCGGCCGGGTGCACATGGCCCGGGCGATTTCCAGGCGGCGCTGCTGGCCGTAGGAAAGCTCACCGGCCAGGCGGTTGGCGCAGTCCACCAGGTCGACCACTTCCAGCCAGTAGAACGCGTGGTCGAGGGCGTCGCTCTCGGCCTTGCGATAGCCTTTGGTGTTGAGGATGCCCGCGAGCATGCTGCGGTTGACCCACATGTGCTGGGCCACCAGCAGGTTTTCCAACACCGACATTTCCTTGAACAGGCGAATGTTCTGGAAGGTCCGCGCCAAGCCTGCGCGGTTCACCAGGTGGGTGCCACCGAACATCTTGTAGTAGACACGGCTGAGGAAGCTTTTCGGCGACACGAAGTCCACCGCTTTAAAGCGCTCACCGAGCAGTTGGATCACGTTGGTCTGTTTACCCCGCACGTTGAGTTCGATTTTGCCGCCACTGGCTTTGTAGAAGCCGGTGAGGCAGTTGAACACGGTGGTCTTGCCGGCGCCGTTGGGGCCGATCAGGGCGAAGATCGAGTTGCGTTCGACCTTGAGGCTCACGTCGCTCAAGGCCTTGATGCCACCGAAGTGCATCATCAGATGTTCCACGGACAGCACGACTTCCTTGCTCATGGCGCCACTCCTTTACGTGGGGTCACACCGGTTCGGCTGATCCGAATCAGGCCGCGCGGTCGCCAGATCATCATCACCACCATCAACACGCCAAACAACAGCACGCGGTACTCGGAGAAGCTGCGCAACAGTTCCGGCGCCACCGTCAATACGAACGCCGCGATCACCACGCCGACGGTCGACCCCATGCCGCCCAACACCACGATGGCCAGGATCAGCGCCGACTCGAAGAAGGTAAACGACGACGGGTTGACGAAGCCCTGGTAGCTGGCAAAGAACACCCCGGCCAGACCGGCCGTGGACGCACCGATGGTAAATGCCGAGAGTTTGACCAGTACGTGGTTCAGGCCCATGGAACGGCAGGCGATTTCATCTTCGCGCAAGGCTTCCCAGGCGCGGCCGACCGGCATGCGGGTCAGGCGATGCTTGATGTACAGCACGGCCAGCACCACCAGGAACAGCACGATGTAGATGAACATGAACTTGATGTTGGGGTTGTAATCGATGCCGAAGAACTCATGGAACGGAATCCCGCCATCCTTTGCTTTACGCCCGAACTCCAGGCCAAGGAAGGTCGGCGAAGGCACCGGCATGCCGTTCGGCCCACCGGTAAACGACAGCCAGTTGTTGAGCACCAGTCGAATGATTTCACCGAAGCCCAAGGTCACGATGGCCAGGTAGTCACCGTGCATTCGCAGCACCGGGAACCCGAGTATGCACCCCGCCAGCGCCGCACAGATGGCCGCCAGTGGCAGCACCGTCCAAAAGCCCAGGCCGAGGTACTGATAACCCAGTGCCAGGCCGTAGGCACCGATGGCGTAGAACGCCACATAACCCAGGTCCAGCAGACCGGCCAGGCCCACCACGATGTTCAGGCCCAGGCCGAGCAGCACGTAGATCAGCCCGAGGATGACCACGGTCAGCAGGTACTTGTTGGCGAAGATCGGGAACACGATGGCGATCACGATCAGCGCCGGGATGATCCAGCGCAGCCGCGACTTGTAGTCCGGCGGCAGCACGTGCACGCCGGAGCCACTGGTCTCGAAACCCTGCAGAATCTTCGCCCCTTTGGGCGTTTGCAGGAACAGGCTCATGGCAAAGCGGCCGACCATCACGATGGCGACCAGGACGGCCACACGGGCCGGTTGCAGGTTGAAGCCGTAGCCGTCGAGGACCACGCCGACGATCGGACCGAACACGATCAACGAAATCAGCCCGGCAAGGACCGTATCGACGACACTTTTCTTGATATCGATAGATTTGGCAGCAGACATGTTTACACCTTCGCCACGAGCGGACGACCAAGCAGGCCCTGAGGACGGAAAATCAGAATCACCACCAGCAGGGAGAAACTGAACACGTCTTTGTAGTCAGAGTTGATCAACCCCGAGAACAGCGACTCGGAGATACCCAGGATGATCCCGCCGAGCATGGCCCCAGGCAGGGAACCGATGCCGCCGAGTACCGCTGCGGTAAACGCCTTGATGCCGATGATGAAGCCGGCGTAGAAGTCGAACGTGCCGTAATTCAGGGTAATCAGCACGCCGGCCAGGGCCGCCATGGCTGCACCGATCACGAATACGTAGGAGATCACCCGGTCGGTGTTGATACCGAGGATCGACGCCATCTTGCGGTCTTGCTGGGTGGCACGGCACATGCGGCCGAGCTTGGTGTATTTGATGATGTAGGTCAGCAGCCCCATGCCGAGAAACGCGGCCACCAGGATGAACACCTTGGTGTAGGTCAACTGCACGAACCCGCTGCCGATATCGACGCGCCAGGCGCCGGCCAGCAGGGTAGGAATACCTTGTTGTTTCGCGCCCTGAGCAATCTGGGCGTAGTTCTGCAGGATCAGGGAGATACCGATGGCGCTGATCAGCGGTGCCAGTCGGGTGGAGTTGCGCAACGGTTTGTAGGCGACACGCTCGATGACCCACCCGTAAACGCCGGTGACGACTACGGTGAATATCAAAGTGCCAAGAATGAGCAACGGGAAGGATTCAATGCCGAAGTAGGCCAGCAGTGCCAGACTGATCGCCGCGAGGTAAGCGGAAATCATATAAACCTCGCCATGGGCGAAGTTGATCATGCCAATGATGCCATAGACCATTGTGTAGCCGATGGCGATCAGGCCATAGACCGACCCGAGGGTCAGGCCGTTGACCAGTTGCTGCAGGAAGATACCATCCATAACGCAATCTCACGCGGTGAGAACCTGCACACCGGTGGGTGTGCGGCCCTTCTGGAGGAAAAGACAGACTTGATGCCTGACACGATGGGACGGGCAACCACGCCCCCCGAGGGAAACGGGCCGGCCGGCGATAACGGACTGACAACCAACAGCTGTGTTGAATGTGCAACCGCTCTCGCAGGCGAGCCAGCTCCCACAGGGGACCGAGGCGCTTAAACGATCGTGTTTGTTCTTACTTCTGCTTTTCCAGCTGGTGGTATTTGCCGTCTTTGTCCCACTGGTAAACCACGTAGTCGGAGATTTTCAGGTCGCCCTTGGCGTCCCAGGTCTTCTCGCCCATAACGGTTTTAACCGGGTGAGCTTTCAGCCATTTGGCTGCGTCTTCGCCCTTGTCGGACTTGGCACCGTTGAAACCGGCTGCCAGGGCCTGGATCGAAGCGTAGGCGTACAGGGTGTAGCCTTCAGGTTCGGTGCCGTTTTTGCGGAACTCTTCCACCACGGTCTTGCTGTCCGGCAGCAGGCGCGGGTCAGCGCCGAAAGTCATGTACACACCATCGACGTACTGCTTGCCGCCGGCGGTGGCGACCAGTTCGTCAGTGACGATGCCGTCATCGGACATGAACTTGACGTCTTTGAGGCCGGCTTCACGAATCTGCCGAACCAGTGGACCGGCTTCCGGGTGCAGGCCGCCGAAATAAACCACGTCAGCACCGGTGGAGCGGATTTTGGTGACCAGGGCGCTGAAGTCTTTCTCGCCACGGGTCAGGCCTTCTTCCAGCACCGGCTTCACGCCGCGCTTGGTCAACTGCGCAGCGGTAGCGTCAGCCAGGCCTTTGCCGTAGGTGTCTTTGTCGTTGATAACAGCGACCTTCTTACCTTTGAGCACATCGACGATGTAGTCGCCGGCGACGATGCCTTGCTGGTCATCACGGCCGCACATGCGGAACACCGCCGACAGGCCGCGCTCGGTGACGGTCGGGTTGGTGGAGCCTGGGGTGATCATGATGATGCCTGCGTCGGCATACACCTCGGAGGCAGGAATGGTGTTGGAGGAGCAGAAGTGCCCGACCACGCCGATGACTTTGTCCTGGTCTGCCAGGCGGTTAGCCACCGCTACGGCCTGCTTTGGCTCACAGGCGTCGTCGCCGGCCACCAGTTTGATCTGCTCGCCGTTGATCCCGCCGGCCTTGTTGATCACATCGGCTGCCGCTTGGGCACCCTTCATGTACTGCTCACCGAAAGCTGCGTTGGCACCCGTCATCGGGCCCGCCACGCCAATCTTCACATCAGCTTGAACAAACGTAGAAACACCCAGCGCCGTTGCAACGGCGAGGGCCAGAAAACCTTTCTTGTAAAACGTCTGGGACATGAGTGGTGCTCCGAGGTTTTTGTTTATTGGCACTACGAATTCAATGCAAACCTTCAACTGAAACTTTCAGAGAAAGCCAAGAGCAAGGCGCGTGCCATTACGTTTTTATTCTTCAAAAAGACACGGTGTCATTGTTATTACAGGCGTTTCGACTCCTTTTGCCAGGACGTGCAACCGTCTAGCGTCTGAAGGTGCAACCAATGGACCCAGAAAGTACAACCCTGGCAGGTCGCACCTGCAACCAGGCGGATAAACGGTCGTTCCTGCACCTGTAACAACGTGCGTAACGGAACTGCACATTTACAGTGCGTGATTGCTACGACTTGCACCAATACAGATTAGTAGCCTGCTAAGAAAATGCAGGCTTCTGAACGGTATTTCGCTGATCAGATCACGATCCGCAGGCATTGCCCGGCGTGATACAGCGAAAATCCTGCTTCATAAAGACAGCTGCGCAGGCCCACCCCGGCTAACGGCTGCATCGGCGCGAAGGGGATCGGCAACGCCTGGGGATTCTGGTGACACAAGTAGTCGGCAAATGCTTTGCCCACGACGCTGCCGGTGGTCACACCACGTCCGTTATAGCCCGTTACGGCGACCAGGCCCGGCGCTGGCTCGAACAGGCGCATCAGGTGGTCCGGGGTGAAGGCGATACAACCGGTCCAGGTGTATTCCCACTGCACCGATTTGAGGTATGGGAAGTAATGCTGCTGCACCCGATCAGCCCACGCCTTGAGGAACCACGCCGGTTTTTGGTTACCGTTGCCCAGGCTGCCGAGCAACAGGCGGCCATCAGCGTCGCGGCGGATGCTGCTGAGTACCTGACGCGTGTCCCACGAGCCCTGCCCGCCGGGAAGGATCTGCTCGGCGGCGGCGTCAGTAAGCGGGGCTGACGCAACCTGGTAGTAGTAGCCGGGGAAGAAATTTCGGCGAAGCTCGGTCCACTCACCTTCGGTGTAGGCATTTGAGGCGATCACGACTTGTGCCGCCTGCACCGAGCCCTGCGCGGTCTGCACTGACCAGTGCGCACCTTGGCGTTCAAGCTGGGTGACCGGGGAATGGTCAAACAGTTGGCCGCCAAGGCCGGCGGCGGCATTGGCCAGGCCAGTGGTATAAGCCATCGGGTTCAAGGTGCCGGCACGCCGATCCAGCAACGCCGCGGCAATTTTTTTCGTGCCCGTGGCGTCCTCGCAAGCCTGGCCGGTCAGCAACTCCACCGGCGCACCACGACGTTTCCATTGTGCTTCACGGCTGCGCAAATCCGCCTCGCCACGGGCGTTGTGCGCCATGTGCAAGGTGCCCTCGCGGCGCAATTGGCAATCGATGTTGTACTTGTCGATAAGGCTGAACACCAGCGACGGCGCCGCCCCCAACATGCGGTTGAGCTGGCTGCCCACCGCTTCGCCGAAACCGGCTTCGATCTCATCCGGGGGAATCCACAGGCCGGCGTTGACCAGCCCGACGTTACGCCCCGAACCGCCATGGCCGGTGCGATGAGCCTCCAGCACGGCGACGCTTTTGCCCTGTTCCAGCAAGTGAATGGCCGCCGACAAACCGGTGATACCGGCGCCGATCACGCACACATCCACCTTGACCTCGCCCTTGAGCGCAGCCCGATCCGGCCGGCCAGGGGTGAGGTGTTCCCACAAACATGTTTCGCGTAATGGCATTGCCAGACTCCGGAGAGGACCTAACAAACAACAATTATTTTGAATTGCAAACGCCCTCAAATGTGGGAGCTGGCTTGCCTGCGATAGCATCACCTCGGTGTTGCCGGCACACCGAGGTGTCTGCATCGCAGGCAAGCCAGCTCCCACATTGACTGCACTGCGACGTGAGGGATCAGTCGAACGTAATACCCTGCGCCAGCGGCAGTTCCAGCGAGTAGTTCACGGTGTTGGTCTGGCGACGCATGTACCCGCGCCACGCATCCGAACCCGACTCACGCCCGCCACCGGTTTCTTTCTCACCGCCAAACGCACCGCCGATTTCCGCGCCGCTCGGGCCGATATTGACGTTGGCGATGCCACAGTCACTGCCCACCGCCGACATGAACTGCTCGGCTTCACGCACATCGGTGGTAAAGATGCACGAAGACAGGCCTTGTGGCACGGCATTGTTCAGGCGCAGTGCCTCGGCGAAGTCGCTGTAGCCAATGACGTACAGAATCGGCGCGAAGGTTTCGGTGCACACCACGTCGCTTTGCTCAGGCATTTCTACAATCGCCGGCGACACGTAGTAGGCGTTCGGGAATTTGTCTTCCAGCTGACGCTTGCCGCCGAACACCTTGCCGCCCTCGCTCAAGGCCTGTTCCAGGGCGTCCTGCATGTTTTCGAAGCCGTGTTTGTCGATCAGCGGGCCGATCAGGTTGCCTTCCAGCGGGTGGCCGATGCGCACCTTGGAATAGGCGGCCTTGAGGCGGGTAACGATTTCTTCTTTGACCGACTCATGGGCGATCAGCCGACGCAGGGTGGTGCAACGCTGGCCAGCAGTGCCCACGGCGCTGAACAGGATCGCGCGTACGGCCATGTCCAGGTCGGCGCTTGGGCCGAGGATCATCGCGTTGTTGCCGCCCAATTCAAGGATGCTGCGGGCAAAGCGTGCGGCGACTTTCGGTGCCACTTCGCGGCCCATGCGGGTGCTGCCGGTGGCGCTGATCAGGGCGACACGCGGGTCATCCACCAGTGCGGCGCCGGCGTCGCGGCCGCCGATGATCACTTGGCTGAGGTACTCGGGGGCATCGGTGAATTTCTTCAGCACGCGCTCGAACAGCGCCTGGCAAGCCAATGCGGTGAGCGGGGTCTTTTCCGACGGTTTCCAGATCACGGCGTTGCCGCACACCAGCGCCAGCGTGGTGTTCCACGCCCATACGGCGACCGGGAAGTTGAAAGCGCTGATCACGCCGACCACGCCCAGCGGGTGCCAGGTTTCGCGCATGTGGTGGCCTGGGCGCTCGGAAGCGATGGTCAAGCCGTACAACTGGCGGGACAGACCCACGGCGAAGTCGCAGATATCGATCATTTCCTGCACCTCACCCAACCCTTCCTGGGTGATTTTGCCGGCTTCCCAGGACACCAACTCGCCCAGGTCGGCCTTATATTCGCGCAGCACATCACCGAACTGACGCACCAGCTCGCCGCGACGCGGTGCCGGTACTTTGCGCCAGGCGTCAAATGCATGCTCGGCGCGACTGACCTGTTGCTCCACCTCGGCGGCACCTTCCCAGTGCACACTGCCAATACGGCTGCCATCAATCGGCGAATGCACGGGTTGTTTACCCGACTGGTACAGCGCCGGGTTTACCCCGAGACGGTCAAGCAATGCGGCAACCATGGGTCACTCCTTCAATCTACAAACAAAAAAATTGCGCCGCGGCCCGCACGGCGATCCAGACCTTATTTGTAGCTGGCCCAAGACTTGCCAACAAACGACGATTAGGCGAGATATCATTCCGTTTATTCATGCAAAGAATAAAAAGAGGCGTGCCGTGCTGAACAAAAGACATTTGCCCTCGATCACCGCCCTGCAGTGTTTCGAAGCCGCCACCCGCCACCTGAGCTTCACCCGCGCCGCCGAGGAACTGAACCTCACGCAAAGCGCGGTGAGCAAACAGGTCGCCCAGTTGGAAGAATTGCTGCAGCACCTGCTGTTTCGCCGGGTACGCCGCCGCTTGCAGATGACCCCAGCAGGCGATTTGTACTTGGTGGAAGTGCGAAAAATCCTCACACAGGTGGAGATGTCCACCCATTACCTGCGCTCCTACGGCGGCGAGACCGAAGTGCTTCGCGTGTCCACGCCCTACACCTTCGGCGCGCGCTGGCTGGTGCCACGCCTGAAGGGCTGGCGCTTGCGCCATCCGCAAATCCATCTGGACCTGTGCAATGAACAGGAACCGGACGAGTTGCTGCAAGGCAAGGCGGACATGGCGTTCTATTTCGGCCAGGGTTCCCGGCCCGGCACGGAAAGCCTGAAACTGTTCAGCGAGGAATTGGTGCCTGTGTGCGCGCCGGAAAGCCTGCCCGCGCAGCCATTCACCGACCCCACGCAACTGAGCGACCTGGTGCTGCTGCAAAACGCCTCGCGCCCCCAAGGCTGGCATGACTGGTTCGCCAGCCAGGGCTTTCACACCGAGCACAGCTACCACGGGCCACGTTTCGACACCTTCTATATGTGCATTCGCGCGGCGCAGGTCGGCTGTGGCGTGGCCCTGCTGCCCCGCTTCCTGGTGGAAGAAGAACTGGCCGACGGCAAGTTGGTGATTCCTTGGCAGCACGCGTTGCCGAGCCAGGATGCGTATTACCTGGCGTATCCGGAGCATTCGGTGGAAGTGCCCAAAGTGCGCGACTTTGTGAAGTGGATGATGGAGCAGGTTGAACCTGTTTGAGCCACGTCGCCTGACATGCCGCCTTCGCGAGCAAGCCCGCTCCCACACGGGAATGCATTTCAAGTGTGGGAGCGGGCTTGCTCGCGAAGGCGCCAGTGGCCACAACAAAGGCCCCAATATGAAAAAACGCTGGCAAAAACCCACAGGTCTATGCGCCACTAGCGCCATTCCTTAATTGTGCGTAAAGGTCGGCGCCCATCGCTGACCCGTCTGGAGATTCCCGTTATGAGCGAGAGTGTGTTTGCCGATCGCATCGTGCAGAACCTGCTCGACACCGACTTCTACAAGCTGACCATGATGCAGGCGGTGCTGCACAACTACCCAAATGTGGAAGTTGAATGGGAGTTTCGTTGCCGCAACAGTGAAGACCTGCGCCCCTACCTGGCGGAAATCCGCTACCAGATCGAGCGCCTGGCCGAGCTGAGCCTGAGCCCGGATCAACTGGGCTTCCTGGAACGCATCAGCTTCATGAAGCCGGATTTCTTGCGCTTTCTCGGGCTGTTCCGCTTCAACCTGCGCTATGTGCAAACCGGCATCGAGAATGGCGAGCTGTTTATCCGCCTGCGCGGGCCCTGGCTGCATGTGATCCTGTTTGAAGTACCGATGCTGGCCATCGTCAGCGAAGTGCGTAACCGCTACCGCTACCAGACCGTGATTCTTGAACAGGCCCGCGAGCAGCTGTACCGCAAGTTCGATTGGCTGACCGCGAACGCCAGCAGCGATGAGCTATCGGAGCTGCAAGTGGCCGACTTCGGCACGCGCCGGCGCTTCTCGTACCGGGTGCAGGAAGAAGTGGTGAGCGTGCTCAAGCATGACTTCCCCGGCCGTTTTGTCGGCACCAGCAACGTGCACCTGGCCCGCGAGTTCGATATGAAGCCGCTCGGCACCATGGCCCACGAATGGATCATGGCCCACCAGCAACTCGGCCCGCGCCTGATCGACAGCCAGATCGCCGCCCTCGACTGCTGGGTCCGCGAATACCGCGGGCTGCTGGGGATCGCCCTGACCGACTGCATCACCACCGATGCCTTCCTCAGCGACTTCGACTTGTACTTCGCCAAGCTGTTCGATGGCCTGCGCCACGACTCCGGTGACCCGGTGCAATGGGCCGAAAAAGCCATTGCCCACTACCACAAGCTCGGTATCGAGCCGATGAGCAAGACCTTGGTGTTCTCCGACAGCCTGTCGCTGCCCAAGGCCCTGGAGATCTTCCGCGCCTTGCGGGGTCGCATTAATGTGAGCTTTGGTATCGGCACCAACCTGACCTGTGACATTCCAGGTGTTGAGCCGATGAGCATCGTGCTTAAAATGACCGCCTGCAATGGTCAGCCCGTCGCGAAAATCTCTGATGAAGCGGGCAAGACCCACTGCACCGACCCGAATTTCGTCGCCTATTTGCGTCACGTCTTTAAAGTACCTGCCCTACCTAGCAAGGAGTGAATCATGCAAGCCGTACAGCGTGAGATTGCGCAGCAGCTCAATGTCCAAGCACCGTTCAAGGACCAGGCCGCCCTGGAGGCCGAAGTTGCCCGCCGCGTAACTTTTATCCAGGACTGCCTGCGCAATTCCGGGCTCAAGACATTGGTGCTGGGCATCAGCGGCGGCGTCGACTCCCTGACAGCTGGCCTGTTGGCCCAACGCGCGATGCAGGCACTGCGCGCCAGCACCGGTGATGAGGCCTACCGCTTCATCGCCGTGCGCCTGCCCTACGAAACCCAGTTCGATGAAATCGACGCCCAGGCCTCGGTGGACTTTATCGAGCCCGACGAGCGCCACACGGTGAACATCGGCCCGGCGGTAAAAGCCCTGGCCAGTGAAGTCGCTGCGTTTGAAGGCAAGGCCGCCGTGTCCCGCGATTTCGTGCTGGGCAATACCAAGGCGCGCATGCGCATGGTGGCGCAGTACACCATCGCCGGTGCGGCCAGTGGCCTGGTGATCGGCACCGACCACGCGGCGGAAGCAGTGATGGGCTTTTTCACCAAGTTCGGTGACGGTGCCTGCGACCTGGCACCGCTGAGCGGGCTGGTGAAAAACCAGGTACGGGCGATCGCTCGGCACTTTGGTGCGCCGGAATCATTGGTCGAGAAAATCCCGACGGCCGACCTTGAGGATTTGTCGCCTGGTAAGCCGGATGAAGCCTCCCACGGCGTGACTTACGCAGAGATCGACGCCTTCCTGCACGGAGAGCCGGTGCGTGAGGAAGCATTCCGAATCATCTGCGACACCTATCGCAAGACCGAGCACAAGCGGGTCATGCCATTCGCGCCGTGAGGTGAGCCAGATAGTTTTGTACTGATAGTTAGACCGCCTTCGCGAGCACGCCCGCTTCCACATTTGAGCGCATCCTCAGGCTGGAACTCGTTCAAGGGTGGGAGCGGGCTTGCTCGCGAACAACGATCACGCAGTACGACAGACCGCCCACAAAAAAAGCGCCCCGCAAGGCGCTTTTTTTTCGACCGGAACCGACTTACTTGACGGTCACAGTGCCTTTCATCATCGAGATGTGGCCCGGGAACGAGCAGAAGAATGCGTAGTCGGTACCGGCAGCCAGCTTCGATACGTCGAAGGTCACCGAATCTTTCTCGCCGGCACCAATGATTTTGGTGTGGGCGATGACGCGGGTGTCGCCTTCTTTCAGGTAGTTTTTATCGATACCGGCGGCCATGCCGTCGCTGGCGATGCCAGGCATGTCGGCGGCGGAGCTCAGCACCCAGTTATGGCCCATGACGTTCTTCGGCAAGCTGCCGGAGTGGGTCAGTTCCACGGTGAACGTCTTGCAGCTTTTATCGATTTCAATGGCCTTGGTGTTGAAGGACATTTGGTCAGTGGAGTCGACAGTGACCTTGCACTCTGCAGCAAGCAACTGGCCGCTCGCCAGAGTCAGCAGGGAAACAGCAACGAGTTTGGCAAACATGTGAATCTCCAAGGCAGGGTTTAAAAACGCGAATTGCGACAAGGGTGCCTCAAGCAGGCTGGAATTCTTATGATCTGCATCAACAGATTGTATACAACTTTAGGCTATCAGACTGATCAACACAATCTACCAGCCAAAGATCTGCCACCCGCCTATGATCGGCCCATACCCCATTGGAGCCCGCGCTATGCACCTCAATCAACTGTTCAACGGCCTGCTGGCTGCGTATGCCTGCGGTAAGTGAAGGCAAAGCGCGTCGCTAAGCTGCTACCATAGCGTCCCAAGGCAGCTGCGCGCCGCCACCCTCACCTTCGACCCTAGAGGATCGCCCATGGCCAAACCTAATTACTCCTTCGCCAAACGTCAGAGAGACTTGGCCAAGGAGCAGAAGAAAGAGGAAAAGCTGCAACGTAAGAAAGCCGCTGCAGATGAAGAAGCAGGCGCACTGAACCCGGATGCTGAAGGTGAAGTGGCGACAGACGAAACCGAAGCACCGAAAGACCCGGCTGAATAAATTCTGTTGGGGTGAGCAGGCCCTCCCTGCTCACCCCAACCCACCTTCATTCCAGCGGCATCACCGTCACCCGCACCTCCGGGTCATGGCTCCCTCCCCCCAGAATCACCCCGCGCAACGGCGACACATCCGAGAAATCACGGCCCCAGGCCAAGGTGATGTGCTCCAGTGCCGGCTGCACATTGTTGGTCGGATCGAAATCTACCCAACCCGACTCCGGGCAATACACCGAAACCCACGCGTGGGACGCATCGGCGCCGATCAGCCGTGGCTGGCCGGGCGGTGGCTGGGTGAGCAGGTAGCCGCTGATGTACCGCGCCGCCAGGCCCCGCGAGCGCAGGCAGGCGAGCATCAGGTGGGCGAAGTCTTGGCACACGCCACGACGGCGCTCGAGCACTTCCACCAGCGGCGTGGCGACCTGGGTGGCTTCGGCATCGAACGTGAACTCGCTGAAAATCTTCTCCATCAACGCCTGCACACCCAACAGCAATGGCTCGCCGGGCGGAAAACAGCTTTCGGAAAACTCGACGAAGGTTTTTTTCAGGTGCACGTAGGGTGATTCAAAACGATAGCGACAGGCCTCGACCCGTTCCGCAGACACCGGCCGGCTGCTGTAGGTCAGGCTGTCGCGGGTCTGGTCCCAGGCGGGCGACTGCTGGAAATCCAACAGCGGCCGCGCCAACACTTCGACGGTCAGCCCGGCATTCACCAGCAACTCATCGTGGGGCCGCTCAAAGGCCAGGCGGGTGATGGGGTTACCAAACACGTCCAGTTCATCGCGACGCGAAGACGGCTCCGGGCTGACATCCAGTTGCTGCAAGGTGCAACGCTGCCAGGCACACGGCCGTGGCCACAGGTGCGCCAGTTGCTGGGCCAGGGAGACCGGGCTGTCGTAGTGGTAGTGGGTATCGTGGAAAATCTGGTAGCGCGCACTCATCACACCGACACCGTTTGCTGGCTGACATCATCCACATGGGCAAAATGGCGCAACGCCAGGCGATCCGACACTTGCCCACTCTCATCGGCGACTGCTTGCAGCAAGTCAGCCAGGCCATCCAGCGCGGCACGCACACTGGACTCGCCAAACAACGGGTTCTCCAGGCAACCCAGGTCGAAACGCGCCAGGCACTCCACCAACGGCGCCAGCCCGGTTTCACGCGGCACAGCAAAGTCGTCGTTGAGGCGACGCAAGGTACGGCTGACCAGTTTCAGCTGGAACAGCACTGCGTGCGGGTTCTGCTCGTCCAGCAGCAACAGGTCGAGCACCGGGATCAACTGCGGCACCGCCAGGTAACGCGAGCGATAGGTGATGCTGCTGTTGCCCAACTCCAGCAACCACTCAAGCCCCGCTTGATCGAACACCGCCACGCCACGCAGAAACGCCGCAAGGCTGCTGCTCAGAAATTGCAGGCGCTCGATGCGCCGGCCCATCATCAAAAAGCGCCAGCCTTCGTCGCGGGTCATGTCGTCCAGGGCAAAGCCGGACAGCGCCGCCAGGGACATCACCAGGCGGTTGAGAAAATCCAGCAACTCGCCAAAATCCGGGGTTTCGCGTTCCAGCTCCAGGGCTTCACGTTGCAGTTCGACCAGGGCCTGCCAGTTTTCCCGGGACAGTTTGCCGCGCACCTGGGACGCCGCCCACTGCAGGCGCTGCAGGTTGGCGCGCAGGCTCGACGGCCAATCATCGCCGAGCAAGGCGGCGAGCAGGCGCTCGGGCAACTCGCCCTCCTCCGGCAACAAGCGCAAGCTCTCGCCCAGCTCGATCGCCGCCTGCAAGGCCAGCGGATCGTCGCCATCGACATACCGCGCGAGCACGATACGCAGCCAACGCGCGCTGTCGTCACAGCGCTCGCAATAGCGGCCAAACCAAAACAGGTTTTCCACCACGCGAGAGGGCAGATAAGGATCGCGGCGCACCAGGTCATGGGTGCCAATCGCACGTTGTGCACGCCAGTGCTCACCACCGGCAACACGCTCGCTGAGCACCCAGGTGTCTTTGCTCGCGCCACCGCGTTGCATCGACACCACTTCGGCATCCGCCTCGGCAGCCACGCGGGTCAGGCCGCCAGGCAACACACGGTAGCCGTCGGCGCTGGCCACGGCGTACACGCGCATGCCGATGGCACGGTGCTGCAAATGGTCATCGACGGTGTGCCACACCGGTGCCTGGGACAGTTGCGCCAGCTCCTGAGCGACATAGGCGTAAGGCCTCGCGCGCATGCGTTCGGCCAGGGCCTGGCGCTGCTCATCATTCAAATCGCGGCCAAATACCGGGCTGAAGCTTTGCGACGGGAACGCCGGTTTGATCAGCAAATCCGGAAGTTTCTCCAAGGCTTCGGCAAGCACCGGCGCTTCACCGCACCACCAGGTGGCGATCGACGGCAGGATCAATTCTTCGCCAAACAGGAACTGGTTGATCTTCGGCAAAAAGCCGAGCAACCCCGGCGACTCCAGCACGCCACTGCCGAGGGCATTGGCCACCAGCACATTGCCCTGACGCACGGCATCGAGCAGGCCGGGCACGCCGAGGGCCGAGTCGGTGCGCAGCTCCAGCGGGTCGCAGAAGTCGTCGTCGAGGCGGCGCATGATCGCGTGCACCCGGCGCAGGCCACTGAGGGTTTTGAGGAACACGGTGCTGTCGCGCACGGTGAGGTCGCCACCTTCCACCAACGGGTAGCCAAGCTGGCGCGCGAGGTAGAGGTGTTCGAAATAGCTTTCGTTGAATCGCCCCGGGGTCAGCAGCACGATCAGCGGCGGCTGATCATCGCCGGGTGCCTGGCGGGCCAGGGTTTCCTGGAGGGTGCGGAAGAAACCGGTGAGGTGTTGCACCTGCAGATCGCGGTACAAGTCCGGGAACGCACGGGACACGATGGTACGGTTTTCCAACGCATAACCTGCCCCCGACGGTGCCTGGGTACGGTCGGCGGTGACCCACCAACGGCCGTCCGGCGTGCGCGCCAAGTCCACGGCATACAGGTGCAAAAACGCGCCGTCCGGCGGCTGAATGCCCTGGCAGGGCCACAGGAAATTGTTATGCCCAAACACCAGCTCAGCCGGCAGCAGGCCCTCTTTGATCAATCGCTGCGGGCCATACAGATCGGCCAGCACAGCATTGAGCAAGCGCGCCCGCTGGGCGATACCGGCCGACAGGTGCTGCCACTCATCGGCGGCCAGCACGTGGGGCAGTAAGTCCAGTTCCCAGGGGCGATCCGCGCCCTTGGGGTCGGCGTAGACGTTGTAGGTCACGCCGTTTTCCTGGATCTGCCGAGTCAGCAGTGCCTGACGTTGGGCCAGCTGCGCAGGCGTGCTGCGTTGCAGGTGATCAAGCAAGCGCTGCCAATGGGCACGCACCGCGCCACTGTCGTCCAGCAGTTCGTGATAAGTGCCCGCGGTCAGCGGGTAACGGTCGAGCAAGTCAGACATGGAACGCTCGGCAGAGGGTAAGGGAAGTCAGATTAACTCAAATTCACTGCAATCTATTGGGGGAGCTGGCTTGCCTGCGATTGCCATTTTCCAGTCACCTTATTGGCTGGCTGATCCATCGCTGTCGCAGGCAAGCCCGCTCCCACATTGACATCGCATTCAGTCATTTTTATTGGGGAAACGCCGCAGATCCAGGGTCATCGGCAATTCATCATTAATCTCTAAAGCAGGCACGGGGAGCTTGCCTGGGGTATGCCCCAAGCGGAAAAACCGCGCCATCCGCCGGCTTTCGGCTTCATTGGCATTCACCGGCAAGCTGTCGTAATTGCGCCCGCCCGGGTGGGCGACGTGGTACTGGCAGCCGCCCAGCGAACGCTGCATCCAGGTGTCGAGCACGTCGAACACCAACGGCGCGTGTACCGGGATAGTCGGTTGCAGGCAGTTGGCCGGTTGCCAGGCGCGATATCGCACGCCGGCCACGAATTCACCGACGCGTCCCGTCGGTTGCAGCGGCACCGGTATGCCGTTGCAGGTCAGCAGATAGCGCTGCGGCGCCAGCCCGCTCAACTTCACCTGCAAGCGCTCCAGGGAGGAATCCACATAGCGCACCGTGCCGCCCACTGCGCCCTCCTCGCCGAGCACGTGCCAAGGCTCCAGCGCCTGGCGCAGTTCCAGTTCGATGCCGCTGACGGCATAGTCGCCCACCTTGGGGAAACGGAACTCCAGATGCGCGGCAAACCATTCGGCCCGTAGTGGGTAACCGGCGGCATTCAGCTCGACAATCACGTCGGCAAAATCCTGCTCGATAAAATGCGGCAGCAAGAAGCGGTCATGCAACTCCGTGCCCCAGCGCGCCAGTTTCGGCGGCGCATACGGCTCACGCCAGAAGCGTGCGACCAACGCCCGCAGCAGCAATTGCTGGGTCAGACTCATGCGCGCATGGGGCGGCATTTCAAAGGCGCGCAGTTCCAACAGGCCCAGGCGCCCAGTGGCGCCGTCGGGTGAGTAGAGTTTGTCGATGCAGAACTCGGCGCGGTGGGTGTTGCCCGTCACGTCGATCAGCAGGTTGCGCAGCAGGCGGTCCACCTGCCATGGCGGGCATTCTTCGCCGACGGCAGGCATTTGAGCGAAGGCGATTTCCAGCTCGTACAACGCGTCGTTACGCGCTTCATCCACCCGAGGCGCCTGAGATGTCGGGCCGATAAACAGCCCGGAGAACAGGTACGACAGCGATGGGTGGTTATGCCAGTAGCTGATCAAACTGCGCAGCAAATCGGGGCGACGCAAGAACGGTGAGTCCTTGGGCGTCGCGCCGCCCAGCACAAAGTGGTTGCCGCCGCCGGTGCCCGTGTGACGGCCGTCGATCATGAACTTTTCAGTGGTGAGACGGGTTTGCCGTGCTTCTTCGTAAAGGAATTCCGTGCGCTCCACCAACTCGTCCCAGGTGGCGGACGGCTGCACGTTAACCTCAATCACCCCAGGGTCCGGCGTAACCCGGAAGTTACTCAAACGCGTGTCGAACGGCGGCTCGTAGCCTTCCAGCAATACCGGGCAGTGCAGCTCCTCGGCGGTGGCCTCAATGGCGGCCACCAGTTCCAGATAATCCTCGACGCGCTCCAGCGGCGGCATAAACAAATACAGGCGCCCGTCCCGCGCTTCGGCGCACAAGGCGGTGCGGGTCAGCCAGTCGGCGGACTCATCGACTTTCGGCACGCGCTCATCGCTGGCAGCCGGTTCGCCATGGCTTTGCAATTGCGCGCTGCTCGGCAGCTCCGGTTGGTCCTGGTTCGGGTCAGTCGGATGCACGAACGGATACTCCGCCGCCGTCACCCACGGTTGCGAGGCCAACGGCAAGCGATAGCCCAGTGGCGAGTCGCCCGGCACCAGGCGGCAGTGATTGTCGCGCAGGTACCAGCGCCCACTCTGCCAGCGATCATTGGCCGCCGTGCGCGCCAGCGGCAGCACGTGGCCGATGACTTTGTCCAGGCCCTGGCTGAACACTTTGCGCAGGCGCTCGCGCTCCAGGTCGTCGCTCAAACGCGGGTCCTGGGCGGTGACGTTCTGCGGCAGTGCACCTTCGCGCCACAGGTAATAGAAATTGTCTTCGAAGGCCGGGAATACAAAGCGCGCCGGCAGTTTGAGGCGTTCGGCGACACTGGCCAGGAAACGCCCGGCCATCACCCCATCGGCGCCGTAATCTGCTTGCTCATCGGCAATCAGCGCGCTGTTGTGCCAGATCGGCACGCCGTCGCGCCGCCAATAGCAGTTGAGCGACCAGCGCGGCAACTGCTCGCCGGGGTACCACTTGCCCTGTCCAAAGTGCACCAGGCCCTTGGGCGCATAGTGCTGACGCATGCGCTGGAACAGCTCGGCGGACAGCCGACGTTTGTCCGGCCCGAGGGCGGCGGTGTTCCACTCGGCGCCGTCGGGGTCGTCGATGGAGACGAAGGTCGGCTCGCCGCCCATGGTCAGGCGTACATCGTCCTTGAGCAGGTCGCCATCGATCTGCCGGCCGAGTGCCTGGATCGCCAGCCATTGTTCTTCGGTGTAGGGCTTGGTAACCCGAGGCGCTTCCCAAATGCGCTCCACCGACATTTCGTGGGTAAATTCGCACTCGCAAGGTTCCACCAGCCCACTGATCGGTGCGGCAGATGATGGATCAGGGCTACAGGCCAACGGGATATGACCTTCACCGGCGAATAACCCTGAGGTAGCGTCCAGGCCGATCCAGCCGGCGCCGGGCAAATACACTTCGCACCAGGCATGCAGGTCGGTGAAGTCCACGTCGGTGCCGGACGGGCCGTCGAGGGCTTTGACGTCGGCGGTCAGTTGGATCAAGTAGCCCGACACAAAGCGCGCCGCCAACCCCAGGTTGCGCAGCAATTGCACCAGCAGCCAGGCCGAATCGCGGCAGGAGCCGGAGGCGTTTTCGAGGGTGAACTCCGGGGTTTGCACGCCCGGCTCCATGCGGATCAAGTAGCCAATATCGGCCGCCAGGCGCTGGTTCAGCCCCACCAGGAAGTCCACGGCCGGCAGCGGCGTGCGGTCGATGCCCGCCAGGTAGGCGGCAAACTTCGGCGTCAGCGGCAGGGTTTCCAGGTACGGCGCCAGCTCTCGCTGCTCATCAGCGGCGTAGCTGAAGGGGATTTTTTCGGCGTAGGGCTCAAGGAAAAAATCGAACGGGTTGAACACCGCCATCTCGGCGACCAAGTCGACTTCGATGCGCAGTTCGTCCGTCTTTTCCGGAAACACCAGACGCGCCAGGTAGTTACCTTGCGGGTCCTGCTGCCAATTGATGAAGTGCTGCTCGGGCAGCACTTTCAATGCGTAGGACAAAATCCGCGTGCGGCTATGGGCTGCCGGGCGCAAGCGCACGATCTGTGGGCCGAGTTCGACAGCGCGGTCATAGCGGTAATGCGTAACGTGGTGCAACGCGACATGAATCGACACGGCGGCCTCCTGCGAGCCAGGGCATGGACACAACGTGCGCAAGACTTATGCCAGAGCAGCCGTCATTGCGCTTTCTCGTTAGACCCCGTGCAGTAGAGCACCAAAACGGCGCCATCACCGGTGCCGTGGTGCAAGTGCTGCACATATTTGTGGCGCAGGGTGGTGAATCTACCCAGCTAGCGTGCTTTGTGCGTTGCGAGCATGGCCTGGCGCAGCCGCCTCACTTCGACCAGTTTCTGGCGCATCTCGCGATGACGCTTGCTGTTGAGCAGCAGCAATCCCAGCAGCGGGAACAGCAGGCTCAAACCATAGGACAGCGGATGCGGACCGAAGGCGAGGGTAGGCAGCACTGCCAGAACGCAGAGTGCAAGCAGCATCACCAGCGGCCATACCCACTGCGGCCGCCCGCGCGCGATCATGAAGTTGCACTGCACAATCCCCCACGTCAGCGCGAGGCCACCCAGGAAGGAATACTTGAGGTTGTCGTCGATCGACAAGCGCGGGAAATAACTGTCGAAAATCAGCGGCACCGCAAACACCAGGCTGAACACCGCCGCGAAAATTGCGCCCATGAAGACCGGAAAATAGTGCGCCAGAAAACTGCGAATACCGGGTAGCTCATTCATTGCTCATTTCCTCATACAGCCCCACGGCAACGGTGCGTACGTTCCCCGAGATTGCACTGCCGGTAAAACCGATCGCCGCGCCCAGGGCATCCTGTATCTGGGTCACCGTCGCATGCTTGACCTGGGCGGGGGCGAAACGCTTGGTCGCCTCGCCAGACAGTTGTTTCAACTTGAGCATTTTGGCGCTCATACGCGGGTCCTGAATGCTGAGCAGCTCCTTCGTCAGCTTGGCACGCTCTTGCCGGGTCAATCCTCGCAGCACCTCCCGCACGCTTTTGCCGGTGGTGGCCTGATTCAGCCGCACCAGCTTAATCGTGGTCAGCGTCGATGCACCGACCCCGACCAACGACGCAGCATCCAGCGCGATCATCGTGTACTGATACCATTCCGAGCTGTCGAGCTTGTCATTTTTGGAGGGGTCACTGAGCTCATTGCTGACGCGATAGCCACTGGCAAAACACTGCAGCGTGCTGGCTGTGGCAGCGGTATAACCGATGGCCGTAATCACGCTGCTGGCACCCGCCGTGAACGGTACAGCGACGGTGCCGCTGAGCACCACGATCCAACCGATGACCGCGCCCGCGCAGGACAGAGACGTGTTGACCGCCTCTCCCACCAGGCGCGATTCGCGGGGATTGTCCTGGACCTGTTGCGCAAACTGCGCCGGCGCTATGTACTTCTGCGCTTCACGCAAAATTAAACGTTTAGGTGCAATGCTGCAGATGGGCTGAAATTCGCGCAGCGTGATGACGTTGAAGTCGGCGTCAATGTACACAACGCCCGCGCCGACGATGCTGGGGTCTGCATCGATGGCCGCAAACAGCCGTGGCAGGTTGATCTGGCTTTCGATGCGCTGGCGCGCCATGAACTGGGAGCGGTTGGAATCCATGCCGATACTGAGCAGGGGGTTGCTCATGAGAGTTCTTCCTTGAAGGTGATGGTGGCCTGGCAGGCCTCATCGCGGGCAAGCCCGGCTCCCACAAGGGAACGCGTTCCAACTGTGGGAGCTGGCTTGCCTGCGATGGCGATCTAATGACCATTACCTTAACAAACGGTCTACCCACCCGCTAGAAAGCAAAACGCCAGCACGAGGCTGGCGTTTTGCATATTCAGGCTGCGATCAACGCGGCACCACCGGCTTGCGCGCAGGCTTGCCGCCTTTGCCCTTCGCCGCATCCGCGCGCTCCTTGGCAGCCTGCTTGTTACGCGCCATGGCCGCAGCCTTGGCTTGTTCGCGCTTGTCCCACGGGTTGCTGCCATCACTGCCACGCGGCGGCAGACCGGTGTGCTGGGTGAGGATCTTGGTGGTGGTTTCCTTGGCAACCTTATGGCTGCCGGCCGGCGTCGAGTTCTTGCGACGGGCGCTTTGGTAGCTGTCGGTGGCCGGCTGGTGCAGCGGAATCAACTGGTCTTTGCCCGGCCCGATCAGGTCGGCACGGCCCATGCGGGTCAATGCTTCACGCAGCATCGGCCAGCCTTTCGGGTCGTGGTAGCGCAAGAAGGCCTTGTGCAGACGGCGCTGCTCTTCGCTCTTGACGATGGTCACCGCGTCGCTCTTGTAGGTGACCTTGCGCAGCGGGTTCTTGCCCGAGTGGTACATCGCGGTGGCGGTGGCCATCGGCGACGGGTAGAACGCCTGCACCTGGTCGGCGCGGAAGCCGTTACCCTTGAGCCACAGGGCCAGGTTCATCATGTCTTCATCAGTGGTGCCCGGGTGGGCGGCGATGAAGTAAGGAATCAGGTACTGCTCCTTGCCCGCTTCCTTGGTGTACTTCTCGAACATGCGCTTGAACTTGTCATAGCTGCCAATGCCCGGCTTCATCATCTGGTTGAGCGGACCTTCCTCGGTATGTTCCGGGGCGATCTTGAGGTAACCCCCCACGTGGTGGGTCACCAGCTCTTTAACGTATTCCGGCGACTCGACCGCGAGGTCATAGCGCAGGCCGGAAGCGATCAGAATCTTCTTCACACCCGGCAACGCACGGGCGCTGCGGTACAGCTGAATCAGCGACGAGTGGTCGGTGTTCAGGTTCGGGCAGATGCCTGGGAACACACACGAAGGCTTACGGCACGCGGATTCGATTTCCGGGCTCTTGCAGGCGATGCGGTACATGTTCGCGGTCGGGCCGCCGAGGTCGGAGATCACGCCGGTGAAGCCGGGCACTTTGTCGCGGATCTCTTCGATTTCACGAATGATCGACTCTTCGGAACGGTTCTGGATGATGCGGCCTTCGTGCTCGGTGATGGAGCAGAAGGTACAGCCGCCGAAGCAGCCACGCATGATGTTCACCGAAAAACGGATCATGTCGTAGGCCGGGATCTTTTCCTTGCCGTACGCCGGGTGCGGGACACGGGCGTAAGGCATGCCAAACACGTAGTCCATTTCTTCAGTGGTCATCGGAATGGGCGGTGGGTTGAACCACACATCCACTTCACCGTGCTTCTGCACCAGGGCGCGGGCGTTGCCTGGGTTGGTTTCCAGGTGCAATACGCGGTTGGCGTGGGCATACAGCACCGCGTCGCCACGGACCTTTTCTACCGAGGGCAGTCGAATCACGGTCTTGTCGCGGGTCATGCGCGGGCTGGCCAGGATCTGTACGACCTTGGCTTCTTCCGGGTCGTCCACCGGGCCTTTCTCTTGCTCGATGGCGCAGGCCTGGGTGTCCTGGGTATTCACATACGGATTGATGATCTTGTCGATCTTGCCCGGGCGGTCAATACGCGTGGAGTCCACTTCGTACCAACCTTGCGGCGTGTCACGACGAATGAACGCGGTGCCGCGCACGTCGGTGATGTCTTCGATCTTGTGCCCCCAGGACAAACGCTGGGCGACTTCAACGATGGCCCGCTCGGCGTTGCCGTACAGCAGGATATCGGCGGTGGCGTCGATCAGGATCGAGTTGCGCACGCGGTCCTGCCAGTAGTCGTAGTGGGCGATGCGGCGCAGGGACGCTTCGATGCCACCGAGCACGATCGGCACGTTCTTGTAGGCTTCTTTGCAGCGCTGGCTGTACACCAGGCTCGCGCGATCCGGGCGTTTGCCGGCCATGCCGCCTGGGGTGTAGGCGTCGTCGGAACGGATTTTCTTGTCGGCGGTGTAGCGGTTGATCATCGAGTCCATGTTGCCGGCCGCGACGCCGAAGAACAGGTTCGGCTCGCCGAGCTTCATGAAGTCGTCTTTGGACTGCCAGTTCGGCTGGGCAATGATCCCGACGCGAAAGCCCTGGGACTCCAGCAGCCGGCCGATGATGGCCATGCCGAACGACGGGTGATCCACGTACGCATCACCGGTGACGATGATGATGTCGCAGGAATCCCAGCCAAGCTGATCCATCTCCTCCCTGCTCATCGGCAGGAATGGCGCAGGACCGAAACATTCGGCCCAGTACTTGGGATAGTCAAATAACGGCTTGGCTGTTTGCATGACGGTGACCGGTGTTGAGATGAAAAATCGCGGGCGCGGAATATAGCACAAATTTTGACCAATTCCGACGGTAATGGTCGGAATTGCGCTGAGGCCCTGACAGGCGCTGAGACCTACTCGTCGTCGTCGAAGTTATAGCTACCCGGCGCGAGGTTTTCGAAGCGCGTGTATTTACCGATGAACGCCAGGCGGATAAAGCCAATCGGGCCGTTCCGCTGCTTACCGATAATGATCTCGGCAATGCCTTTGTGCTCAGTCTCGGGGTGGTACACCTCGTCCCGGTACACAAACATGATCACGTCAGCATCCTGCTCGATCGCTCCGGATTCCCGAAGGTCGGAGTTCACCGGGCGCTTGTTGGGGCGCTGTTCCAGGGAACGGTTGAGCTGGGACAGTGCCACCACCGGGCAATTGAATTCCTTGGCCAGGGCCTTGAGGGACCGGGAAATCTCGGAAATCTCGTTGGTCCGGTTGTCGCCGCTGGAACCCGGAATCTGCATCAGCTGCAGGTAGTCGATCATGATCAGGGCGATGTCGCCGTGCTCACGCACCAGCCGGCGCGTACGCGCACGCATCTCCGATGGGCTGATACCGGCGGTGTCATCGATGAACAACTTGCGATCGTTGAGCAGGTTGACCGCCGAGGTCAGGCGCGGCCAGTCGTCGTCTTCCAGGCGACCGGCACGGACCTTGGTCTGGTCGATACGGCCCAGGGACGAGAGCATACGCATGATCAGCGATTCGCCTGGCATCTCGAGGGAGTACACCAGCACGGTCTTGTCGCTGCGCAACACGGCGTTTTCCACCAGGTTCATCGCAAAGGTGGTTTTACCCATGGATGGACGGCCGGCGACGATGATCAGGTCAGACGGCTGCAGGCCGCTGGTCTTCTCGTCGAGGTCGGTGTAACCGGTGGAAATCCCGGTGATGGCGTTGTCGGTGTTGAACAGCGTGTCGATGCGGTCGATGGCCTTGGTCAGCAGGTCGTTGACGCTGACCGGGCCACCGGTTTTCGGCCGCGCTTCGGCGATCTGGAAGATCTGGCGTTCGGCTTCGTCGAGGATCTCGGCGGCGGTGCGGCCTTCGGGGTTGAAGGCACTGTCGGCGATTTCGGTGCTGATGCCGATCAACTGGCGCAGGGTGGCGCGCTCGCGAACGATCTGGGCATAGGCCTTGATGTTGGCGACGGACGGCGTATTTTTCGCCAGTTCACCCAGGTAGCCCAGACCGCCGACCTGGGAGGTCTGGCCTTCCTTGTCCAATTGCTCGGCCAGGGTCACCACGTCGATCGGCGAGTTCTGGTCGGCCAACTTGGCGATGGCGCGGAAGATCAGGCGGTGGTCATGGCGATAGAAATCACCGTCCGAGACTTGATCCAGCACGCGTTCCCAGGCGTTGTTATCCAGCATCAAGCCACCGAGCACGGCCTGTTCGGCCTCGATGGAATGCGGCGGCACCTTCAGGGCAGCGGTTTGCAGATCGTATTGCTCAGGAGCTGAAATATCGTTCATGGCCACTTGGAATTAGGGGGTTGTAGAAAAACAAAAGGCACGACCTGTAAACAGGATCGTGCCCGATGTTAACTGGCTGACACGCGAGGTGCCAGTCAGTTAGGTGCTGCTTAAGCTGCTACCACGACAACGCGTACGGTGGCTTCAACTTCGGCGTGCAGGTGCACGGCTACGTCGAATTCGCCTACGTTGCGGATGGTGCCGTTCGGCAGACGAACTTCGCTCTTCTGCACTTCAACGCCGGAGGCGGTCAGTGCATCAGCGATGTCGTGGGTGCCGATCGAACCGAACAGCTTGCCTTCGTCACCGGCGGTGGCAGTGATAGTCACTTCCAGCTCAGCCAGTTGGGCAGCGCGAGTTTCGGCCGAAGCTTTTTTGTCTGCTGCTGCTTTTTCCAGCTCAGCACGACGCTCTTCAAACGCAGCCAGGTTGGCAGCGGTTGCAGCGGTGGCTTTGCCGTATGGCAGCAGGTAGTTACGACCGTAGCCGGCCTTAACGTTCACTTTGTCGCCCAGGTTGCCCAGGTTGGCGACTTTTTCCAGAAGGATCAGTTGCATGTGAAAATCCTCTAACTTTTAACCTTCACCGTTCGCGTTATCGGCGTCTTTCGACGCCAGACGACCGCGAAAATCAATCAGGCCGTCGACAATGGCCAAAACCACGAGTAACGGATAGATCAGCTGCATGAACAGCAACAGCGTTACGTACAACCCCACCAGCCAAAACTTGGCCAGACGCTTTCGCGCAACCAGCCCATGAATCAGGGCCAGCCCGGCAAACACCAGCGGTACGCTGCAAATCGGCGCCAGCAAGGCCATCTGTGGACCGAAGTTCGGCCCGACAACCATGCACGCCAGCAGCAACATCGCCGGCCCCGCAGGGATTCTGATACTGCGAAACTCGCGACCAAAACCACCCGGGTTGTACAACAACGCCTGCCAATAACGCCCAAGAATCAGGCTCAGCACGCTGACGACCTGCAACAATGCCGCAATCAGGCCGGTCAGGACCGGGGCAATCAGTGACGCAAACCGCGCTCGCTCATCTACCGACAACTGCTGGTAGAGATCCCCGAGGGCCATCGGCAGGATCTTGACGATTTCCTGCGACAGCGCCTCGATTTGCGGGCGGAAAGCCGCGCCAAGCATCACTGAGTACACCAACCCCAATGCCACGCTGACCAGCAGCGTACGGACCCAGGACTCACTTGCGCGTAAAACCAACGCAAGGCTCGATGACCCCAGCAGTACCAAAAGTACCCGCGGATCACCAAATTGCAGCCACCAGATCAAGGCCGGCAACAATCCCAGGGCAAGGACGCCAAGGGCGTCCTTCAAACCGCGCCGCAGCAGCACTAGGCAACCTGCGGCAGCACCCAACCAATAAAGCAACGGCAATGCCGCACATCCAGCCACTACCAGAGTGGCCTGCACGCGACCGCGCATGATGAACTCAGCTAAGGCGCGCATGCATTCAATCCCTTACTACTTGTCGACTGCCCGGTCTCAGCGGCCGTGGCTGTCGGTGTAGGCCAGCAGGGCCAGGAAGCGGGCGCGCTTGATAGCGGTGGCCAGCTGACGCTGATAACGTGCTTTGGTACCGGTGATACGGCTTGGAACGATTTTGCCGGTCTCGGATACGTAAGCTTTCAGAGTGTTGAGATCTTTGTAATCGATCTCTTTCACGTCTTCAGCGGTGAAGCGGCAGAATTTACGACGACGGAAGAAACGTGCCATTTGATAGGCTCCTTAAAAGGTCCGTGGATTACTCGTCAGCGTTATCGCTGTTGTCGCTGTCATCACTATCAGCGCTTTCGGCGCCTTCGTGCTCAGGACGGTCGCGACGCTCACGGCGCTCACTGCGGTTTTCTTCAGCCTTGAGCATCTCGGATTGGCCGGTAACGGCTTCTTCGCGACGGATGACCAGGTTACGGATCACTGCATCGTTGTAGCGGAAGTTGTCTTCCAGCTCGGCCAGGGCCTTGCCAGTGCACTCAACGTTCAGCATCACGTAGTGAGCCTTGTGAACATTGTTGATTGCGTAGGCCAGTTGACGACGGCCCCAATCTTCCAGACGGTGGATTTTGCCGCCGTCTTCTTCGATCAGCTTGGTGTAACGCTCAACCATGCCGCCGACTTGCTCGCTTTGATCCGGGTGGACCAAAAAGATGATTTCGTAATGACGCATGAATGCTCCTTACGGGTTGTAGCCTGCCGCTCAAAAACGGTCAGACAAGGAGTGAATGACACTTATGGATCTTGCCAAAGGGAGGCACATCCGTGCCTGCCATGAAGGCAAGGGGCGCAATTGTAGAGAAGGGGGAGAAACGGCGCAAGGTGATTGGTGATTATTTGAACAATCACCCATTCAGCCCAAAAAAATGTGCGAGGGTCTTATGTGGGAACCGGGCTTGCCCGCGATGCAGGCACCTCAGTCTTTCAGCGAGACTGAGGTGACGCTATCGCAGGCAAGCCCGGCTCCCATATAAGCCCGCCCGCACATTTTTGATCGGGTTACTTCTTGCTCTTGGCCTTGGCACCGCGCTGGCGCTGGGCTTCAAACAGGCACACGCCGGTGGCAACCGACACGTTGAGGCTGCTGACGCTACCGGCCATCGGCAACTTCACCAGGTAATCGCAGTGCTCACGGGTGAGGCGACGCATGCCCTTGCCTTCAGCCCCCATGATCAGGATGGTCGGGCCGGTGAGGTCCTGGTCATAAAGGCTGACCTCGGCCTCGCCTGCCGTACCCACGACCCACAGGCCGCGCTGCTGGAGTTTCTCCAGGGTGCGCGCCAGGTTGGTCACGGCCACCAGCGGAATCACTTCCGCCGCGCCGCAGGCAACCTTGCGCACGACCGGCGTCAGGGTGGCCGACTTGTCTTTCGGCACAATCACCGCCAGCGCACCGGCAGCATCTGCCGAACGCAGGCAAGCGCCGAGGTTGTGCGGGTCGGTCACGCCGTCCAGCACCAGCAGCAGCGGCGCACCTTCGGTACGGTCGAGCAGTTCGTCGAGCATGGCCTCGCCCCAGACCTGGCTCGGACTTACGTCCGCCACCACGCCTTGGTGAACACCTTCTACCCACACGTCCATTTCACGACGCTCGGCTTGGCCGATGGCAACTTTATTCTGGGTCGCCAGCTCGACCAGCGCTTGTACGCGCGGCTCGCTGCGACCTTCTGCCAACCACACTTGCTTGACGCGCTTGGGGTGGTGACGCAGCAGTGCTTCTACGGCGTGCACGCCGTAGATTTTTTCCAGACTCATGACTTGGCCTTAGGTTTGCGCGACCCGCCGCTTTTCGCGGGAGCCGAACCCGCTTTTGGCGGGCCTTTACGGTGTTTACTCGGTTTGCTCGACGGCTTTTCGGCCCCCTGGGACTTTCCCCCAGACGCCGCTTTACCACCGCTTTTGGCTTCGCTGAGCAACTGCTGCTTCAACTCGCGGCTGCGACGCAACTCGGCGTTTTTCGCCGCAGCGTCGCTTGGGCGGTAGGCTTCGGGGGCCTTGTCCTTGGCCGACGAACGACGGCCAGCCTTGGCTGGCTCAGCCTCGACGGCCACTGCTTTGGCAGGCGCCGCCTTACCTTTGGCGGCCGGCGCTGCGGTTTCGCTGCCACGTTTTTTACGGCCAGTCGGCTCGACGGGCTTGTCAGGCATACCGAAGTCGATCTTGCGCTCGTCAAGGTCGACGCGCATGACCTGCACTTCCACGGTATCGCCCAAACGGAAGCTGCGACCGGTACGCTCGCCCGCCAGGCGGTGATGCACAGGGTCAAAGTGGTAGTAGTCACCCGGCAACGCGGTGACGTGCACCAAGCCTTCGACGTAAATGTCAGTCAGCTCAACGAACAGACCAAAACCCGTCACGGCCGTAATGACGCCTGGGAACGACTCGCCCACGCGGTCTTTCA
Source organism: Pseudomonas sp. AP19 (assembly GCF_001728855.1). Lineage (NCBI taxonomy): Bacteria > Pseudomonadati > Pseudomonadota > Gammaproteobacteria > Pseudomonadales > Pseudomonadaceae > Pseudomonas > Pseudomonas sp. AP19. Next base: position 276,512 of record NZ_LXJP01000001.1, on the reverse strand, counting down.
TGAACTCGCACTTCAGCCAGTTCACTACGTCGCGAGTGGCTTCATCGGCACGGCGCTCGCTCATGGAGCACTGCTCGCCCAGCTGTTCCAGGGCCGCCTCGTCGTACGGATAAATCCGTGCTTTCGGAATGGTCATGGCACCGGCGCGCTTGACGTGCGGGGTGTTCTGCTTGGAATGGATCACACTGCGGATCGCGCGGTGCGTGAGCAGGTCCGGGTAACGACGAATCGGCGAAGTGAAGTGGGTGTACGCTTCGTAATTCAGGCCGAAGTGGCCCTGGTTATCAGCGCTGTACACCGCCTGGCTCAGGGAGCGCAGCATTACGGTCTGGATCACGTGGTAATCCGGACGGTCCTTGATGCTCGCGAGCAGTGCCTGGTAGTCCTTCGGCGTCGGGCCATCCTTGCCTTTGTGCAGGGACAAACCGAGCTCACCGAGGAACGCGCGCAGCTTCTCCAGGCGCTCCGGCGGCGGGCCGTCATGCACCCGGTACAGCGCAGGAATCTCGTGCTTTTTCAGGAATTCCGCAGTGGCCACGTTGGCCGCCAGCATGCATTCCTCGATCAGCTTGTGCGCATCGTTACGCGTGGTCGGGGTGATTGCGGCGATCTTGCGCTCGGAACCGAAGACAATTCGGGTTTCCTGCGTTTCAAAGTCGATCGCGCCACGCACGTGACGAGCGCCCAACAGCACCTTGTACAACGCGTAAAGCTGCTTGAGGTGCGGCACGACATGGCCGTACTCACCGCGCAGCGCTTTAGCTTCGCTGGTCTTCGGCTGTTCCAGGATGGTGCTGACCTTGTTGTAGGTCAGGCGCGCCTGGGAATGGATCACCGCTTCGTAGAACTGGTAGTCCGTCATTTCGCCGGTTTTCGAGATGGTCATCTCGCACACCATGGCCAAACGGTCGACTTTCGGGTTCAGGGAGCACAAGCCGTTGGACAGCTGCTCAGGCAGCATCGGAATCACGCGCTCAGGGAAGTACACCGAGTTGCCGCGCACCTGGGCTTCGTTGTCCAGGGCCGAACCGATCTGCACATAGCTGGACACGTCGGCAATCGCGACGAACAGCTTCCAGCCGCCGGAGAACAGGCGCAACTTGCCAGGTTTGGCTTCGCAGTAGACCGCATCATCGAAGTCGCGGGCATCTTCGCCGTCAATAGTGACGAACGGCAGATGGCGCAGATCGATGCGTTTTTCTTTGTCCTTCTCTTCCACTTCCGGCTTGAGCTTGGCGGCTTCTTTGAGCACAGCCTCAGGCCAGACGTGAGGAATATCGTAGGTGCGCAACGCAACGTCGATTTCCATGCCCGGCGCCATGTAGTTGCCGACCACCTCAACGATATCGCCCTGCGGTTGGAAACGCGCAGTTGGCCAATGGGTGATTTTCACCTCGACGAACTGGCCGACCTTGGCGGCGCCGTTACGACCCGGGGTAATCAGCACTTCCTGCTGGACCTTGGGGTTATCGGGCACAACAAAGCCAATACCGCCCTCTTCGAAGTAACGGCCGACGATAGACTCGTGGGCACGCGACACCACTTCGACGATCACACCTTCACGGCGACCACGACGGTCCAGGCCGGAAACGCGCGCCAGCGCACGGTCGCCATCGAACACCAGGCGCATTTGCGCCGGGCTCATGAACAGGTCGTCGCTGCCGTCGTCCGGGATCAGGAAGCCGAAACCATCACGGTGGCCGGCAATGCGGCCGAGGATCAGGTCGAGCTTATCCACCGGCGCGTAGGTACCACGGCGGGTGTAGATCAGTTGAGCGTCGCGCTCCATGGCACGCAAACGGCGGCGCAGGGCTTCGAGCTGGTCTTCGGTGGTCAGACCGAATTCTTCAACCAGCTGCTCGCGGCTAGCAGGCGAACCACGATCGGCGAGATGCGCCAGGATCAGTTCGCGGCTAGGAATAGGGTTTTCATATTTTTCCGCTTCACGAGCGGCCTCGGGATCGAGGGACTGCCAATCGGCCATTAGAGAGTTTTCACCTTGTCTATATGCGGGTTAGTTTGGCATACGCGTATTGAAACGGGAAATTTCAGACGTCAACAAGCCTTTAAAAGCCCTTTGTAGCCCCTGGCGCACACCTTGCACGACCATTGGCGAAATTTTCCAGGCTTTTTTCATAGCAGGGCTTTACAGCTTAAAATCCGCTCCGTATAGTGCGCGCCATCGACGACGGCAACGTTGTTGATGCTGCCCAGGTGGTGAAATTGGTAGACACGCCAGCTTCAGGTGCTGGTGATCGCAAGGTCGTGGAAGTTCGAGTCTTCTCCTGGGCACCAATTTCAAACTCAAGGTTACGCCTTGAGTCTCCAAAAACCCGCGAAAGCGGGTTTTTGCGTTTCAGCCCTTTGATTTTTAACGAGAATATAGATTTATATTTTTGATATCAGGGGTTTACAGATCAAAAAGCCCTCCGTATAGTTCGCTCCATCAACGGCGCAAGCGTTGTTGATAATGCCCAGGTGGTGAAATTGGTAGACACGCCAGCTTCAGGTGCTGGTGATCGCAAGGTCGTGGAAGTTCGAGTCTTCTCCTGGGCACCAAATTCAGATCAAACCCGCGAAAGCGGGTTTTTTCGTTTCCGGGGTTTGAAAACTTCCCCAGTGATTTGCCCCTCATCCGCACTTGAGAAGTTTTATCGTTTATCCTGCTCATACAAATCGGCAATGATTTGTTGCACTTATACGAGGAAAGCTTCGGATGACCATACGCAATACCCGTCTCAAGACATCCCTTCTGCGTGGCCTGACCCTCACCCTGCTTGGCCTGACCCTGCTCTCGCCAACTGCCTACTCCGCCGACAAAGTGTCACTGACCTTGTACAACGGCCAACACAAAGAAGTCGGCGATCAACTCGCCAAGGCCTTCGAAGCCAAGACCGGCATTCACGTCAATGTGCGCAAAGGCAGCAGCAACCAGTTGGCCAGCCAGATCGTCGAAGAAGGCAACCGCTCCCCCGCAGACGTGATCTACACCGAAGAGTCGCCGCCGCTGAACAAACTCGGCGAGCAAGGCCTGCTGGCGAAGATCGACGCCAGCACCCTCGACGTATTACCCAAAGACTATGTCGGCAAAAACGCTGACTGGATGGGCGTGACCGCACGCACCCGCGTCGTCGCGTTCAACCCGAAACTGATTGCTGAAAAAGACCTGCCTAAATCGGTACTGGATTTCGCCGGCCCCGAGTGGCAAGGCAAAGTCGGCTTTGTACCTACCAGCGGCGCGTTCCAGGAACAAGCCGTGGCGATTATCAAACTGCACGGTCGCGAAGCCGCTGAAGAATGGCTGACCGGCCTGCGCGCCTTCGGCAAGGTGTACAGCAACAACATGGTCGCCCTTAAAGCCGTGGAAAATGGCGAAGTGGCCACCGTACTGGTGAACAACTACTACTGGTTTGCCCTCAAGAAAGAAAAAACCAACCTGGATTCACAACTGCATTACTTCACCGATGGTGACGCCGGCGGCCTGATTACCGTGTCTTCCGCTGCCGCACTGAAATCCAGCAAACACCCCAAAGAAGCCCAGCAACTACTGGCGTTCATGACCAGCGAAGAAGGCCAGCGCGTCATCACCAATACCTCGGCGGAATACCCGCTGCGCAAGGGCATGGAATCCAACCGTGGCCTCAAGCCTTTCAGCGAGCTGCAACCGCCGAAAGTCACCCCGGCCGACCTGGGTAACGCTGAAGAAGCCCTGGAACTGGAACGTGAGGTTGGCTTGAACTGATGAACCCATCGCTAACCGCCCCCGCCTTGCGCGGGGGTTTGCGCCCGCGCCGCAAGCGCCCCTCGATCTGGCTGTTGCTCCCCGTGCTGTTTCTGGTGGGCCTGAGCCTGTTGCCGCTGCTGTATGTCGGCACCAAGGCCTGGCAGGCCGGCTGGGCAGAGGCGGTGCATCTGCTGTGGCGGCCCTATGTATTCGGCCTGCTGCGCAACACCCTGGCGCTGATGATTGGCGTGACGCTGGCCTGCGGCGTAATCGGCCTGTCCCTGGCTTGGCTGCTGGAACGCAGCAACCTGCCGGGCCGGCGCATCTGGGGCGTGATCCTGTGCCTGCCGTTTGCGGTGCCGGCGTTTGTCAGCAGCTTTACCTGGGTGTCGCTGAGCGCCAACTTCGAAGGGCTGGGCGGGGCGATCCTGGTAATGACCCTGTCCAAATACCCGCTGGTGTTTCTGCCGGTGGCGGCGACCCTGCGCAATCTTGACCCATCCCTTGAAGAGTCGGCCCGCACCCTGGGACTGAATCGTTGGGGGGTGTTTTTCCGTATTACCCTGCCTTTGCTGTGGCCCTCACTCCTTGCGGGTGCGCTGCTGATCGCCCTGCATATGCTGGTGGAGTTCGGCGCGCTGTCGATCATCGGCCTGCAGACGTTCACCACGGCCATCTATCAACAATTCGAACTGGAATTCAGCAATGCCAATGCCGCGATGCTCTCGGCGGTGTTGCTGGTGATGTGCCTGACGCTGCTGTGGCTGGAGCTGCGCGTACGCGGCAAGGGCCGGCATGTGCGCATCGGCCAGGGCGCGGCGCGCCATGCTGAACAGGTTCAATTGGGTAAATGGGCGCCGCTCGGTCAACTCTATTGCCTGGCGCTGGCGATCATTGGCAGCGGCATTCCTTTGGGGATGCTCGGCTACTGGTTGGCGGTAGGTTCGTCAGCGGCGTTTCCCGTGGCGGAAATCGGCGAGGCGCTGCTGTCCTCCCTGACACTGTCACTGGGTGGCGCTGCGCTTTGCCTGATGCTGGCGGTGCCGGTGGGCCTGCTGGTGGTGCGCTACAAAGGCCGGCTGGCGATCTGGGCCGAACGCCTGCCTTATTTGCTGCATGCCCTGCCCGGCCTGGTGATCGCGCTGACGCTGGTGTATTTCGCACTGCATTATGTGCCGGCGCTGTACCAGACGTCGGTGTTGTTGCTGATCGCTTACGCGCTGTTGTTCCTGCCGCTGGCACAGGCGCCGATTCGCACCGCCTTGAACAAGGCCGCGCCGCAGCTGGAAGAGGCTGCGCGCACACTGGGCGCGTCGTCGTTCAGCGCGTTTTGCCGGGTGACCTTGCCGATCATTTTCCCGGCGTTGGGTGCCGCGTTTGCGCTGGTGTTTCTGGATGCGATGAAGGAATTGACGGCGACCTTACTGCTCAGCCCGACCGGGCTGAACACCCTGGCCACCGCCGTGTGGGCGCATACCTCGAATGTGGAGTTCGCGGCAGCCGCGCCCTATGCGGCGCTGTTGATTCTGGTGTCGGGGTTGCCGGTGTATCTGCTGACGACGCGGATGTATCTGAGCCGCTGAAATAGCTTTCGCGAGCAAGCCCGCTCCCACATTGGAATGCGTTTCAAATGTGGAAGCGGGCTTGCTCGCGAAAGGGTTCTCCCAGGCGACATCAAGCCCTGAACTGCCCCAGGCTCGCCTTCAACTGCGCCGCCAACCCATCCAGCACCTTGCCGCTGGCCGTGGTCTCCACCACCGCCTGCGCAGCGCGCTCGGCCTGGGCGTGAATCACTTCGACCCGCCCCCGCACCGCATGCGCGCCCTGGGCCTGATGCTCAGCCGCACGCGTCGCCAAGCCAATGGCCGCATGCACCTGTTCCACCGAAGCCTGCACCGTCTGCTGCAGGCGCACGCTGTCGCGCAGCACCAGCAAGCCTTCGCTCGCCTGACGCCCCGCCTTGCCGATGGTTTCCACCGCCTCACGTGCGCCCTGCTGCAACGCCACGATATGCGCCTGGATATCACCCGTGGAGCTCTGGGTTTTGCTGGCCAGGGCACGCACCTCGTCAGCCACGACCGCGAAGCCACGCCCGGTCTCACCGGCACGCGCAGCTTCGATCGCGGCGTTAAGCGCCAGCAAGTTGGTTTGCTCGGCAATGCCGTGAATCACCGTCAGCACCACTTCAATTTGTTCGCTTTGCTGCGCCAGGCGCTCAATAACCTGAGACCCCGCCTGCACCTGCCCCGCCAACGCTTCGATCAAGCTGCCGACTTCCGCCGAAGTGCGCGAGTTTTCGTCCGTTGCCTGGCGGATTTCCACCACTTGCTGCAACGCCGCTTGCATCGCGTGGCTTTCGGCCTGGGCCTCGTCTGCCATTTGCGACAGCGCACGCAAGCTCTCAGCCACTTCATCGCGCTGCAAACCGGCCGCTTTGTCGGCACCGGCATTGCGCAAGGTCATGGCGCCGATTTCCACGCCAGTACGCTGGGCCACATCCCCCGCCTCACGTACGATCGGCTGCAATTTATCCACAAAGCGATTGACCGCCGAAGCCATGTCGCCGATTTCATCCTTGCTGTTGATCTGCACGCGCTTGGTGAGGTCGCCCTCGCCCGCCGCCAAGTCATCCATGGCCGCAATCAGCAGCTTCAGGCGATTGACCACTCGGCGCCCCAACACGATAGCGATCAGCAGCAATACGCCGAACCCCACCAGTGCGAGCCCCATGCCGATACGCCAGCGCAGGGTGCCGGCGGCCTCCTGTACAGCGCTGGTGGTGTTGGCAGTCATCTGGGTCGCGGTAGCTTGCGCCGATTGCAGGCGTGCGCCCATGGCTGAAGCACTGTCGGCCGCAGCCCCTTTGAGACTGTCACCCACCAACTGATCGCCGCTGGCGATCAGCGCGGCAAAGCGTTTATCGAGCGCCTGCAGATCGGCCTCTACGGACGCCGTCGAAACCCCCATGCGCACTTTGCCGATCTCGACGCCGTTGGGGCTGATGGAGGCCTCTACGTAGTAAACGGCAGGATCAGCCTTGGCGGCGTCCAGCACCTTATCCAGGGCGCGGTCGCCCTGCCCTTTCGCCAGCAGTTCCTGGTTGATCGGGTTGTCACGGTTGAGATAACGGGTCAGATGCTCACCGGCCGCGTCGTCGTAGACCACGAACAGTACGTTGGGATTGCGCTGGGCACGCCGGGCAAACTCCGACAAGGTCGGCACGTCGCTGTCCCACATGGCGCGCGGCGCCACCGAGGCCAGCAGTTGCGCCATATCATTGGCGGAGTCTTGCAGGTCTTTTTCCAGGGTCGCACGTAATTGCTTCTGCTCTTCCTGCAGTCGCGTGGAAAGCCCTGCGGTCAGACGCTGGCGGGTACTGGAAGACAGGCTGTCCAGACTCGAGGTGACTTCCTTGCCGGCTTGCGCCAGTTCACCGGAAAGTTTCTGGCTGTCGACACCCAAGCGATTGCCCAAATCAGCTTCCAATGCAGTGACCGTGCTCCTCGTCAGAGCGACAGCCACCAGCACTTGCACCAAAAGAGCGATACCGAGGGTAACGAACACCGGCCGCAACAGCCGGCTTTGTAACAATGAGAGAACGGCAGACACTGGAAATCCCTCCACCACGGGTGCCATTAATTTGATAGCACCGCGAAAGAGAGAACCATAGCAAGGGTCGTGCCGTTTGCCTGGCGCCAATAAAAAAGGGCTCCCGAAGGAGCCCTTTACTTTTTACATCAACAGCTTATTAAGCGAACGGGTGACGCAGAACGATGGTCTCGTTGCGGTCCGGGCCCGTCGAAATAATGTCAATCGGCGCGCCGATCAGTTCTTCAACGCGTTTGATGTAAGCACGCGCGTTGGCTGGCAGTTCTTCCAGGGTTTTGGCGCCCACGGTCGATTCGGTCCAACCCGGCACTTCTTCGTACACAGGCTGCAGGCCTACGTAGCTGTCAGCGTCGGTCGGAGCAACGTCCTTGCCTTCTGCGTCTTTGTAGCCGACGCAGATGTTGATGGCTTCCAGACCGTCGAGCACGTCCAGCTTGGTCAGGCAGATGCCCGAAATGCTGTTCACATCGATTGCGCGACGCAGGATAACGGCGTCAAACCAACCACAACGACGGGCACGGCCAGTGGTCGCGCCAAACTCGTGACCTTGCTTGGCCAGGTGCGCACCGACTTCGTCGAACAGCTCAGTCGGGAACGGACCCGAACCTACGCGAGTGGTGTAAGCCTTGGTGATGCCCAGGATGTAGTCCAGGAACATAGGACCAACGCCCGAACCAGTAGCAACGCCACCGGCGGTGGTGTTGGAGCTGGTCACGTACGGGTAGGTGCCGTGGTCGATGTCGAGCAACGAACCTTGGGCGCCTTCGAACATGATGTCTTTGCCGGCGCGTCGCAGGTCGTGCAGCTCGGCAGTCACGTCCAGCATCAGCGGCTTGAGCAGCTCGGCGTATTCCTTGCACTCGGCCAGGGTGGTTTCGAAGTCGATGGCCGGCTCTTTGTAGTAACCAACCAACATGAAGTTGTGGTATTCCACCAGTTCACGCAGCTTGTCTGCAAAACGCGGCATGTTCAGCAGGTCGCCCACACGCAGGCCACGACGCGCCACTTTGTCTTCGTACGCAGGGCCGATGCCGCGACCGGTGGTGCCGATCTTCAGCTCGCCACGGGCCTTTTCACGGGCCTGGTCCAGCGCTACGTGGAAGGACAGGATCAGCGGGCAGGACGGGCTGATACGCAGGCGCTCACGCACCGGTACGCCTTTCTCTTCCAGCTTGGTGATTTCACGCAGCAGGGCGTCAGGTGCAACCACCACGCCGTTACCGATCAGGCACTGCACGCCTTCGCGCAGGACGCCCGACGGAATCAGGTGCAAGACGGTTTTTTCGCCATCGATGACCAGGGTGTGGCCAGCATTGTGGCCACCTTGGTAGCGCACTACGGCGGCAGCATGTTCGGTCAGCAGATCAACGATCTTGCCTTTGCCCTCATCACCCCATTGGGTGCCCAGGACTACGACATTCTTACCCATAACACTTGTCCTCATTCGCGCAAACTTGGTGCCGGCGATGGCCGGCAGGAAAACTCAAGAAGCCAGTGGCGATACTTGCCAAAGCCCGTTCTGCAGAATCAATTGCCGGTCGCAGTCCGCTTCACGGGCGGCGGCCAATGGCTGCCCAGGCAAAGCCTGGACAACACGCTGACCCTCACTGCGCAACTGGCAAACCTGCTGCCAGAGTGCTGCGTCCGTACTGTCGGGCATCCAGATGCCACCAGACGGCAGCTCGACCTCAGCACGCCCCAGGGTCACCAGGGTTTTCAAATCGGTGGAAAAGCCAGTCGCCGGACGCGCACGACCGAAGTCGGCGCCGATATCGTCATAACGACCGCCTTGGGCGATGGCCTGGCCAACACCCGGCACAAACACTGCGAACACCACACCGGTGTGGTAGTGGTAGCCGCGCAACTCACCCAGGTCAAAATACAGCGGCAACTGCGGGAACCGCGCCGACAAGCGCTCGGCAATCGCCAGCACGTCATCCAGCGCCGCCAGCACTGGCGCCGGCGCATTGGCCAGGCGCTCACGTGCAGCCACCAGCACTTCACGGCCACCACACAGATCAACCAGCGCGCGCAGCATGCCGGCGAGGTCAGCAGGCACACCCTCGGTGAGGGCAACCACTTCATCGATAGCCTTGCGTTGCAGGGCATCGAACAACTGCTGCTCAACTTCACCTGACAAGCCGGCCGCACGGGCCAGGCCACGGTAGATACCGACGTGACCCAGGTCCATGTGCACATCCGGCACATCTGCCAGTTGCAGCATGGCCAACATCAAGCTGATCACTTCAACGTCGCTGCTCGGGCTGGCATCACCGTACAACTCGGCGCCCAGCTGAATCGGGCTACGGGAAGACGACAAGGCTCGCGGCTGCGCGTGCAGCACGCTGCCGGCGTAGCACAGACGGCTTGGGCCTTCGCGGCGCAGGGTATGTGCATCAATACGCGCCACTTGCGGCGTGATGTCAGCCCGGAAGCCCATTTGCCGACCCGATTGCGGGTCGATGACCTTAAAGGTGCGCAGATCCAGGTCCTGGCCCGCGCCGGTCAGCAGGGATTCCAGGTACTCAATATGGGGAGTCACGACAAACTCGTAACCCCAGCTCTGGAACAGATCCAACACCTGGCGACGCGCTACTTCAATGCGCGCAGCTTCTGGTGGCAGTACTTCTTCGATGCCATCTGGCAGCAGCCAGCGGTCTACCGTTGCCATTACGCCATTCCCCTATGATCCGGGCGGCCAGCCCTCGGCCGAGCCTTGAGTGAAGCAGAAAATACCCGGCGCCTGCATAAACAACGCGCAAGAACGACGTGACGAACGGCCTGCAAACGGCCTCGTCGGGCACTTTCCTCGAAAAACCTGTGGCGTCTGCGCAACCAGCAACAATCAAACATGCAGACGCAAAAAAGCCGGGAATTTCCCGGCTGCCGCATCATACACCCGTTTTCTGAAAGGATCACCCCGCCAGGCGTTTTAGCCGCCCGACGGAGTGCTTCCTACAGAGTCACAGGCTGATTACTTGGACTTTTCCAGGTAGCGGAAGAAGTCGCTGCTTGGGTCCAGCACCATGACGTCGGTTTTGTTCGCGAAGCTTTCACGGTAGGCGCGCAGGCTGCGATAGAACGCATAAAACTCCTGGTCCTGGCCGTACGCCTTGGCGTAGATCGCCGCGGCTTGAGCGTCACCATCACCACGGGCCTCTTCAGACTCGCGATAGGCTTCCGCCAGCAGTACACGACGCTGACGGTCGGCATCCGCACGGATACCTTCAGCCAACTCGTTACCCTTGGCGCGATGCTCACGGGCTTCACGCTCACGCTCGGTGCTCATACGCTCGAACACGCTGCGGTTCACTTCCTTCGGAAGGTCGATCGCCTTGACGCGAACATCGATCACTTCGATGCCCAGCTCTTTCTCAGCCATAGCTTTCAACGAGCGTGTGATGTCAGCCATCAGCGCATCACGTTCACCGGATACCACCTCGTGCAGGGTGCGTTTACCAAACTGGTCACGCAGGCCCGATTCCAGACGGCGCGACAAGCGCTCGTCGGCAATCTGCTTGAGGCCGGAAGTCGCCGTGTAGAAACGCTCGGCATCCTTGACGCGCCACTTGGCGTAGGCGTCAACCATCACGGCTTTCTTTTCCAGGGTCAGGAAGCGCTGTGTCGGTGCATCCAGGGTCATCAGGCGGCCATCAAACTTGCGCACCTGGTTCACGTAGGGGACTTTCACATGCAGGCCCGGCTGGACATCCGCCTGGACCACACGACCGAATTGCAGCAACACCGCGCGCTCGGTCTGAGACACGATGTAGAAGCAGTTCCAGGCAGCGATGACCACGACGACGCCCACAATCAGGGCGGTCAGCGATTTATTGCTCATCAACGACTCTCCCTGGTACGTGTTTGCTGTTGCAGCAAGTCAGCGGCCGCACGGGCGCTCGCTTCGTTGGCAGCAGCGTTCGAACCGGTGGACGGCGCGCTGGTGCTGCTACGACCACCTTCGATCATCTTGTCCAGCGGCAGGTACAGCAGGTTGTTCTGCCCACCTTTGCTGCCGGTCACGAGAACCTTGCTGGTGTTGCTGAAAACTTCCTGCATGGTGTCCAGGTACAGACGCTCACGCGTGACTTCCGGCGCCTTGCGGTACTCGGCGACCAGCTTGGTAAAGCGATCCGCCTCACCCTTGGCACGCGAAACCACTTCATCGCGGTAACCGTTTGCATCCTCAAGGATACGCTGGGCCTGACCACGCGCTTCCGGCACGACGCCGTTGGCATAGGTTTCAGCCTGGTTACGCGAACGCTGCTCGTCTTCACGGGCGCGGATCACGTCGTCAAAGGCTTCCTGTACTTCGCGCGGTGCAGCTGCGCTTTGTACGTTCACCTGGGTGACCGTGATACCGGTGCGATAGGTATCGAGGAAGCGTTGCAGACGCTCCTTGATTTCGCTGGCCATCAACTCACGACCTTCGGTCAGCACCTGGTCCATGGCGGTGGAACCCACCACGTGGCGCAGGGCGCTTTCGGTTGCGTGTTGCAGGCTGATTTCAGGCTGATCAACGTTCAGCACGAAGTCCTGCAGGTTGCTGATCTTGTACTGCACGGTCAGCGGCACTTCGACGATGTTCTCGTCTTCGGTCAGCATCTGGCCCTGCTTGGTGTAGGCACGCTCACGCGTGACGTTCTCCATGTACTTCTTGTCGATCGGCGGGAAATAGATGTTCAGGCCTGGCCCGACCGTCTCGTAGTACTTGCCGAAGCGCAGCACCACGGCTTGCTCCTGCTCGTCCACCACGTACACGGCGCTGTACAGCCAGACGGCAGCCAGCACGACAAGACCCAGGCCCAGCAGGCCATAGCCGCCGCCCTTGCTTGTACGACCGCCTTCGTCACCACCGCGTTTTTTTCCACCACCGAACAACCCATTCAGGCTTTCCTGCAGCTTTCGGAAGGCCTCGTCGAGATCTGGTGGCCCCTTGCGGTCGCCATTATTGCGGCGCTTACCACCCCAAGGATCCTGATTATTCGAGTTGCCACCCGGCTCATTCCAAGCCATAGCGCTCTCCATCTGATAAAGCAAAGACGCACCCACGGCGCGCCGACCAATGCTACAGAATGCCTGCTACTGCGGCACAACCGCTTTAGGAGGCTTTTATTGCAAAGTGTGTTGTTCGATGAACTCGGCCGGTACCACACCTTCACGACTGACCAGCCGATTCAGCTCCGAACGCGGCAATCGAACGGCCAGCAAGCTGACACCTTCTTCGTCGTATTCTTCTTTCTGTACCGCGCCCAACTCAAAAAACTGTGCACGCAGTCGAGCAAAACGCTGAGGCAAGCGCAAGGTGCCGACAAACAAATCGCTGCCCAGCAACTCGGCAATGGCCTGTTCGAGCAACTCCAGGCCACTGCCATCGCGCGCCGACAACCATACCCGCTGGGGCTTGCCGTTCTCATCGCGCTGGATTTGTGGCTCAACGCCTTCAAGCAAATCGAGTTTGTTATAGACCTCGAGGATCGGCAAGTCCTGTGCACCAATCTCGCCCAGCACCACCATCACCTGCTCAATCTGCAACATGCGATCCGGTTCGGCCGCATCGATCACGTGCAGCAGCAGATCGGAGTTGCTCGACTCTTCGAGCGTAGACCGAAACGCCTCAACCAGCTTGTGGGGCAAGTGACGAATGAAACCCACGGTGTCGGCCAGGACAATCGGCCCCAGGTCGTCCAGTTCCAGACGGCGCAAGGTCGGATCAAGCGTGGCGAAGAGTTGGTCGGCCGCGTACACGTCCGATTTCGTCACGTTATTGAACAGTGTGGATTTGCCGGCGTTGGTATAGCCCACCAGGGAAACGGTAGGGATATCCGCACGCATCCGACCGCGTCGCGACTGCTCGCGCTGGCTACGGACCTTTTCGAGGCGCCCCTTGATCTGGCGCAGGCGCACCCGCAGCAGACGGCGGTCGGTTTCCAACTGGGTTTCACCCGGGCCACGCATGCCGATACCGCCACCTTGACGCTCAAGGTGAGTCCAGCCACGAACCAGGCGGGTGCTCATGTGGTCAAGCTGGGCCAGTTCTACCTGGAGCTTGCCTTCATGGGTACGGGCGCGCTGGGCGAAAATATCGAGAATCAGACCGGTGCGGTCGATCACGCGACACTCGAAAACACGTTCGAGGTTACGTTCCTGACTGGGCGTGAGGGTGTGATTGAAGATCACCAGATCGGCTTCTTCAGCATGGACCAGATCGCGTAGTTCCTCGACCTTGCCGCTGCCGATCAGGTATTTGGCGGTTGGCCGATGACGCGGTACGTTAAAAAACGCAACGGTCTCGGCGCCGGCCGAATTTGCCAACTCCTGAAACTCCTGCGGATCTTCGCGCGCCTCAGGGTCCTGTCCATCCAAGTGAACGAGGATTACTCGCTCACCACCACCGTGGCGCTCAAAGAACAAAGGAGACTCCTATCAGGCGTTACCTGGCTCAGCGTCACCCTGTTCGTCACCCGCTGCGCTAGGCAGACGGATAGGACGGACTGGAACGACTGTCGAGATAGCGTGCTTGTAAACCATCTGGCTGACGGTGTTTTTCAGCAGGATCACGAACTGGTCGAACGACTCGATCGTGCCTTGCAACTTGATACCGTTGACCAGATAGATGGAAACCCCAACTTTCTCTTTACGTAAAGTATTCAAGTAAGGGTCTTGTAGCGAATGCCCTTTTGACATGTGCCGCACTCCTTTAAGGATCAATAATAAAATTCGGAAAATAGATAGCTTATGGCCGTCACACCCCCAAGGATAGACGGCAATTGCAAGGACTCAGCTCAATATGGAGACCGTTCCCAAGTATTTCAAGGCGCGTGACAGATTGTCGCTGTCCAGGCTGTCCAACCAGTGCAAATCGCTCCAGCTGCGCAGCCAGGTGAACTGGCGCTTCGCCAATTGGCGCGTGGCAATGATGCCGCGCTCCTGCATTTCGGCTGACGTCAGCTTGCCGTCCAGATGATCCCAGACTTGGCGATAGCCAACAGCACGTATCGAAGGCAACCCAGCATGCAGATCGCCTCTTGAACGCAGTGCTACGACCTCGTCCACAAACCCCTGTTCCAACATAATTGTGAATCTTTGTGCAATTCGTTCATGCAGCACCTGGCGATTTGCCGGAGCAATGGCCAGATTCGCCACAGTATAGGGCAATTGTGACTGTCCAGATGCGCCTGCTTCAGCACTTTGCGCAGTTTGTTTCAGCCTATGTTCAGTCATGGTCTGGCCGCTCACACGCCAGACTTCCAGGGCCCGGGTGAGGCGCTGGGGGTCGTTGGGATGAATGCGCGCGGCGGACACCGGATCAACCGCTGCCAATTGGTCGTGCAGGGCCTGCCAGCCAAGGCGTGCAGCGGCTTCCTCGAGCTCGGCACGCACCTGTGCGTCGGCGGGCGGCATATCCGCCAGGCCTTCCTGCAAAGCCTTGTAATAGAGCATCGTACCGCCCACCAGCAGCGGAATATTGCCCCGCGCAGTGATTTCAGCCATGGCGGCCAGGGCATCGGTACGGAAATCCGCTGCGGAATAGCTCTCAGACGGGTCGATGATATCGATCAGCCTGTGCGGATGCTCGGCCAACAGCGCTTTGGACGGTTTGGCAGTGCCAATGTCCATGTCCCGGTAAACCAGTGCAGAGTCGACACTGATCAGCTCGCACGGCAGCACCTTGGTCAGCTCGATAGCCAGGTCGGTCTTGCCGGCGGCCGTAGGGCCCATCAGGAAGATGGCAGGGGGCAAGGCGCTCATCAACGGCCGCGCAAGAACAGTTTGTCCAGATCGTCCAGGCCCATCTGGGTCCAGGTCGGTCGGCCATGGTTGCATTGGCCGCTGCGCTCGGTGTTTTCCATGTCGCGCAGCAGACCGTTCATTTCCGGCAGGGCCAGGCGGCGGTTGGCGCGGATCGCACCATGACAGGCCATGGTACCGAGCAGTTCGTTGATATGTGCCTGGATGCGGTCGCTGGTGCCATATTCCATCAGGTCAGCCAGCACATCGGCGACCAGACGGTTGGCCTCAGCCTGCTTGAGCAGCGCGGGAATCTGGCGGATCGCCAACGTTTCCGGGCCGAGGCGCTGCAATTCGAAGCCCAGTTTCTGAAACACGCTGTGGTGCTCTTCGGCGCAGTCGGCCTCGCGCTGGCTGACTGCCAGGGATTCTGGCACCAACAAGGGCTGGCCGCTGAGGCCCTCACTGGCCATGGCGATCTTCAGGCGCTCGTACATGATTCGCTCATGGGCGGCGTGCATGTCCACCAGCACCAGGCCGTGGGCGTTTTCCGCCAAGATGTAGATGCCCTTGAGCTGGGCCAGCGCATAGCCCAGCGGCGGAATATCACCACCGCCCTCCGGCAACGCGACAGCGCCCGGCTCAGCGCCCGGCAGCGGCGCAAAGAACTCGCGATAGGCCGCCTGGGCCTCGGCTACCGGCACCGTCGACTGCGGACGCGGCGTGTATTGATACTGATAACCGGCGCCCGACCCGGCGCCCGGCGCTGTAAAAGCTGGCGCCGGCGGCGTCGATTGCAGCAAGTTGGCCGCCAGGCTCATTTCACCCTGAGGCCCGAATTCACCGGCTTCCGGCCCGCTAGGTCGCACCACCGCCGTCACGATCGGCGCCGACAGCTGGTCATCCGGGCGCACATCGCCCAGGGCGCGGTGCAAGGTGCCGTACAGGAAGTCATGCACCATGCGCCCGTCGCGGAAGCGCACTTCGTGTTTGGTCGGGTGCACGTTGACGTCGACCACCGAGGGGTCGACCTCAAAGAACAGTACAAACGTCGGATGGCGACCATTGAACAACACGTCGCGATACGCCTGGCGCACCGCGTGGGCCACCAGCTTGTCGCGTACCGCACGGCCATTCACAAAGAAATACTGCAAGTCCGCCTGGCTACGGGAGAAGGTCGGCAAGCCAACCCAACCCCACAGCCGCAAGCCGTTGCGTTCGATTTCAATCGGTAGCGCCTGTTCCAGGAAACCCGCGCCGCACACCGCAGCCACTCGCCGAGCGCGCGCGGCGTCGTCATTGGCTTCGTGCAGACTGAGGATGGTCTTGCCGTTGTGGCGCAAATGGAACGCAACGTCGAAGCGCGCCAGTGCCAGACGCTTGATGACTTCTTGCAGGTGATCGAATTCGGTTTTTTCAGCCTTGAGGAATTTGCGTCGCGCCGGGGTGTTGAAGAACAGGTCGCGCACCTCCACCGACGTCCCCACCGGGTGCGCCGCCGGCTGGACCCGAGGCGCCATGTCGCGGCCTTCGGTTTCCACCTGCCACGCCTGCTCGGCGTTGCGCGTACGGGAAGTCAGGGTCAGGCGCGCCACGGAGCTGATGGACGCCAATGCCTCACCGCGAAAGCCCAGGCTCATCACTCGCTCAAGGTCTTCCAGGTCGCGAATCTTGCTGGTGGCGTGACGGGCCAAGGCCAGCGGCAGGTCATCCGAAGAGATGCCACTGCCGTCGTCGCGCACCCGCAGCAGCTTGACGCCGCCCTGCTCCACGTCGACATCAATGCGCCGGGCACCCGAGTCGATACTGTTTTCCAGCAACTCCTTGATCACCGACGCCGGGCGCTCAACCACCTCGCCCGCGGCAATCTGGTTGGCAAGGCGCGGGCTGAGCAGCTCAATACGTGAACCGCTGGTCAACACTGATTCGCTCATTACTGCGCCGCCAATTCAGTGCCAGGAATGGTCAATACCTGACCGACTTTCAGCTCATCGGTTTTCAGGTTATTGGCGCTGCGCAAGGTCGCGGCCGAAACCTGGAAACGCACGGCGAGCATGGCCAGCGTGTCACCCGGCTGCACGCGATGGTCTCGCGGGCCCTGGGCGATTTTCCCGGAGTCACGCAGCCAGGCGATGTAGCTGCCAGGTGGCGGGTTCTGCTGGAAGAACTGACGAATACCCGCGCTGATCGAGCGAGCCAGGGCCTGTTGGTGGCCCGAACTGGCCAACTTGGAGGCTTCGTTGGCGTTGGAGATAAACCCGGTTTCCACCAGGATCGATGGAATGTCCGGCGACTTCAACACCATGAACCCGGCCTGCTCCACGCGCTGTTTGTGCAGCGAGGTCACGCGACCAATATTGCTCAGCACCTTTTGGCCGACGTTCAAGCTGGACGTCAGCGAAGCGGTCATCGACAGGTCGAGCAGCACGCCGGCGAGCATTTTATCCTTGTCATCGAGGGACACGTTACCGGCACCGCCGATCAAGTCGGAACGGTTTTCACTGTCGGCCAGCCACCGTGCGGTTTCGGACGTAGCGCCGCGGTCCGACAGGGCAAACACCGAGGCGCCAAAGGCGGCGGCCGAAGGTGCGGCGTCGGCATGGATCGACACAAACAGGTCTGCGCCCTTCTTGCGGGCGATTTCAGTACGGCCGCGCAACGGAATGAAGTAGTCGCCGGTACGGGTCAACTCGGCGCGATAGCCTTTCATGCCATTGACCTGACGCTGCAATTCACGAGCGATGGCCAGTACCACGTCTTTTTCGTGCTGCCCGCGCGAGCCGGAAGCACCCGGGTCTTCACCGCCGTGGCCGGCGTCGATCACCACGATAATGTCGCGCTTGCCCGCAGGCGCAGGCGGCGGCGGTGGCAGCTTGACCTGTGGTTGCGACGGGTTGACGGGCACTGCCGGCACGGTCGCAACACTTGGCGTTGGTGCCGGCGGCGGCGCGGCATCGGCGGCGTTGTCGAACAGGTCGACCACCAGCCGGTTACCGTATTGGGCGTTTGGCGCCAGCACAAAACTTTTCGGGGTCACGGCCTTTTTCAGGTCGATGACCACCCGCAGATCGGTCGGCGTACGCTGAGCCGAGCGCATCGACGTAATCGGCGTGTTGGCAGTGGAGACTTTCAGCGGCGCGGCCAGGGTCGCACCATTGATGTCGATCACCAGGCGATCGGGCGCCGTCAGGGTAAAGACGCTGTGCTGGACCGGGCCAGACAGGTCAAACACCAGTCGCGTGTTATCCGGCGCTCGCCACAGGCGCACACTTTTCACCTGTGAAGCAGCCAGAGCATTGAAAGTCATTGCCGCAAGCAACACCCCTACGACAGCAACCATCGCGCGAAAGCGCATACCAAACCCCACCAATTTTATTTGAATTCCAATGCCAGAGCAGCGCACCACGACTCACCGCGCGCACTCTGGGGCAACAACTTCAGCTGACGTCCGTGGTCATGCGGCGTAATGGTAATGGTCAGGTCCGGCTTTGGCAAAAAGCCTGTGCCTTTATCTGGCCACTCGATCAGGCACAACGCATCTTCGTCAAAATAATCACGGATGCCCATGTACTCCAGTTCTTCAGGATCGACCAGGCGATAGAGGTCGAAGTGGAAGGCGCGAACATCACCGATCTCATAGGGTTCGACCAAGGTGAACGTAGGGCTTTTTACCGCCCCGGCGTGCCCCAACCCACGAATAATCCCACGAGACAGTGTGGTTTTTCCGGCCCCCAAGTCGCCCTCCAGGAAGATCAACCCGGCACCGGCCGTCACGTGGGCAATGCGATTCCCGAACGCGACCATGGCATCTTCATCTGCCAGGAAAAGGGTTACTTCAGACACGGCGACTGCTCCTCCAGCAATTGACGAATGGCAGGTATCAGGTCACTGGCAGCCAAGCCGCGACCATAGGTGCCCTGGCGATCCCCCGCTGTGGCGTGCAACCACACGGCCAGGCAGCTGGCTTCATAAGCCGGCATGCCCTGGGCAAGTAAGGCGCCCACCACACCACTCAGGACGTCACCCAAACCGGCGGTGGCCATCGCCGGGTGGCCTTGATCACAGCGTGAAACGCGGCCGTCCGGGCTAGCAATCAAACTGCCAGCACCCTTGAGAATAGTCACTGCATTGAATTTCTGGCTCAACGCGCGCGCCACCTTAAGGCGATCAGCCTGAACCTCGACTGTCGTGATGCCCATCAACCGAGCCGCCTCGCCAGGGTGTGGGGTAATCACGCTGTTGGCTGGAAGGCTTACGCCGCCCGTGGCCAACTGATTCAACGCATCGGCATCCCAGACTTGCGGCTGCTGGGCATTAGCAGCGACGGACAACAGGCTTTTACCCCAGGACGCCGCGCCCAGACCGGGGCCGATGACAATGACTGAGATTTTTTCCAGCAACCCCATCAACTGGTTGGCCGAACTCACGCCGACGGTCATGACTTCCGGCAAGCGCGCCAGTGCCGCCGGCACGTGTTCAGGCCGGGTCGCCAGGGACACCATGCCCGCGCCACTGCGCAGGGCGCTTTCGGCACTCAACAGTGCCGCACCGCCAAAGCCTCGGTCGCCGCCTCTGACCAGCAGGTGGCCGAATTGGCCTTTATGGGCGTCCGGGGCGCGCGCAGCGAGTTGCGGCAAATGGCCGTGCAACAGCGGCTGTACGTCGGTTATTGCGTGTTTTGTCTGCGGCATGCGTCTTCAAGCTCCGATGTCTGGCAGAATTATACCTATCTAACCTGCGGTTTCCCTTGTCTCATGCCTGCCATCACCACCGATCTGCCCGCCCTCGCCCAATCGATCAAAGACTGGGGCCGCGAACTGGGCTTTCAACAAGTCGGCATCAGCGGCCTGGACCTGGCCGAGCATGAACAGCACCTGCAACGCTGGCTCGACGCGGGTTACCACGGCGAGATGGAATACATGGGCGCCCATGGCAGCAAACGCTCCCATCCCGATCAACTGGTGCCGGGCACTCTGCGCGTGGTGTCGCTGCGCATGGATTATCTGCCAGGCGATACCCAAATGGCGCAACTGCTGGCAAAGCCAGAGAAAGCCTACATATCCCGTTACGCCCTCGGCCGCGATTACCACAAGCTGATCCGCAAACGCGTGCAGCAACTGGCCGACCGCATTCAGGCACAGATCGGCCCGTTCGGCTTTCGCGCGTTTGTCGACAGCGCGCCCGTGCTGGAAAAAGCCATTGCCGAACAGGCAGGCCTGGGTTGGATCGGCAAAAACACCCTGGTACTCAATCGCAAGGCCGGCAGTTATTTCTTTTTGAGCGAACTGTTTGTCGATTTGCCCCTGCCGGTTGACGCCCCTCACACCAGCGAGCACTGCGGCCGCTGCACGGCCTGCCTGGACATCTGCCCCACTAATGCCTTCGTCGGCCCCTACGTACTGGACGCACGACGCTGCATTTCCTACCTGACCATCGAGCTCAAGAGCGCAATCCCGGAAGACCTGCGCCCACTGATCGGCAATCGCGTGTTCGGCTGCGATGACTGTCAGATCGTTTGCCCGTGGAATCGTTTCGCCCGCGCTACCGATGAGGGCGATTTCAAGCCCCGGCATAACCTGGATAACGCAGAACTGGCCGAACTGTTTATGTGGGACGAGGATAAATTCCTCACCAGCACTGAAGGCTCGCCCCTACGTCGCGCCGGTTATGAGCGCTGGCTGCGCAACCTGGCAGTGGGCCTGGGCAATGCGCCGTCGAGCATTCCCGTGCTCGAAGCCTTGAAGGCGCGCCGCGACTACCCCTCGGACCTGGTGCGCGAGCACGTGGAGTGGGCGCTGAACCAGCACGCTACACGCTAGTGTACGTCGTCGTTGTAGACGAATTTGGGCATTTCCCAGTGAAAACGGATCGCCAGCAGGCGCAATAGAAAGCCGCTGAACAAGGTGAGCAAAATCGCCTGCTCGCTGGGCAGTTCCAGGTACAGGCACAGCATGTAGAACCAGGCGGCAAGGAACGACACGCTGGCATACAGTTCACGACGGAAGATCAGCGGGATGTCGTTGCAGAAGATATCCCGCAGGATACCGCCGAACACCCCGGTAATAACGCCGCTGACCGAAGCCACCAGCATGCCGTGGCCCATTTCCAGTGCAGTCATGCAGCCAATCAGGGTGAAGGCCACCAACCCCACCGCATCGAGTGCCAGGAACAGCGAACGCAGGTGACGCATCAGCGGCGCAATAAAGATCGTCACCAGCGCGGCGATCGAGGTCAGCACCAGGTATTCCGGGTGTTTGACCCAGGTCAGCGGGTAATGCCCCAACAGCACATCACGCACCGAACCGCCGCCCAGCGCCGTGACGCAGGCGATCAGCACCACACCAAACCAGTCCATGCCGCGCCGACCCGCGGACAGGGCGCCGGTCATGGCTTCGGCGGTGATGGCGATGAGGTAGAGCATCAACAACATGATGGCGATCCTTGCAAAGAGGCCGGCAGTCTAATCATTTGCTGATGGCACCAAAAGAGGGCGCTTGGCGAAAGACCGAGGCACGCCCTTCGCGAGCAAGCCCGCGCCCACATTTAACCGCGTCCGTCCATTGGAATGCGGTCGAAGGTGGGAGCGGGCTTGCTCGCGAAGACGCCGGGCCAGGCGCCACAGATTCAAGCCTTGATGAAATGCTTGCGGTAATGCTGCAGCTCGGCGATCGATTCGCGGATATCGTCCAGTGCCAAGTGAGTGCTGCCTTTATGGAAGCTGTCCTTCACTTCCGGCGCCCAGCGTGCCGCCAGCTCTTTCAAGGTGGACACATCCAGGTTGCGGTAGTGGAAGTAGCTTTCCAGCCCCTTCATGTGCGTATAAAGGAAGCGGCGGTCCTGGCAGATGCTGTTGCCGCAGATCGGCGACTTGCCCTTGGGCACCCATTTTTCCAGGAACGCGATGGTTTCGGCTTCCGCTTCAGCCATGCTGATACGGCTGTCGCGTACGCGCTGGGTGAGGCCGGAGTTGCCGTGGGTGCGGGTGTTCCACTCATCCATGGTGGCGAGGACGGCATCGCTGTGATGGATGGCGATCACCGGACCTTCGGCCAAGGTGTTGAGGTTGCTGTCGGTGACAATGGTCGCCATCTCGATGATGACGTCGGTGTCGGGGTTCAGACCGGTCATTTCCAGATCGATCCAAATCAGGTTCTGTGGGTTTTGCATGGCTTGATTCTCTTGGCACCTTAGCGTAGCTGCGCAGTTTAGCAGGCGGGGCCGTGCTAGACTCGCGACCGTTTCACCCAACCTTTGCATTATCGACACGGAACACCAATGGCCAAACGCCAGCTCAATCGTCGCCAAAACTGGCGCATCGAAAAGATTCAAGGTGAGCGCGCTGCTCGCGCCGCCAAACGTGAATCCTCCGCCGTGGAAGCGCTCGAGGGCGGCGACCTGGGCCCCGAACAAACGGGCCTGGTGATCGCGCACTTTGGTGTGCAGGTCGAAGTCGAGGCGCTCGAAGGCGAACTCGCCGGCCAGGTATCCCGTTGCCACCTGCGCGCCAACCTGCCTGCGCTGGTGACCGGCGACAAAGTGGTCTGGCGCGCCGGCAACCAGGGCATCGGCGTTATCGTCGCCCAATTGCCGCGTACCACCGAACTGCGCCGGCCTGATAGCCGCGGCCAGCTCAAGCCGGTGGCGGCCAACGTCGACATGATCGTGATCGTGTTCGCGCCGCTGCCAGAGCCGCATGCCAACCTGATCGACCGCTATTTGGTCGCCGCCGAGCATGCGGGCATTCGCCCGTTGTTGCTGCTGAACAAATTCGACCTGATCGACGAGCAGAACGCCCCGGCGCTCAATGCGTTGCTGGCGGTCTATCGCACCCTGGGTTACCCGGTGCTGGAGGTCTCGGCACATCACGGCAACGGCATGGAACAGCTGCAACAGCAGTTGGACGGACGCATCAGCGTGTTTGTCGGCCAGTCTGGCGTGGGCAAGTCGTCGCTGGTCAACAGCCTGCTGCCGGAAGTCGACACCCGTGTCGGCCCGCTGTCGGAGCTGTCCGGCCAGGGCACTCACACCACCACCACTGCACGGCTGTTCCACTTCCCCGGCGGCGGTGAACTGATCGACTCCCCAGGGATTCGTGAATTCGGCCTCGGCCACGTCAGCCGCAGCGATGTGGAAGCGGGCTTCATCGAGTTCAACGACCTGATCGGCACCTGCCGCTTCCGCGATTGCAAACACGACCGCGAGCCGGGTTGTGCACTGCTCAAGGCCCTGGAAGATGGCCGCGTGCAGCAGCAGCGCATGAACAGCTATCGTTCGATTATTGCGAGTTTGCCTGAGAGCAGTTACTAAACTGCAGAGACAAAAAGGCCGCGATCATCGCGGCCTTTTTGCATGAGGGTTACGACCCGGGCGCCGGTGCAGGCGCCGTGGGATCTTTCACCCCGCCATCATCAAACAGGTTCAGTTTCTGCCGCAGCTCATGCGCCGGCAACGGCTCCTGCCCGGGTGGAATGGCGTTCGGATCAGCCGGCACTTCGCCTGGCGCCCCAGCACCTTGGTTCGGTGCCGATGGGGCCGCGCCTTGATCGCCTTCGATCGCACGCTGGGCTTTTTTGGTCAGCACCACGATATCGATCCGACGGTTGATCGGGTTGAACGGGTCCTTCGGATCGAATAGCTGCGAGGACGCAAAACCCACCACGCGCGCCACTTGCGGGTCCGGATAGCTGCCCGCCACCAGCGCACGCCGCGCAGCGTTGGCACGGTTGGCCGACAGTTCCCAGTTGCCGAAGTCGCCCTGCCCCGCATACGGCTTGGCGTCGGTGTGGCCACTGATGCTGATCTTGTTCGGCACCGCCTTGATCGTGTCGGCCATGGCCAACAGGATGTCTTCAAAGTACGGCTTCAAACGCGCACTGCCAGAGTCGAACATCGGCCGGTTGGCGGCGTCGGTGATCTGGATGCGCAAACCTTCCGGGGTGATTTCGAAAGAAATCTGATCCTTGAATTTCAGCAGTTGCGGGTTTTCTTCAACCTTGGTCTGCAGTTCCTGCAGCAACAACTCGAGGCGCTCTTTCTCGACCTGCTCAGCCATGCTCTCAACAGTGTCGCGCTCGATCGGGATGTTTTCCTGCGGCGATTCGGTCTTGACCTCGGGGTTGATGGTGCGCTCGGGTGCCAGCTGCGGCGAGCCGCCCAGGTCAATCACAAAGGGTGTACCACTTTCCGAAAAGCCTATCGGGTCTTTGAAGTAACCGGCGATGGCGATTTTTTGTTCCGGCGTGGCGGTAGACATCAGCCACAGCACCAGAAAGAACGCCATCATCGCCGTCGCGAAGTCGGCGAAGGCGATTTTCCAGGCACCACCGTGGTGCCCCGCAGCGAAGCGCTTGACGCGCTTGATGATTATCGGCTGGTTGTTTTCCATGGTTTAGCGACCGCGAACCGCTTGTTCCAGCTCGGAGAAACTTGGGCGATGTTTCGGGTACAGCACCTTGCGCCCGAACTCCACTGCCAGCGATGGCGGCATACCGGACGCCGAAGCCACCAGGCACGCTTTGATCGCTTCGTAGAGGTTGACCTCTTCCTTGGCATCGTGGGCCAGGCAGGTAGCGAGCGGGCCGAAGAAACCATAGGCCGCGAGAATACCGAAGAAGGTACCGACGAGGGCTGCACCCACGTGCATGCCAATCGCCTTCTGGTCGCCTTCGCCCAGAGATGCCATGGTCACCACAATACCGAGTACCGCCGCGACGATACCAAAACCAGGCATGGCGTCGGCAACGCCGGTCACCGCGTGAGACGGGTGTTCCAGCTCTTCCTTGAGGCTGAACAGTTCCATGTCGAACAGGCCCTCCAGCTCATGGGGGGCCATGTTGCCGGAGGACATGATGCGCAGGTAATCACAGATGTAGGCGGTCATGCGCTCGTCTTTGAGCACAGTCGGGTACTTGGCGAAAATCGGGCTGGCGGCGGCGTCTTCAATGTCGCCTTCGATGGCCATCATGCCTTCACGGCGGCTCTTGTTGAGGATCTCGTAGACCAGCCCCAGCACTTCCAAATAGAAGGTGTGGGAGAAACGCGAGCTGAACATGCCCAGCGACTTCTTGATCACGTGCATGGTCATGTAGCCGGGGTTGGCCTGCAAGAATGCACCCAAGGCCGCACCGCCGATAATCATCACTTCGAAGGGCTGGATCAGCGCAGCAATTTTACCGTGGGACAGAACGTACCCACCGAGTACG
Organism: Pseudomonas sp. AP19; assembly: GCF_001728855.1. NCBI lineage: Bacteria > Pseudomonadati > Pseudomonadota > Gammaproteobacteria > Pseudomonadales > Pseudomonadaceae > Pseudomonas > Pseudomonas sp. AP19. Next base: position 251,246 of record NZ_LXJP01000001.1, on the reverse strand, counting down.
CTTGCGAAGACGACGATGATGCCGATAATTTTAGCCATAGGGGATTGGTACTTGTGCCGTCGGGTTCATGGACATATTGGGTGCAGCCGAAAACTCTTGTTCTACTTATCGGCAAAACTGCGCCAGACTATAGCCCGTTAAGGCGAAAAGCCAATTCGGCCCGTTCCGGGCGTGTAGAACGCAAGTGATGATCGCGCCCCAATCATGGCTAATGAAACGACAGTCCCAAGTACAAAACCCACCACACTCGTTGCTTGGATCAAGCGCCTGGACGAGGTGCTGCTGCCCGTCCCCCAGGCCAGCCACGAGCGCGTGTGCAAAGCCATTCGCGATAGCCGCAGCTCGTTGCGAGATATTGCCGAGCTGATGCAACACAGCCCGGCGCTGGTGCTCAGCGTAATGCGCGAGGCCAATAGCCAGGCCCACGGCAGCCTGTCGGGGCCGGCGGAAAACCTTGAAGTCGCGCTTAACCGCCTGGGCCTGAAACGCGCCGAGGAACTGTTGGCGCGCCTGCCCTCTTTGCCGGAAAAAGACATCCCCGTAGCCCTTCGGCAACTGCTGCTGGTGAGCCAGCACGCTTCCCAGCAGGCCAACGGCTTGTTCGCCAGCCGCCTCGCGCGGTTGTGGCAAGACATTCACTGGGGCAGCTTGCTGTTTTTGTCGCCGCTGTGGCCGATGGCTGTCGCGTACCCCAAGCTCCTGGAAGAATGGGAACTGCGCGTTATTCATAAAGGCCAGTCGGCACGCCAGGTCGAGAAAGAACTGTTTGGTGTACGCCTGCTGGACTTGTGCCTCGGCTTGACCGAAGCCTGGCACCTGCCGATCTGGGTATCCCAGGGCTATAACCTGCTGCTTAGCGAGCAGCGCTTGCTGGTCAAGGCGCTGCACATCGCCCGTGAAGATGACGCGCTGCGCCACCAGCAATTACTGGATGCCGACCCCAACCTGCGGCGCTGGCTCAACCAGCCGGCCAACACCGTGCTACTGGCCAACGGCCTGGCGATGTCCGCCCAGGAATCGTGGACCTGCCCGCACACCGAGCGCTGGCAATACCTCACCGCGCTGTACTTGCAGGAGCCGTTGAGTGAGGTGCAGCAGCAGGTTCACCAGCAAGCGGTGACCAGCGCCCGCACCACCCTGATGCCCGATCTTTGGCACCCGGCGTTGTCACTGATCTGGCCGTGGCATGTGCAGAAAATCCATCGCGGCTTGTTGCCTGCAGCGCCTCCCACCGCTGAAGCCTTGGCCGTGTGGCGCAAGCGCTGCACCGAATTGCTGGTCGAGCCGAGCCGCTTTGCCAACGCCATGCACCTGACCACGTGCGCCAAAGAAGCCCTGGTCGCCAGCGGTATGCAACGGGTACTGCTGTTTATGGCCGACCGCGCCCTGAGCACCTTGCGCGTGCATCAAGCCGACGGTTTGCCCAGGGACGCCGCGAACCTGAGCCTGGATGTGGTCAACAGCACGCTGCTGCAGCGCTTGCTGGAAAAGTCCGCCCAGGTGCGCCTCACGCCGGACAACCACGCGCAATTTTCCGCGTTGTTACCGCCGGTCCTGCGTCGTTTGTTTACCGGCGAACACCTGCTGTTACGCTCCCTGAGCTGTAACGGTCGCGTGGTGATGCTGATGGTCGCCGACCAGGGCGGCGGTCCCTTCTCGGAAACCACCGTGCAGGCGTTCGGCAAAACCGCTCAATGCATCGAGAAAGCGCTGCACAGCTTTACCAACCGCAGCGCCTGATGCTTGCGCTACAATCGCCGTCTTTTATCGCCAACATTTGTGCCCAGGAGACCTCACATGCCTGACTTCTCTGGCTTGCCGCTGGTGATCGAATCCAGCGACCTGCTCGCTCAACTGGATGCCGAACACCTGATTGTGGTGGACCTCACCAGTGCCGCCCGCTACGCCGAAGGGCATATCCCCGACGCGCATTTCGTTGACCCCAAACGCACCCAACTGGGCCAACCGCCCGCGCCAGGTTTGTTGCCGAACAAGGCCGAGCTGGAAAAACTGTTCGGCGAACTGGGGCACACCCCGGATGCCACCTATGTGGTCTACGACGACGAAGGCGGCGGCTGGGCCGGGCGTTTTATCTGGCTGCTCGACGTGATCGGCCACCAGAAATACCACTACCTGGACGGCGGCCTGCTGGCGTGGCTGGAAGGCCAGCACCCACTCTCCACCGAGGTGCCGGCGCCTGTCGGCGGCCCGGTCAGCCTGACCTTGCACGACGGCCCCACGGCCACCCGCGAATACCTGCAAAGCCGCCTCGGCGCGGCCGACCTGGGTATCTGGGACGCACGCGGCCCGCTGGAATATTCCGGTGAAAAGGTCCTCGCCGCCAAAGGGGGCCACATCCCCGGCGCGGTGAACTTCGAATGGACCGCCGGCATGGACAAGGCGCGCAACCTGCGCATCCGTCGCGACATGCCGCAAATCCTCGAAGACCTCGGGCTGACCAAAGACAAAGAAATCATCACCCACTGCCAGACTCACCACCGCTCTGGCTTCACCTACCTGGTGGCCAAGGCGCTCGGTTATCCGCGAGTCAAAGGTTATGCCGGTTCCTGGGGCGAATGGGGCAACCACCCCGACACCCCCGTTGAGATTTAAGGTTTAAGGACACTTAATGAAAAAGCAGTTGTTTATCCTCAGCCAATATTTGCTGCCGCACCACTTGCTGTCGCGCCTGGCCGGCTGCATTGCCGAGTGCCGTGTGCGCTGGTTCAAGAACGCCTTCACCAGCTGGTTCGCCAAGCGCTATCAAGTGGACATGTCCCAGGCGCTGGTCGAAGACCTGACCGCCTACGAGCATTTCAACGCGTTCTTCACCCGTGCATTGAAAGACGGCGCACGCCCGCTGGATCAAACCCCAGGCGCAGTACTGAGCCCGGCCGACGGCGCTGTCAGCCAGCTTGGCCCGATTGAACACGGCCGCGTATTCCAGGCCAAGGGCCACAGCTTCAGTGTGCTGGAACTGCTCGGCGGCGACGCGGCACTGGCTGCGCCCTTCATGGGCGGTGATTTCGCCACCATCTACCTGTCGCCGAAGGACTACCACCGCGTGCACATGCCGCTGGCCGGCACCCTGCGCGAGATGGTCTACGTGCCTGGGCGGATTTTCTCGGTGAACCAGACCACTGCCGAAAACGTGCCTGAGCTGTTTGCACGTAACGAGCGTGTTGTCTGCCTGTTCGACACCGAACGCGGGCCGATGGCAGTGGTGTTGGTCGGTGCAATGATCGTGGCGTCGATTGAAACCGTATGGGCCGGTTTGGTTACGCCGCCCAAGCGCGAGCTGAAAACCTTCCGCTACGACGAAGCCGCCCGCGCGCCGATCCATTTGGAAAAAGGTGCGGAACTGGGTCGCTTCAAGCTGGGTTCGACCGCGATCGTGCTGTTCGGGCCGGATCAAGTGAAATGGGCAGAAGAATTGGCAGCGGGTACGCCTGTGCAGATGGGCCAGGGCATCGCACTGCCCAAGGCCTGATTCAAAGCCGATTGAAGATCAAAATGTGGGAGCGGGCTTGCTCGCGAATGCGGTGTGACAGTCAATAGAGATACCGACTGATCTACCGCATTCGCGAGCAAGCCCGCTCCCACTTTGACCAGGGTGCTTCAGTGATGTCGGCTTACAGCTGACCGTCGCGGTCACGCAAGCCCAGCAGGTACAGCACGCCGTCCAGCCCCAAGGTCGAAATCGCCTGCTTGGCCGATTGCTTGACCAGCGGTTTGGCGCGAAACGCCACACCCAAGCCGGCAATTGCCAGCATCGGCAAGTCATTGGCGCCGTCACCGACCGCAATGGTCTGTTCCAGACGCAAACCTTCCTTGTGGGCCAGTTCCTTCAGCAGATCCGCCTTACGCTGTGCGTCGACAATCGGCTCGACGGCCACGCCGGTCACCTTGCCATCCACCACTTCCAGCTCGTTGGCGAACACATAGTCGATGCCCAGCTTGGCCTGCAGCTGCTTGGCAAAATAGGTAAACCCGCCCGACAGGATTGCGGTTTTGTAGCCCAGGCGCTTGAGTTCGGCGAACAGGGTTTCGGCGCCTTCGGTCAGGCGCAACGAAGCCCCGATGGAATCCAGCACGCTGACATCCAGGCCCTTGAGCAGTGCCAGGCGCTCCTTGAAGCTCGCGCGAAAGTCCAACTCGCCGGCCATCGCGCGCTCGGTGATGGCGGACACCTGCTCACCCACGCCAGCGGCCTTGGCCAACTCGTCGATGACTTCGGCTTCGATCAGGGTCGAGTCCATGTCGAACACCGCCAGGCGGCGGTTACGACGGAACAGCGAATCTTCCTGGAAGGCGATATCGACATTCAGCTCCTGGGCTACGCTCAGGAACTCGGCGCGCAGGGCTTGGGGGTCAGCCGGCTCGCCGCGCACGGAGAACTCGATGCAGCCCTTGCCCTTGTCGGCGGGCGTGTCCAATGGCATGCGACCCGACAAACGGTCGATATGGTCGATATTCAGGCCGTACTGCGCGGTGATTGAGCTGACCCGCTGCAATTGCTCGGCGGTCACCTTGCGAGTCAGCAAGGTCACGATGTGGCGCTTTTTGCCCTGGCCGTCGACCCAGTGTTGGTAATCCGCCTCGGAGACCGGGGTGAAACGCACCTGTTGATCCAGCTTATACGCCGTAAACAGGATGTCTTTGAGCACAGAAGACGCCTGCTCAGTGCTCGGGATTTCCACGAGGATCCCGAACGAAAGCGTGTCGTGGATCACCGCCTGGCCGATGTCGAGAATGCTCACACCACCCTGGGCCAGGACACCGGTAATGGCTGCAGTGAGACCCGGTCGGTCAAGACCTGTGATGTTTATCAGGACAATTTCGCGCAAAGCGCACCCCCAGGCTGGAAAAAAACCGCATTCTACCCACTTTCAGTGACCATCGGGCACAGCCAGCGCTTTGCCGGTTCTAGGCCTGTCGCTATACTGCGCGTCAACTTCACGGACCAAGAGCCGAGCGCAAGTGAACCGGCCCACGCCAGTAAAAACCGATAACTTCTTCCTGCTGATCTTCCGGGCACTGCGCCACCGCCGTGTACCGATCGCATTACGCATCGCCAGCCATAACGTGATCCTGGTCGCTCTGGCCTTGGTGATCTACGCCTGCGTGATGGGTTTGCAGTTCAAGCAGGCCATGCACGAGCAAGCCGACGCCCTGGGCGAAAGCTTGACTACCCAGACCGCCACTTCGGCGACTGAGCTGTTGGTGTCCAACGACATCCTCAGCCTCAACGTGCTGCTCAATAACCTGACCAAGAACCCGCTGGTGGCCCACGCCGCCATCTATAGCGTGGACAACCGGATCATGGCCGAAGCCGGGCAGCGCCCGAAAAACGGCCTGCTAGGTGAAGCCGAAGGCCTGTACCAGAGCAATATCACGTTTCAGGACGTGAAAGCGGGCCAACTGCGTATCAGCCTCGACATGCAGCAATTCCAGCAGCCGATGACCATCAGCCTGCAAAGCATGGGCATTCTCAGCGCGATCCTGCTGGCATTGGCCCTGGCCTTGAGCTTGCGCCTGGGCCGGCACATTTCCACGCCATTGATGCAACTGCGCATTTGGCTGCGCGACATCGACGAACATACCCCGGCCACCGACCGCCAGGATGAGATCGGCGACCTCGCCCGCCAGCTGCACGCCAGCTTCGCCCCGGAACCTGTGATCGTGCCAAAGGCTGAACCCGAGCCGGAATACGACGACACCGATTACGACGACGAGCCCGAGTTTGAAGTGCGCGACCTGCGCGACCCAGGCTTTGACGAAAGTGCACCGGTGGCCGGCCTCAAGCCTGCCACACGCCAGGTGATCAAGGCCGAGGAAGATGAACTGGATGATGAAGACCCGTTCTCCGACCTGCGCGACACCTCGGCCGCCGCGCCCGTTGTCGTCCCCAAGCCTGAGCCGGTGAAAAACACTGAGCCGCAGCACAGCGCCGTATTGGCTGTGCAATTGGGCGCCCAGGACCAACTGCGCCGCCTGCCCCGCGCCCGCCTGACAGAATTGCTGGAACGCTACCGCGACTGCCTCGACCAGGCCGCCTCGCTCTATCAGAGTGAACTGCACACCCTGAACGATGGCAGCACGCTGATGCTGTTCCACAGCGAAGACAGCGGCGAAGACTACCTGACCAACGCCATCTGCTGCGGCGAACTGCTGCGCGCCCTGGGCCATGCCCTGCAGATTGAAGTGGCTGACAGTGGCATTACGTTGCAACTGCAACTGGGCCTGACGGTGGGTGACGATCTATTCGGCATGAGCCAGATCGACCTGCTGCTGACCGAAATTGCCCAGGATGCACTGGCCTTGTCTCAACACAGCCGCAACCTGCTGCTGGTGGAGCGCAAGATCAGCGAAGATGCCCTGATCCGCCAACGCGCCCGTATCCGCCCGATTGCCAGCCCTGAAGGCGCAAGCTGCGTGGAGCGGTTGATGGAGCCGTACCCGTCGATGCTTGAGCGCCAGTTGGCGCGGATGCACGAGACCCGTGCCAAGCCCTAACCAACACCGATGGATCAATGTGGGAGGGGGCTTGCTCCCGATAGCAGGGTGTCAGTCAGCACATGCATTGGCTGACTCACCGCTTTCGGGAGCAAGCCCCCTCCCACATTTGGTCTGTGCCAAGCTTCGAATCGCAGACAAACAAAAAGGCCCGCTGAGTCAGCGGGCCTTTTTTGTGGGTCGGTTTCAGGTCAGAACCTGAACACTTCCATATCCGTACGAATCGGCGTTGCCATCGGCATCTTCGGCCTTTGCGGCACTGCCGGCTTGGCCTGGGCCGGGGCCTGCTTACGCGGCGCCTCGGCAATCGGCGGCTGGTTGGCCAATGGCTTGAGCGCCACCGACAACTGCTGCGCCAAATGCTGCAACAGCACGCCCTGGGCCTGGACCTGGGACGCGGTGGTGCCGGTGTGTTCTTCCTGCAGATGCACGATGCGGTTATCGCGCACTTGCCCACGACGGTCGATCAGACGCCACTGCGCATCCAGGATCGCCGGCTGCGAAGCACCGGAGTCGAGCCGGGTAATCGTCAGCAACACCTGTACATCCGGAGTGAAGCCGGCTGGCGCAGGTGCAAGCACCACACGCTGGCTGTCCAACTGGCCTGCAACCTGGCGCAGCAACAGTTGGTTGATATCGGACGACAAACTGCCCGCCCAACGGCCATCTGTGGAACCTTGCAGGCTGCCGTCGTTCTGACGTTGCAGCAGGGTTTCACGTTGCAGGTAATCGGCAACGACTACCGGGCCAAGCAATACGGCCATACCCGCTGTTTGAGCGGGCTGAGCCGGACTTCCGCTGTCCAGCTGGTACAGCGACACAGGCTGGTGTGTGCTGCAACCCGCCAGCCCCAAAAGGCCAGCGAGCATCAAAATTAAAGGAAGGCGTGGAGCAGTCATCATCCCATCCAGGTGGCTGCCACAAGGCGAACCACAATGTAATACTAAAAATAACCTAAACACGCTCGGCCACGCCGGCGCTGGAAAGGCCATATCATCCGTGAATATGCGCCCTGACTCCAGCGCCAAAGCGTCGATCTACGCGTTAAATCGTAGATCGAGGGCTCTAATCGGCGTTAAACAGGCGTTTCCACGAGCAAAGCATCCACTCGCTGGAAACCCCGCGGCAGTTTGTTGCCGCGTCGGCCACGCTCTCCCTTGTAGTGTTCAAGGTCGTCAGGGCGCAACGACAGCGTGCGCTTGCCGGCCTGGAGCACCAGGGTTGAACCTTCCGGGATCACGGCGATGTCGGTCACGTACTCTTCGCGACTGGCCACACGCTCCCCAGGAATCCCGATAATCTTGTTGCCCTTGCCTTTGCCCAACTGCGGCAAGTCGCTGATCTTGAACACCAGCAAACGCCCTTCAGTGGTCACCGACGCCAGCCAGTTGCTCTCGCGGTCGTCCACGGTGCGCGGCAGGATCACCTTGGCGTTGTTGGGCAAGCTCAACAATGCCTTGCCTGCCTTGTTCTTGGCCTGCAGGTCTTCGCCCTTGACCACAAACCCGTAACCCGCGTCGGAAGCGATCACATACAGCGAATCATCGTCCGGCAGCAGCACGCACTCGAAATTCGCCCCCGGCGGCGGTGTGAGACGCCCGGTCAATGGCTCGCCCTGCCCGCGTGCCGAGGGCAAGGTGTGCGCCGGCACCGAATAACTGCGCCCGGTAGAGTCGATAAACACCGCAAACTGGTTGGAACGACCGGCCGCAGCGGTCTTGAAACCATCACCCGCCTTGTAGGAAAGGCCGGTGGCGTCAATATCATGCCCCTTGGCGGAACGGACCCAGCCCTTTTCCGACAGAACGACGGTAATTTTCTCGTTAGGTAGCAGCTCGGTTTCTGTCAGCGCTTTGGCTTCAGCACGCTCGACGATGGGCGAGCGGCGATCATCGCCATAGGTTTCGGCGTCTTTGATCAGCTCGCTGCGCACCAGCTTCTTGAGCTTGGCTTCGCTGCCCAACAGGGCTTGCAGCTTGGCTTGCTCTTTGAGCAGCGCATCTTGCTCATCACGCAGCTTCATTTCTTCCAGTCGCGCCAACTGACGCAAGCGGGTGTCGAGGATGTAGTCAGCCTGGATCTCGCTCAGCTCGAAACGCGCGATCAGCTCGGCTTTCGGGTGCTCGGCGGTACGGATGATGTGGATCACTTCGTCCAGGTTGAGGTAGGCAATCAGCAAACCGTCCAACAGGTGCAAGCGACGCTCAACCTTGTCGAGACGGAATTGCAGGCGCCGACGCACGGTCTGCACGCGGAACTCCAGCCACTCCACCAGCAGGTTGCGCAGGTTTTTCAGCTGCGGCTTGCCGTCCAGGCCGATGATGTTGACGTTGACCCGGTAGCTGGACTCCAGGTCGGTGCTGGCAAACAGATGCTGCATCAGCACTTCGTGGTCGACGCGACTATTGGTCGGGATGATCACGATGCGGCATGGGTTTTCGTGGTCAGACTCGTCACGCAGGTCCGCAACCTGCGGCAATTTCGACGGTTTGGCCTGCATCAGCGCAGCGATCTGCTCCAGCACCTTGGCACCGGACACCTGATGCGGCAGCGCGGTGACGATAATGTCGCCATCTTCGATGTGATAAACCGCGCGCATGCGCACCGAGCCCTTGCCGGTCTCGTACATCTTCAGCAGGTCGGCGCGCGGCGTGATGATTTCCGCTTCGGTCGGGTAATCCGGGCCCTGGATATGCTCGCAGAGCTGCTCGACCGTGGCTTTTGGCTCGTCAAGCAGGCGCACGCAGGCGGTGGCCACTTCACGCAGGTTGTGCGGCGGCACGTCAGTGGCCATGCCGACCGCGATGCCGGTGGTGCCATTGAGCAGGATATTCGGCAAACGTGCCGGCAACACCAGGGGTTCGTCGAGGGTGCCGTCAAAGTTCGGCCCCCAGTTCGCAGTGCCCTGCCCCAACTCGCTGAGCAACACTTCCGAATAACGCGACAGGCGCGCCTCGGTATAACGCATGGCCGCGAAGGACTTGGGATCATCCGGCGCACCCCAGTTACCCTGCCCGTCCACCAAGGTGTAGCGGTAGCTGAACGGCTGGGCCATCAGCACCATGGCTTCATAGCACGCGGAGTCGCCGTGGGGGTGGAACTTACCGAGCACGTCACCGACGGTACGCGCCGACTTCTTGTGCTTGGAATCAGCGTCCAGGCCCAACTCACTCATGGCGTAGATGATGCGCCGTTGTACCGGCTTCAGGCCGTCGCCGATATGCGGCAAGGCACGGTCCATGATCACGTACATGGAGTAGTTGAGGTAGGCATTTTCGGTGAAGTCAGCCAGCGATCGGCGTTCTACGCCATCTAAGCTGTCTGCGAGGATGTCACTCATGCGGGCCTCATCATTGTTTGGTCTGGCGCAGCAGCAATGTGCCGCTGCGCTGGGTAAATTCAAGTTGTTTCAATGCACTCATGCCTAACAGCACCTGTTCCCCGCCCAAGCCCGGCGCAACCAGCGCACGCACGTCCTGAAGGACGATATCGCCCAGTTTCAGGCGGTCGAGGTGGGTGCGGTAGCCCTGACTCCGCCCATTGGCGGTGCTCAAGGTCACCGGCATGCCACGTTTGAGCCCGAGACGGTCGCCCAATTCGGCTGGAACCGCCACGTCGGTCGCCCCGGTGTCGAGCATAAACTCCACCGGTTGACCGTTGATCTGGCCGCTGGCAACAAAATGGCCTTGGCCGTTGCCCAGCAATTTCACTTCGATGTAACCCTCGTGCTGCTCCGAGGTCACTACGGCATTGGGGTTTTCCTGACGCGCTTCCCATTGCCCAAAAAACCGTGTGGCCAAAAACAGCCCCGCGCCCCACGCCACGAACATCAACACACGTCCGGCGCGCTTGCCGGGCGGTTGTGCACTCATGGCTGAGCACCCCAGCCACCGGCCGGCGCGGCAAAACGGTAGACGATCGGGCGTTTTTCACCATCGGCGCGAGGGCCGAAATTGTTGTCGATCCCCAGCCAGGCTCCGTCGGCATCCATCACCAGCGCTTCGGCCAGACCATAAGGCTGGGCATAACGCCGCTCCGGCGTCAGGGTCTCGTCGGCAAACGACCAGCACAACTCGACTTTTGCAGTGACCGCATCGCGCCGGCAAATCTGGAACGCATTGCGCTCCAGGGTAAACAGCTTGCCGTTGAACAGCGCGAGGTCGGCAAAATCCTTGGACACGGCCTTGGCGTGGACGAACTGCGCCGGCTGCACTTCCTGCCCGGCCTCACTCAGCAACACACAAGGCCCCTCACAATCCCACACGCTTTGCCCACGCTTGATCGAGATCAAGCCACGTCGCTCACGCTCGGCGGCCAGCCAGATCTGATTGCCTTGCGGGTTGATCGCCAGGCCTTCGAACAAGGCATTGAAATGCAGCAGCATGCCGCTGGCCCGCGCTTCGCGCACCATGCCCGGGGCAATTTTCAACCACTGCGGCGCACCACTCACCGGCACGTGCAGCACCGCCGCATGGGCTTCGCTGACAATGTAGCGGTCACCGGCGGCATCGCAGGTGATGCCTTCAAAGTCCAGGTCACCACCGCGAATGAACGAAGCAGCCTTGGTGCGCGAGCGCAGCCCCCACGGTAAACCGGACTCCGGCACCGGCGGCACGTCGATTTTCAGCGCTTCGGCCTTCCAGGTCGGCGCGCTGATATCGAGGCGGTAGATCTGGTCGTCATCACGGTCAGAAACGGTCCACAGCGCTTTGCCACACAGGGCCAGGCCCGACAGGTTACCGCCGCGCATGCCGTCCACCGGGTGTTCGGACACGAGTTTAAGCTCAACGGCGGGCGCGGCGACCACCTCGGTGGCCGCCAACCCGCTCAAAATCAGGATCGCCAGGGCGAAACCTGTGCGCATCAGCCCAGAACCTCGGCCAGGTTGCCTTTGGACTCCAGCCAGGCTTTGCGATCCGGTGCACGCTTCTTGGCCAGCAACATGTCCATCATTTCCGATGTGCCGGCGAAGTCTTCCAGGGTCAATTGCACAAGGCGCCGAGTGTTCGGGTCCATGGTGGTTTCGCGCAGCTGCGGCGGGTTCATCTCACCCAGGCCTTTGAATCGTGTGACCTGTGGTTTGCCGCGCTTTTTCTCGGCGACCAGACGGTCGAGGATGCCATCGCGCTCGGCTTCGTCCAGGGCGTAGAAAATCTCTTTACCCATGTCGATACGGTACAGCGGTGGCATCGCGACGTAGACGTGACCGGCATCCACCAGTGGGCGGAAGTGCTGGACGAACAGCGCGCACAGCAATGTGGCAATGTGCAGGCCGTCGGAGTCGGCGTCGGCGAGGATGCAGATCTTGCCGTAGCGCAGTTGGCTGATGTCTGCCGCACCCGGATCGACACCGATGGCCACGGCAATGTTGTGCACTTCCTGGCTGGCCAGGACTTCGCTGCCGTCGACTTCCCAGGTGTTGAGGATCTTGCCGCGCAACGGCAGGATCGCCTGAAACTCTTTGTCCCGTGCTTGCTTGGCGGAACCGCCGGCGGAGTCGCCTTCCACCAGGAACAGCTCGGAACGCATCGGGTCTTGCCCGGCGCAATCGGCCAGTTTGCCCGGCAGTGCCGGGCCCGCCGTAATGCGCTTGCGCTCGACCTTTTTGCTGGCTTTGAGGCGACGGCCGGCGTTGTTGATCGCCAGTTCCGCCAGGGCCAGACCCAGTTCCGGGTGTTCGTTGAGCCACAGGCTGAAGGCGTCCTTGACCACACCGGACACAAACGCCGCCGCCTCACGGGACGACAGTCGCTCCTTGGTCTGGCCAGAGAATTGCGGCTCCTGCATCTTCATCGACAGCACGAACGCGATGCGCTCCCACACGTCTTCCGGCGCCAGCTTCACGCCACGCGGCAACAGGCTGCGGTACTCACAGAATTCGCGCATGGCATCCAGCAAGCCCTGGCGCAAACCATTGACGTGGGTGCCGCCCTGAGCGGTGGGGATCAGGTTGACGTAACTTTCCTGCACGCTGTCGCCACCTTCGGGCAACCACAGCAGCGCCCAGTCGACCGCTTCTTTATTACCGGCCAGGCTGCCGCAGAACGGCTCGTTGGGCAGGCGTTCGAAGTCGCTGACGGAGTCTTCCAGGTAGGAGCGCAGGCCGTCTTCATAGTGCCACTCGACCTTCTCGCCGGTGCCTTTGTCTTCAAAGCTGACCAGCAGGCCCGGGCACAGAACAGCCTTGGCCTTGAGCACGTGCTTGAGGCGGCTGATCGAGAATTTTGGCGAATCGAAGTATTTAGGGTCCGGCGCGAAGTACACGCTGGTGCCGGTGTTGCGCTTGCCGACGGTGCCGATCACTTCCAGGTCGGTGGCTTTGTAGCCATCGGCGAAGGTCATCTGGTACTCGTTGCCGTCGCGCTTGACCTTGACCCGCACCAGCGTGGACAGGGCGTTGACCACCGAAATACCCACACCGTGCAAGCCACCGGAGAACTGGTAGTTCTTGTTGGAGAACTTGCCGCCGGCGTGCAGCTTGGTGAGGATCAGCTCGACGCCCGACACACCCTCTTCCGGGTGAATGTCCACCGGCATGCCGCGACCATCGTCAGACACTTCCAGGGAATGGTCGGCATGGAGGATGACTTGTACCGACTTGGCGTGCCCGGCCAAGGCTTCGTCGACGCTGTTGTCGATGACTTCCTGGGCAAGGTGGTTCGGCCGACTGGTGTCGGTGTACATGCCGGGGCGTTTGCGCACCGGGTCGAGGCCCGAGAGGACTTCGATGGCGTCGGCGTTATAAGAGCTAGCGCTGGGAGTGGCCATGGGGTCTCGTCGTGAGTCGTTCGATTAAAAAGTAACCTGCGATTCTTACAGTGAAGAAAAATCGAAGGATTGATACTGATCAGGGCCAATGCCGGCAAAGCTCAACATTGCCGGCAATTGCTGGGCGAACCCTTGGTAACCATGGTCGCCACCGGCCTGGATGCGCAAGGCACAGGCTCGGTAATACTGTTGGGCGAGGCGATAGTCCAGTGTTTCATCGCCGGTCTGCAACCACACCTGATAACGCGCGGCATCCTGGGGCGCCGGGACTTCCAGCTCGGCCAGTGCCGTGACGTGATCGTGGGTCAATTCCCAGGTTTCATCGGTGTAGAGGTTCTTCTGGGTGCCCAGGTAACCGTCGAACATCCGATGAGGGCTGACCGCCGGGTTGACCAGCAGCGCCTTAAGGCCATGGCGTTCGGCAAGATGGGTTGCATAGTAGCCGCCGAGTGAGCTGCCGACCAGCAGCGGCCGACCCAGCTGTGCAATGGCCTCCTCCAACTGAGCAATCGCCTGGCGGGGGTGGTGATGCAGGGCCGGCACGCGCAATTGGTCGGCCAGGCCGAGGCTGTCCATCACCGTCTTCAGTTGGCTGGCCTTGTTGGACGCAGGCGCGCTGTTGAAACCGTGGATATACAAGATCGAAGCGGACATGCCGGGCTCTCCGTGCTTCAGCCAAAGAGGCGCAGTTTACAGGGATCGAGGGGGTGTGTGAGTACCCTGTTGTCCAGCCAGCAAAGAACCCACATTTGGCTCAGTGTTTGCAGCCGTTAATAGCCGTTGCTGCCGTAATCGACGGTAAATTCGAACCCTTTTACCCGCTCCACGCCCGTCTCCAACCGTCCGTCGGCATGCAATCGCAGCCAGCGGTAACCCGGCGCCTGTTCGCTGACCTGGAAGTCTTCACTGCCCGGCGTGAACTGGATGCAGGTGGACGGCGACGCCAGCAGGCGCACGCCGTTGCGCTCGCGGTCGATTTCCTGGTGCACATGCCCCCAAAGCACCGCCTTGACCTGCGGAAAACGGTCGAGTACGGCAAACAGAGCGTCGGGGTTGCGCAGGCCGATGGGCTCCATCCAGGCACAGCCGATGGGCACCGGATGATGGTGAAAGCACACCAGATGGTGCCGACTCGGCGCCTCGCTCAAGGCCTGGGCCAGCAATTGCAGTTGCTGGTCTTGCAGGTAGCCGGGCACCGAACCGGGAACTGCCGAATCCAGCAGGGTGACGCGCCAGTTGCCGATGTCGAGCACCGGCTCCAGCAGATCACTGTGCACGGCGGCGTGCGCCATGACCTGCGGCTCGTCGTGGTTGCCGGGAATCCAGCGCGCTGGCGCAGCAATCGGCCGGGTCAGGTCACGAAATTGTTGATAGGACTCAAGCGTGCCGTCCTGGGACAAATCCCCGGTTGCCAGCACCAAATCGATCTGCGGCTGCTGCTCGCGCACCAACTCGATCACCCGCCGCAGGCTCTCGCAGGTGTTCATGCCGAGCAGCGTGCCCTCGGCCTCGGCAAACAGGTGGCTATCGGACAACTGCACCAGCAACGGCGGCGCATCAGGGTTCAAGGCGGATACGCTTGGCAAGGCGCTCTCCCAAGGCAATCACAGGAAATGGACATTTGGCGCGATTATGCTGGGGCAGGACACAAAGAGGAAAGCGGAGTAAGCAGACGCAGTTCACATCTACCGCACGACTTCGAACTCATGGCCCAGGGCCAGGCAGTGACTCAACCATTCACCGAGGAACACATTGAGCTGTGCTTTCTCATCGGGCTGGTGCATGAACACATTCGGGTAAGGATAGATGCTGCGAAAGCGCCGCGCATGTTCGGCGCTGATCACTTCGGCCATGCGCGCATCGTGATACACCTGGACTTCCAGCTGCGGCACCGGCAGCCACGGCAGGCTGTGTTCCTGGCGCACGCGCAGGGTGGTGGTGTACGGGCAGTTGACGATGACCTCAAGGGTCAGCACGCCGAGCATCTGGTCGCCATGGGTAACGGCAATGCGCCGCGCTTCGGGCGCGTGGCGCATGTCGGGAAGCAGGCGCATCAACCGCGCATAGTTGGCCTCGCAGGCGGCTTGCAGCCCGATCAGGTCGACTCGATAACGTTCCCGTGCCTTTACTGCCATAACCCCCTCACTTCCGCGCGATTAAGCGCAAGCCATTGCAGGGCGATAATGCTGGCTGCGTTGGAAATTTTGCCGTCACGCACCGCTTGCAGGGCATCTTCGAATGCCCAGGTGGTGACGCGGATATCTTCTGCCTCTTCTTCCAGTCCATGGACGCCACCCGCCCCGGCGCTGTCGCAACGGCCCAGGTACAAATGGACGAATTCAGTGCTGCCACCGGGCGACGGGAAATATTTGGTGATCGGCCACAGCGCGGAGAATGTCAGCCCAGCTTCCTCCTCGGCTTCGCGGTGTGCAACCTCCTCCGGCTCTTCATCCTTGTCGATCAGGCCGGCGACCATTTCCACCAGCCATGGGTTATCGGTACGGCCCATGGCGCCTACACGAAACTGCTCGATCAGCACCACTTGATCGCGCTGCGGATCGTAAGGCAACACGCACACCGCGTCATGCCGAACGAGGACTTCACGATTGATCAACCGGCTCATGCCGCCATCGAATTTTTCGTGGCGCAACTGCATGCGATCAAGCTTGTAGAAGCCCTGGTAAGCATTGTCATGCTGAACAATCTCGATCTTGTTCGGCGTCGACTTGGCAATGTCCGTCATGTCTGTCCTCGATGTACCCGTGCAATTCGCGCCATCCTAACGCGCTCCTGCCCGTTGGTGCAGCCCCTTTCCAGTTGCCGGGATAGACGGCGGACGTCAAACTCACTCTAATCAGCTTAGTGGCGAACTGACTGCTCTGTCGGCAGTCCAAGCGCTACTCTTTTCGCTTCCCATCGATTTCCGAAGGACACACATGTCGCTTTTAAAAGTCGCCTCCGTGGCCTGTATTGCCTTGACCCTCGGTGCTTGCCAGAGCCTGTTCCAGCCCAGCTACCTGAACCCCCTGGATACCAAGCCAGACGCCTCGGAGCAAATCAAACCCGGCTGCAACAGCCCTGATTGCCCGCTGGTGAACATCGATACCGTGCACTTCCCCTCCGAGCCGCAACTCGACACGCTGGTGGAGCAGCGCCTGCTGCAAATGACCCGCACCACCCCCGGCGCCAGCGTGCCGCCGACGCTGAATGCCTACCGCGACAAGTTCCTGCGCGAATCGCCCGACCGCAACAGCATGTACTTGCAGGCCAAGGTACGTGAGCAGCATGACGGGCTTGTGATCATCGAAGTGTCCAGTTACCTCGACACCGGCGCTGCCCATGGCGAGCCTGGCCGTGGGTTCATCAACTATTCGCGCCTGCTGCACAAAGAGCTGAGCCTGACCGACATGCTGTTGCCAGGCCAGGAGCAAGCGTTCTGGAATACCGCGAAAGTCGCCCACAACAGCTGGCTGATCAACTCGCAGATGGACCGTGACCCGGAGTTCGTGAAGAACTGGCCGTTCCAGAAAACCCCGAACGTGGCCTTGACCAGCAATGGCGTGGTGCTCAAGTACAACGTGGCGACGATTGCGCCTTACGCATTGGGGCTGATCGAAATGACCATCCCCTATGCGCGCCTCACCGGCGTACTCAAGCCCGAATTGGCGCCCGCGCGCCACTGAAGGCCCGGCCCAGGATGAACTGCAGCAAGCCTGCCAGCACCAGTGCCGGCAGGGTTGCGCCGATATCCGGGTAGAGATTGGCCAGCAGATGATACGTGCCAATGCCGCCCAACCAGGCGACCAGCGCAGGCCAGCGCAGGTTGCCAACCGCTCCCTGGCCACGGCGGCGCAGGATAAAGTGATCCACCAGCACCACGCCGAACAAGGGCGCAAACACCGAGCCGATCAGCAGCAGGAAGTTCTGATACTGCGCCAGCGGTGCGAAGCAGGCGATCAAGGTGCATATCACGCCGATAGTCAACGCCAGATGCTCGACTTTCCAACGCAACAGAATCCCGCTGGACACCGCCGCCGAGTGAATATCGGCAAAGGCGTTTTCCGACTCGTCCAACAGGATCAGCAACAGCGGAATGCCCAGGCCCGCGCCGGCCAGGGCCAGCAACAGCGCATTCACCTCACCACTTGGCGCAAACGCCAGGGTGTAGGCCACGCCCAGGCTCATCAACCAGAAATTGCCGATAAAGAACCCCAGCGCGGTACCGCCGAAGACAGCGTTGGCGCGCTTGCCGAAACGTGAGTAATCGGCGATCAGCGGCAGCCATGACAGCGGCATGGCAATGGCGATATCAAACCCTACCGCGAACGGCAGCGAACCGTCACCGGGCTTGGCCCAGAGTGCGGCGAGGTCGGCCTTGGCGAACAGGTTCCAGGTCAGCCACAGGCACGCGGCGAGCAGCAGCCAGATCCCCCATTTGCGCAGGATTTGCCGTACGAACGTCAGCGGGCCGCTGACCGCCAGCAAGGTCGCCAGGCCGCCGAAAAACAGCGTCCACAGCAACGGGCTCGCCAGCAGGCTGCCCTCGCTGAACGCGCGCGTACCCAACAGACTGGCGGCATCGCGCATCACGATGATTTCAAACGCGCCCCAGCCGATCAGTTGCAGCAGGTTCAGCAACGCCGGCAGGCTCGCGCCCCTGGCGCCGAGGCTGAGTTTAAGCGCGGCCATGGCCGACAGCCCGGTGTCGCTGCCAATCACGCCGACAGCGGCCAGCAACAGCACGCCCACCAGCGTGCCGAGGAAAATCGCCAGCAACGAGCCGGACAAGCCCAGCCCCGGCGCGAGCAAGGCACCGGTTTGCAGGACCATCAGGCCGATGCCGAGGGAGAACCACAGGGAGAACAGGTCGCGGGCGCCGAAGACGCGTTTGTCAGCGGGCACCGCGATGTCCGGGGAATAGGTGCTGGGTTGAATGCTCAAGGGTGTTATCTCTGAGGGACACTTTGTTGTTTGTCAGATTGCCTTCGCGAGCAAGCCCGCTCCCACATTTAGAATGCATTTCAAATGTGGGAGCGGGCTTGCTCGCGAAGAGGCCGGTACAGGCGCCTACAATCCCGGATCAGACCTTTTTGTAAAGCTGGCTCCCTTCCTGCTTGAACCGCTCCGCCTGCTCGGCCAAGCCCTTGGCCACATCCACATCCACCGCTTCAATGCGTTGGTTGGCGGCGTACTCGCGTACTTCCTGGGTAATTTTCATCGAGCAGAATTTCGGCCCGCACATCGAGCAGAAATGCGCGACCTTGGCCGAGTCCTTCGGCAGGGTTTCATCGTGATAGGAACGTGCGGTGTCCGGGTCCAGGCCGAGATTGAACTGGTCTTCCCAACGGAACTCGAAGCGCGCTTTACTCAAGGCGTTGTCACGAATCTGCGCGCCCGGATGGCCCTTGGCCAAGTCCGCTGCGTGGGCGGCGATCTTGTAGGTGATGATGCCGGTCTTCACGTCATCCTTGTTCGGCAAGCCCAGGTGTTCCTTGGGCGTGACGTAGCAGAGCATGGCGCAACCAAACCAGCCGATCATCGCGGCGCCAATGCCCGAGGTGATGTGGTCGTAGCCTGGTGCAATGTCAGTGGTCAGCGGGCCGAGGGTGTAGAACGGCGCCTCGTCGCAGCACTCCAACTGCTTGTCCATGTTCTCTTTGATCAACTGCATCGGCACGTGGCCCGGGCCTTCGATCATGGTTTGCACGTCGTGCTTCCAGGCGATTTTGGTCAGCTCGCCAAGGGTTTCCAGCTCGCCGAATTGCGCAGCGTCGTTGGCGTCGGCAATCGACCCCGGGCGCAGGCCGTCGCCAAGGGAGAAGCTGACGTCATAGGCCTTCATGATTTCGCAGATTTCGTCGAAATGCGTGTAGGTGAAGTTCTCTTTGTGGTGCGCCAGGCACCACTTGGCCATGATCGAGCCGCCACGGGACACGATGCCGGTGACGCGTTTAGCGGTCAGCGGCACGTAACGCAGCAATACACCGGCGTGGATGGTGAAGTAGTCGACACCCTGCTCGGCCTGTTCGATCAACGTGTCGCGGAACAGCTCCCAGGTCAGGTCTTCAGCGGCGCCGCCGACTTTTTCCAAGGCCTGGTAGATCGGCACCGTACCGATCGGCACCGGCGAGTTGCGAATGATCCACTCGCGGGTTTCGTGGATGTGCTTGCCAGTGGACAAGTCCATCACGGTGTCCGAACCCCAGCGGATGCCCCAGGTCAGTTTCGCCACTTCTTCTTCAATGGACGACCCCAGGGCGCTGTTGCCGATGTTGCCGTTGATCTTCACCAGGAAGTTACGGCCGATGATCATTGGTTCCAGTTCGGTGTGGTTGATGTTGGCCGGGATGATCGCGCGGCCACGGGCGATTTCTTCGCGCACAAATTCGGGGGTGATGATCTTCGGCACGCTGGCGCCGAAACTGTGGCCGGCGTGTTGCTGGTCAAGCAGGCCGCTGGCGCGGGCCTCTTCAAGCTTCATGTTTTCGCGGATGGCAACGTATTCCATCTCGGCGGTGATGATGCCTTTGCGCGCGTAGTGCATTTGCGTGACGTTGGCGCCAGCCTTGGCGCGGCGCGGGTTTTTCACGTGGGCGAAACGCAGCGCGGTCAGCTCGGCATCGCTGAGGCGCTGTTGGCCGAAATGCGAGCTCAGGCCGCTCAGGCGCTCGGTGTCGCCACGCGCTTCGATCCACGGCGAGCGTACATCGCCCAGGCCTTTGCGCACGTCGATGATGACGTTGGGGTCGGTGTACGGGCCGGAGGTGTCGTACACCACCACGGGCGCGTTGATCTCACCGCCGAAATCGGTGGGCGTCACGTCCAGGCTGATTTCACGCATCGGCACACGAATGTCCGGGCGAGTGCCTTGCACGTAGATTTTTTGCGAGCGGGTAAACGGCTGCACGGAGCCGGAGTCGACTTTGGCCGATTCACTCAGGTGCACGGTATTTTTTAATTTTGTAGTCATCACGGGCTCTCCAACTATCCAGGCGGTGGATTTTTGTCGGAGCGAACCTGTGACGGATGGACGCACTGAAACCAGTGCTGTGCAAGGCACGAGGGCTGTTCGATTGTCGAACAACATCCCGGACGAAGCACAAGAGGACTCGCCGGGTGACGAGAAATCTTGTTCCCTACGCAGGCGCTAACCTGATCAGGTTCAACGGGATCCGGTATTTACCGATCTCAGCCTTCCAACAAGGCACCCCGACAAGAACGCGGCCAGTCTAGACCAAGGCGTGGGCAAATTGCCAATAGCGGTGCATTCAGCGTGATGAATGGCGTGATTGCGGGATTGTTGCGCCGGGTCAGCAACACTACACTCGGGGGCCGCCACAATGCTTGACGCCAGGAATGGCCAGCCTTAGCCTTGGGCGCTAAATTATCGCCGTAATATTCACACTAGGGATCGCCTCATGCTGCGCAAACTTTCACTGGCTCTTGCCGTGTCTTGTGCGACCAATGGAATGGTCTGGGCAGCTGAAGCGCCCTTGTCCGCCAAAACCGATTTGGTCAGCGTCTACCAGGAAGCGGTGAACAACAACGCCGACCTGGCCGCCGCCCGCGCTCAATATGGCGCACAAAAAGAAGTGGTGCCCCAGGCCCGCGCCGGCTTGCTGCCCAACCTCTCGGCCGGCGCCGACAGCAATAACGTGCGCACCCAGATCGACCAGCCGGCAGCCACCGTCAACCGTGACGCGCATTCCTGGCGTGCAACCCTGAGCCAGCCGCTGTTCCGCGCCGATCGCTGGTTCCAGCTGCAAGCCGCCGAAGCCGTCAACGAACAAGCCTCGCTGCAGCTTTCGGCCACCGAGCAGAACCTGATCCTGCAAAGCGCCGAAAGCTACTTCGCCGTGCTGCGCGCCCAGGACAACCTGGCCTCGACCAAGGCTGAAGAAAGCGCCTTCAAACGCCAGCTCGACCAGTCCAACGAGCGCTTTGATGTGGGCCTGTCGGACAAGACCGACGTGCTGCAATCCCAGGCCAGTTACGACACCGCCCGCGCCAACCGCATCGTCGCCCAGCGTCAGGTGGACGACGCCTTCGAAGCGTTGATCACCCTGACCAACCGCCAGTACAACGCGATCCAGGGCGTTGTGCACACCCTGCCGGTGCTGCCACCGGCGCCGAACGACGCCAAGGCCTGGGTTGAAACCGCCGGCCGCCAGAACCTCAACCTGCTGGCCAGCAACTACGCGGTGACCGCCGCCGAAGAAACCCTGAGACAGCGCAAGGCCGGCCACTTGCCGACCCTCGACGCCGTGGCGCAATACGAAAAGGGTGACAACGACGCGCTGGGTTTCAGCAACCCGAACCAACTGCCAGTGCCCTACGGCGGCGATGTGTCCCAGCGCACCATCGGCTTGCGCCTGAACATCCCGATCTACAGTGGCGGCCTCACCAGTTCCCAAGTACGCGAATCCTATTCGCGCCTCGATCAAACCGAACAGCAACGCGAAGGCCTGCGTCGCCAGGTGGTGGAAAACACCCGCAATCTGCACCGCGCGGTGAATACCGATGTGGAACAGGTGCAGGCGCGTCGCCAGTCGATTATCTCTAACCAGAGCGCGGTGGAAGCCACCGAAATCGGCTATCAGGTGGGCACGCGCAACATCGTCGATGTGCTGGATTCACAGCGCCAGCTCTACGCGTCGGTGCGCAACTACAACAACAGCCGCTACGACTACATCCTCGACAACCTGCGCTTGAAGCAGGCTGCGGGCACGCTCAGCCCAGGTGATTTGCAGGACCTGACGCGTTACCTCAAGGCTGACTACAACCCGGACAAGGACTTCCTGCCGCCGGACCTGGCCAAAGCCGCCGCCGAGCAGCTCAAGGCCCGTCCAGGCTACTAAGCACAGCACAAACCAATGTGGGAGCGGGCTGGCCCGCGATGCAGGCACCGCGGTGTATCAGTGACACCCGGGTGATGCAATCGCAGGCAAGCCAGCTCCCACATTTTTCAGTGATTAAGCAGTTTGTCCAACCCATCCAGCAAGCGCTTCAACGCGCCCTGATTAGCCTGCATCACCTTCAATCCCGCTTGCGCCATCTTGCGCGCGTCCTGCGGCAGCTCGAACAGTTGCCGCACCGCCTCGGCCAATCCCTCTGCGTCATCCACCTCTCGCAGCGCCCCGGCATCGCGCATCATCGCGCTGATTTCGAGAAAGTTGAACAGGTGCGGCCCCATGATGACGGGCTTGCCCAACGCAGCCGGCTCCAGCGGATTATGCCCACCGGTCGGCACCAGGCTGCCGCCGACAAACGCGCTGTCGGCCAGGGCATAGAGAAACAGCAGCTCGCCCATGGTGTCGCCGAGCAGCACCGAGGTGTCTGCGGTAACAGGTTCACCGCTGGAACGGCGCACGGTGGCAAACCCTTGCTGCCCGCACAACTCGAACATCGGCCCGAAACGCTCCTGATGCCGCGGTACCAGAATCAGCAGCGCGTCGGGGTAGCTTTCGCGCAGTTGGCGATGGGCCGCCAGTACCACGTCGTCCTCGCCTTCATGGGTGCTGGCGGCGATCCACACCGGGCGCTCGCTGGCGCCCCATTGCTCGCGCAAGGCCGCAGCGCGCAGCGGCAGCTCGGGGTCGATGGTCAGGTCGAACTTGATCGAGCCGGTGACTTCAACCGTGTCCGGGCGGGCCCCCAGGCTCAGGAAACGCTGGGCTTCGGTGTGGGTCTGCACCGCGAACAGGCGCATTTCAGACAGCATCGGCGCGGTCAGCCTGGCGAAACGCGCATAGCCCTTGGCCGAACGCGCTGACAGTCGCGCATTCGCCAGCGCCACCGGAATACCGCGTTGCGCACAGGCGTGGATGTGGTTGGGCCACAACTCGGTTTCCATGATCACTGCCAATTTGGGCTGCACACGATCAAGAAAACGCTTGGCCGCGCAGGGCAAGTCATACGGCAAATAGCAGTGCTGAATGCGCGGCTCATTAGCGAACAGCGCCTGGATGCGCTCGGAGCCGGTAGGCGTCATGCAGGTCACCGTGATCGGCAGCGTGGGATGGCGCGCCATCAGCCCACGGATCATCGGCGCGGCGGCAATGCTTTCGCCTACCGACACCGCATGCACCCAGATGCCGCCCGGCTGCATGACCGGCAGCCCATACGAAAAGCGCTCGCCGACGCGCTTGGCATAGGCCGGCGCCTTGCGCGCGCGCAGCCACAGACGTAAAGCCACCAACGGCAGCGCCAGGTAAAACAGACAGCTGTAGAGAGTTCTATTCATGGCGGCGGAGTTTATCGGCTTTTTCAGTCAATCGCCCGCAAGCACTCGGCAAATCGTTCAGTCAGGAAGCGTGCTGCAGGGCCGAGGTGCTCGTCGCGACGCCAGACCAGTTCCACCACCAGCGCGGGCGGCGTCCATTCGCTGTTCAATTCCACCATCTGTTGCTGATAGGTCGGGTACTGCACAATATGCCGCGGCAACCAGGCCCAGCCCAGGCCACTCATCAGCCATTCGGCCAACACGTAGAAACTGTCGGCGCGCCACACCAGCGGGCTGGCGGCGTCGCTGCCGGGGTAAACACTGGTCTGGGTCGACATCAGCAACTGGCGGTACTGCGCCAGACGCTGACAGTCCACGTACGCCTCCTTGGCCAGCGGGTGGTTGACGCCGCACACCGTGACCATTTCCACACTGCCCACCACCCGACGCTCAAGCGCCTCGGGGATCAGGTCGTGATAGAACAACAGGCCGAGATCGGCTTTACGCTCCACCAGCTTGCGCGCCACATCGCCTTGCGCGGCGCTGGACAGCTGCACTTCCAGGAGCGGGTACTGCACGGCAAGCGCCTCAAGGCTATCGAGTACCGGCTGGAACAACATGGCTTCATCCTGGGCCAGACGCAGGCAGGCTTCCTCACCGCGCGTCAGTGACAGCGCGCGGCCATTAAGCCGTTCACACTGGCGCAACACCTCGCGCGCTTCCTCCAGCAAGACGCTGCCGGCTTCGGTCAGGCGCGGTTGACGGCCACTGCTACGCTCAAACAGGCTGAGCCCCAGATCAGCCTCCAACCAGGCAATTGCGTTGCTCACCGCTGACTGCGCCTTGCGCTCGCCGCGTGCTACAGCGGAAAACGAGCGCTGCTCGGCGACGCTCACAAACAAGCGCATCTGCTCCAGGTTCCACTGCACGCTCATGGCTAACCCATCTTTAATTCGGATAGGTAATGACTTTATCTCATCTCGTGAAGCGTTAGAATGCCCACCTAATCAAGCCTGCAACACACCGAGGACTACCCCATGAATGCCGCCTACCTTTATCTGGCCATTGCCATTTGCTCGGAAGTGGTCGCAACCGTTTCCATGAAAGCCGTCAAGGGCTGGAGTACGCCTCTGCCGCTGGCACTGGTCATCATCGGCTACAGCATTGCGTTCTGGATGCTGACCCTGGTGGTGCGTACCGTGCCGGTGGGCGTGGCGTACGCGGTGTGGGCCGGCATGGGGATTGTGATGGTCAGTATCGCGGCACTGTTTATCTATGGGCAAAAGCTTGATGTCCCGGCGATGCTCGGGATGGGCCTGATTGTACTGGGGGTGGTGGTCATTCAACTGTTCTCGAAAACCGCCGGGCACTGACCGCCACTCAACAGCCTGTATACTGCGCCTCTTGTCTTGAACACTGAGGTCGCCGATGCCATCCGTTATTTCCACCGACGTTCTGATTGTCGGCGCCGGAGTTGCCGGCCTCTGGCTTAACGCGCGCCTGCGCCGCCAGGGGTTTTCCACGGTACTGGTGGAAAGCGCCACACTGGGTGGCGGGCAAAGCGTGAAGTCCCAGGGGATTATCCACGGCGGCGCTAAATACGCCCTGCACGGCGCCCTCACCGGCGCATCCGAGGCAATTGCCGACATGCCGCGCCGCTGGCGCGAAGCCTTGGCCGGTGACGGCGAGCTGGACTTGTCCGGCGTGCGCTTGCTGTCCGAAGCCCATTACCTGTGGTCCCCGGGCACGCTCGCCGGCAACCTCACCAGCTTCTTCGCCAGCAAGGCCGTGCGCGGCCGTGTCGATCAGGTCAAGGGCGACGACTTGCCCCCGGCCCTGCAAGACCGACGCTTCAAGGGCAAGGTCTATCGCCTGGCGGAGCTGGTGGTGGACGTACCCAGCCTGATCGAACGCCTGGCCCAACTGGCGGGTGATGGCTTGCTCGCCGGGCAGCACATCGAACCGCTGTTGGACGGCGACACGCTCGTGGGCTTGAAAGTCGACGGCCGCGAGATCCGCGCCCAGCGCATCGTGCTGAGTGCCGGGGGAGGCACTGCTGATCTGCTGGCCGCTTTGGGCCTCAGCCAACCCGCCATGCAAAAGCGCCCGCTGCATATGATTATCGCCAAAGGCCCAGGCCTGAAACCGCTGTATGCGCACTGCCTGGGCGGCGGCACCAAGCCGCGCATCACCGTCACCACTCACCCGGCAGCCGACGGCAATTGGGTGTGGTACATGGGCGGCGATATCGCCGAGGCGGATGGCGTCGCGCGCACACCTGAAGAACAGATCGCTACCGCGCAAAAAGAGCTCGGGCAATTATTGCCGTGGATCGACATGAGCCAGACCCAGTGGGCCACGCTGCGGGTTGATCGCGCCGAGCCACTGCAATCGGGCCTGACCCGCCCCGACAACGCCTTCCTCGCCGAACAAGGCCGCCTGCTGGTGGGCTGGCCGACCAAGCTGGCGCTGGCGCCGGACTTCGCTGATCGCGTGCTCAACGCCCTGGAGCGCGACGGCATCCGCCCAAGCGCCAGCGAAACCCTGCCCGACCTGCCCAAGCCAGCCCTCGGCCAACCTGCCTGGGAGCACCTGTTGCCATGAGCCTGCCAACCCTGCACGACCTGCATCGCCCACTGGGCAGCACCGGCATTCTGGTCTCGCCACTGGGCCTGGGCACCGTCAAGCTGGGCCGCGACCAAGGGGTGAAATACCCTAACGGCTTCCAGATCCCCAATGACGACGAAGCGCGGAAGTTATTGCGCCAAGCCCAACAACTGGGCATCAACCTGATCGACACCGCCCCGGCCTATGGCCGCAGCGAAGAACGCCTGGGGCCGCTGTTACGCGACCAGCGCAAGGACTGGGTGATTGTCAGCAAGGTCGGCGAAGAGTTTGCCGATGGCGTTTCCCATCATGACTTCAGTGCCGCCCATACCCGCCTGTCGATTGAGCGCAGTTTGAAGCGACTTGAAACGGATTTTATCGACCTGGTGCTGGTGCATTCCGATGGTAATGACCTGCACATCCTCAATGATTGCGAGGTGTACCAGACCCTGGCGGAACTGAAAAAAGAGGGCAAGATTCGTGGCTTCGGCTTTTCCGGCAAAACCGTCGAAGGCGGTGTGAAGGCTCTGGAACAGGGTGATTGCGCGATGGTCACCTACAATCTGAACGAACAGGCCGAGAAAACCGTCATTGAATATGCAGCAGCCCATGGCAAAGGCATTCTGGTGAAAAAGGCCCTGGCCAGCGGCCACGTGTGCCTGGAGCCTGGAATGGATCCAATTCGCGCGAGTTTCATGCTGTTGTTTGCGCAAACGGGCGTCGCCAGTGCTATTGTCGGGACCATTAATCCGCTGCACCTGGCCCATAACGTGGCGACCGCTGCCCAAGTCATTCGTCAACTCTGATGCCGCCGACGCGGCCGACCCCGTCGCAAAAAGGAGCCGACATGCCGCGTACGCTCATTAGAAAAAACCCGAGTAACTTTAAAACACTGCCGCTGCACGTCGAAGCTACCCCCGAAGGCCTGAGCTACCAGAGCGTGGGCATGCCGCTCAACTTTGCCCAGACCCTGCAACGGCGCAAGCCGGTGGCGGTGGCTGACCCCGAGCGTTTCGCCCTCGAGCTGGCGAACCTCGGCGTGTCGGTGCGCCTGACCCTGCACTGGCAGAACAAGGATTACTGGGTACTGGTGCGCCAACGCCGCCAGGACCGTGGCGATGTGGTGCTCAAACTGATCTCCGGCTACGTCCCCGCCCACGAACTGAACCTGCCGCTGCACACCGCCATCCAGGAAATCGCCGAAGAGTGCCTGCTGGAAACCCCCGAAGGCTGGCTCGGCGGGCGCTTCAATGACACCTGGCTGCCGGCCCCCTACTCCGCCGCCTTGCATTACCGTGAAGCCTTGCCGTTTCGCTTGAGCCCACTGTCAGGTGCCGCGCGCCCGGTGCGTTGCGCCACCACGCAATTGATCGAACGCCCGCGGGCTTACGTGCACCTGCCCACGGCGTCACTGCAATTGATTTATGACTTGCGTCTGGAAGTGCCGAAGGAAGCCAAGTCCCTAAGCTTGTTCCATGTGGATGAACGGCTTGAAGGTGACCAGTTGGTCGCGCGCCTGGACCGCCAGCGGCCCGACCTGTACCTGATGCCCTTGAAAGATGGCCAGCCGCTTGCCGAGCTGTACACGGTCAAGAAGGACCAGCTTTACCCGGCCAGTACGCGCGGCGTGTACCTGGCGGAAAGTTTCGCCCAGCAGGAAGGCTGGTTGGTGCGCGACGAGCGCATTCGCTGGAAGGATTGGGTCAGGCAACAAGGGCTGGCACAGCCTGAGAAAGAGTCAAAGCTCAAGCGCTTGACCGGCAAGGCACGGCAGATGCTGCGCAAGATCGTGCCGAAGAAAAAAGCCAGCCGCTGAACTCAAAAACCAAGCAGATCAATGTGGGAGCGGGCTTGCTCGCGAACGCGGTGCATCAGTTACACATGTACTGACTGACACGCCGCATTCGCGAGCAAGCCCGCTCCCACAGTTGATTGTGTTCAGCTGTTTAGTAGCCGCTCCAGGCCGACCTTCAACGGGGTTGGCTCAGGCAGGGTAAAACTGGCCAGCAGCCGCTGGTTATTGGCCCGCGAATGCCGAATATCCCCCGAGCGCGCCGGCCCGTAAGTGATAGTCGGTAATTTGCCCACCACCTCTTCCAGCGCCTCCAACACCTGCGTGAGCGTGGTGGTGCGGTTCCAGCCGACGTTGATCGCACCCAACGGTGCCTCAGGCGCTTCGATGGCTTGCACCAACACATCCACCAGGTCTTCGACGTACATGAAGTCGCGGGTTTGCTCGCCATCGCCAAACACGCTGATCGGCACACCCTGTTGCACGCGCTCGCTGAAGATACTGATCACGCCCGAGTACGGCGATGACGGGTCCTGGCGTGGCCCGAAAATATTGAAGAAGCGGAAAATGACCGGTTCCAGGCCATGCTGGCGACGGTAGAAATCGAAGTAATGCTCACCGGCCAACTTGTCCGACGCGTAAGGCGTCAGCGGGGCCTTGGTGGTCTCTTCGTCAATCGAAGCGCCCTCGCCATTGTTGCCATACACCGCAGCGCTGGAAGCAAATACCACACGCTTCACACCGGCCTTGCGCATGGCTTCGCAGACATTCAAGGTGCCGACAAAATTGCTCTGGTGCGTGCTGACCGGGTCATCCACCGAGGCTTGCACCGAAGCCACCGCTGCCAAATGCACCACCGCCGTGGCGCCGATGGCGGCTTGCGCCACCAGGTCGGCGTTGGCGACATCACCTTCAATCAGCTGTACGCGTGGGTTATCCAACGGCACATTGCTGCGTTTGCCAGTGGACAGGTCATCCAGCACCCTTACGGCATAGCCCTTTGCAAGCAATGCATCGACCAGGTGCGAGCCGATGAAACCGGCACCACCGGTGATAAGGACCCACTTGTCTGCGTTACTCATTGTTGCGGATCTTCTCGACAATGGCCGTGGTCGAGCTGTTTTCAACCAGCCCGAGCACTTTGACCGTACCGCCGTAAGCGCTGACGATGTCGGCGCCCAC
Organism: Pseudomonas sp. AP19; assembly: GCF_001728855.1. NCBI lineage: Bacteria > Pseudomonadati > Pseudomonadota > Gammaproteobacteria > Pseudomonadales > Pseudomonadaceae > Pseudomonas > Pseudomonas sp. AP19. The sequence goes on along the minus strand of NZ_LXJP01000001.1, from coordinate 222,159 downwards.
GACTTGATCAACAGAGTAGTCGCCGCCCTTGACCAGTACGTCTGGCTTGACTTGGGCCAACAGGTTTTCCGGGGTGCCTTCAGAGAAGCTGATCACCCAGTCCACCGCGCCCAAACCCGCCAATACGGCCATGCGTCGGTCGACGCTGTTGATCGGACGGCCCGGGCCTTTCAAGCGGCTGACCGAGGCGTCGTCATTGACCGCGACGATCAGACGATCGCCTTGAGCGCGCGCCTGTTCCAGGTAAGTCACGTGACCGGCATGCAGGATGTCGAAGCAACCGTTAGTGAACACAATGCTTTCGTTGTGGGCACGGGCATCATCAATCGCCAGCAGCAATTGTTCCAGGCTCAGCACGCCACGCTCCGAGCCTTCGGAACGCTGGATCGCCCGGCGCAATTCAGGCGCACTGATGGCCGCGGTGCCCAGTTTGCCGACCACAATGCCCGCCGCCAGATTGGCCAAGGCCACGGCGTGGGGCAATTCTTCACCGGCCGCAATGGACGCCGCCAGGGTGGAAATCACCGTATCACCGGCACCGGTGACATCAAACACTTCACGGGCGCGCGCCGGCAAGTGCATCGCCGGGTGGCCCGGGCGCAGCAGGGTCATGCCGTGCTCGCCACGGGTAACCAGCAAGGCCCCCAGGTCGAGGTCAGCCATCAACGCGGCGCCCTTGGTCACCAATTCGTGCTCATCGGCGCAACCGCCGACAATGGCTTCGAACTCACTGAGGTTTGGCGTGATCAGGCTGGCGCCCCGATAAATCGAGAAGTCCTTGCCCTTCGGATCGGCCAGCACCGGAATGTTGCGGGCCTTGGCGGCCTGGATCAGTTCCTGATGGTTCTTCAGGGCGCCTTTGCCGTAGTCGGACAGGACCAGCACCTTGATGCCTTCGAGCAACGCGTCAACCTGACCGCTCAGGGCCAGGGCGTCGGTGGCGAAGGGTTCTTCGAAATCGATACGCAGCAATTGCTGGTGACGGCTCATGACCCGCAGCTTGACGATGGTCGGCTGATGGGCAATGCGCTGGAACAGCGCGCGCACGCCAGCACCGCGCAGGCTGTTGGCCAGGCTGTCGGCGGCTTCGTCGTCGCCGGTCACACCGACCAGGGAGGCCGGGGCGCCGAGCGCGGCAATATTGAGGGCAACGTTGGCAGCGCCACCTGGACGGTCTTCGATTTGCTCGACCTTAACTACCGGTACCGGTGCCTCAGGGGAAATCCGTGAGGTACCGCCATGCCAGTAACGGTCGAGCATGACATCGCCGACCACCAAGACAGGGGCTTGATCGAATCGCGGCATGGACAACTTCATGGAGCAACCCACATACAAAATGAACAGGGGCGCGATATTAGCACAGGGTTATGGAAGGCTTGTGGAGGGTGTGCACAGAAGATAGTGCGAGGGGCCTGCCATTGAATCCACCGAGGAACACATGTGGGAGCGGGCTTGCCCGCGATGGCGGTGAATCAGTCGAAACATTCGGTGACTGACACTGCGCTATCGCGGGCAAGCCCGCTCCCACAAGGTTTCAGGTGATATCGGCCGACACTGGGGCATCCAGGCCCATGGCATGCAGGCGGGCGTAGTAGCCGTTCTGTGCCAGCAGCTCGGCGTGGGTACCGCGCTCGACAATCCGGCCGTCGTCCATCACCAGGATCAGGTCGGCCTTCTCGATAGTGGACAAGCGGTGCGCAATCACCAGGGTCGTGCGGCCCTGCATGACCTTGTCCAGAGCCGCCTGAATGTGCCGCTCGGATTCGGTGTCGAGGGCCGAGGTGGCCTCGTCGAGAATCAGCAACGGCGCGTTCTTCAGCAAGGCTCGGGCGATAGCCAGGCGCTGGCGTTGGCCGCCGGACAACAGCACGCCGTTTTCACCCACCTGGGTATCGAAGCCTTTGGGCAACTGGTCGATGAAGTCCTTGGCATAGGCATCCGCCGCTGCCGCTTCAACGTCCGCCCGTGGCGCACCGGCCAGGTCGCCATAGGCGATGTTGTTGGTCACGGTGTCGCTGAACAGGGTGACATGCTGGGTCACCTGGGCAATGTGCTTGCGCAGGTTGAGCAGTTTGTAGTCCTCGATCTCTACACCGTCGAGCAGGATTTCGCCGCTTTCATGGTGGTAGAACCGCGGGATCAGGCTGGCCAGGGTCGACTTGCCGCTGCCGGAGCGGCCCACCAGGGCGATCATCTGTCCAGGTTCGGCGGTAAAGCTGATGTCCTTGAGCACATGGCGTTCGGTGCCAGGGTAGGTGAAGTTCAGTTGACGCACTTCCAGGCGGCCGCTGACCTTGTCGCGTTCGATGGTGCCGCGGTCGACTTCCTTCTCTTCGTCCAACTGTTCGAAAATGCTTTCAGCACCGGCCACGCCTTTCTGAATGGTCGAGCTGACTTCCGAGAGTTGACGGATAGGCTTGGGCAACAGGCCGGCCAAGGTGATGTAGGCCACCATGTCACCAGCGGACGCGTCGCCGCGAAGGTAAAGCACCAGGAACATCAGCACGGCCATGGCGGTGTAGATCACCAGTTGCAGCAACGGGGTGTAGATCGCCCCGGTGCGAGTCATGCGCAACTGCTTGTCGGTGTTGCCCTGGCTGGCCTTGAAAAAGCGCTTCTCTTCGTAGACTTCACCCCCGAAGCTGCGCACCACGCGATAGCCCTGGATGGTTTCGGAAGCCACGTGGGTCACGTCGCCCATGGCCACCTGGATCTTCTTGCTCTGCTTGCGGAATTTCTTGCTGGCCGTGCTGACCATCACCGCAATCAGCGGCAGGATGGCGATCATCACCAGCGTCAGGCGCCAGTTCATGAACAGCAGCGAGGCAAACAGGAAGATCACCGTCATGCCTTCGCGAATCACCACCTTGATGGCATCGGTCGCCGCACCCGTGACCATGGTCACGTTAAAGGTGATGCGGGAAATCAGATGCCCGGAGTTGTGGTTGTCGAAGTAACGGTTGGGCAGCGTCAGCAGGTTATTGAATAACTGCACGCGCAGGTCGTGGACCAGGCCCAGGGAGACCTTGGCCAGCAGGTAGTTGCCCAGGAACGAACCCAGGCCCTGCCAGGCCGCGATCAGAATGATCAACAAAGGCACGGCTTGCAGCAATTGCAGGTCGCGCAGAAACGGTACGTTGGGGAACAGCACCGCTTCCGGGTTGGATAGGCCGTCGACGAAGTACTTGAGGATGTACCCCAGCATGGGCTGGGTCGACGCGAAAATCAGAAATCCAACGATACTCAGCGCGAACAAGCCGGCATAGGGCTTAACGTACATGAGCAGGCGGAAGTATATTTTCAAGCTCGAAGGGCTTGCGCTCGGACTGGAGTCGGTCATATCACGCGGCGTTTTGAAAAAGGAGGCTGACTTTAGCACAGCTTCTCTGTTGTACTTGCACCCGGTATAACCCACGGCCCGGTTGGATCCAACCGACGACATTATATAGCGACTACTTTAAGATGGTCGGCTTTCTCAATTCTGGAATGGCTTTTCTGTATGCACTCCAAGCGCCTTGCCTACGGCTCAAATCGCGTTTTCGACTTCCTGGTCCTGTGGATTTTGCCCATTGGCTTGTTGTTGCTCCTGAGTTCGCTGTTCTACGTCACCAATCGCAATGTCATGCACCGGTTCTACTACGGTTTTTTCAGTGTGCCGACCTTGTTCCTGCTGTGCATGCGCCCGCGGGAAATCAAGGAGCTGTTGCGTGAACCCCTGATCATCGCGTTCCTGGCGTTTTGCGCCTGGGCAATCACCACCGTGCTGTGGAGCCCGGCGCCTACCGGCGACTCCAACCTGTTCAAGGTGCCGCTGCAAACCTTCATGCTGTTTGCCGGTTGTGGGTTGCTGCTGCATTACCGCAAAGACCTGTTCAAGCCGATATTTTTCAGCGCCGCCGTGATTGCGCTGGTGGTGTGCCTGTGCAACCTGGTGGCGTTCGCCAAAGGCTTCGAACCTGGCCTGAGCATGCGCATGATCGGCGGCCGTGGCGCCCTCGACAACCCACTGCTCAGCTCCCACCTCTTCGGCTTTTTCTGCGTCTACTGGCTCTATATCTGCATTACCACCCAGCGCCTGCGTGTGCTGTGTTTCAGTGCGCCTGCCCTGGCGATCATGGCGCTCGCGATCCTGGCGACCGGCTCCCGCACGCCGCTGGTTGCACTGACGCTGGCCGCCGTGTGGATCGCCTTTGTCAGCCGCAATCGCCGTTCAGCCCTGATGATTGCGACCCTGGTGCTGGGGGCGGCGGCACTTCTGCTGCTTTACCCGGAGGCCATTACCGAGCGAGGCAGTTCGTATCGCTTCGAGTTGTGGAGCATGACGCTGCAGCGTATCGCCGAACACCCCTTCATCGGACACAGCTACGACTCCGAATTGTCGCTGATCGTGGCCGGTGTCGAGCTGATGGAACCCCACAGCTTTGCGCTCGGCGTGCTCTATTACGTGGGCATCATCGGCTTTATCCCGTGGATCTTCATGCTGGGCTGGGGCCTCTATAAAGGCTTCAAAGAGCGTACACAGCCACTGTTCCTGCTGGCTTCCGCCCTGCTGGCCTACGGCATCGGCGCCGGCCTGACTGAAGGCGGCGGCATTCTGTCGCGGCCCAAGGAGCACTGGTTCCTGCTGTGGATCCCTCTGGCCCTGATCGCGGGCCTGAGCATTGCCAAACGTCGTGGCAGCCTGCTGCGCATGCCGGTGCAAACACCCGAGCAGCAGGCGTTTGAAGCCCTGCGCAGCGGCGCGGACGTTATCGAGGAAGATGGTCTCGGGCCGAAAGTCCTGCGCCTGCAGGATGGCAGCTTCCTCAAGCTGTTCAGGGCCCGCCGCTGGTACACCTCGGGCATGTTCAATCCCTATTCGGAACGCTTTGTCAGCAACAGTGAACAACTGCGACGGCTAGGCATTGCATCACCGACCATCCTTGACCTGTATTGCCTGCAGGATGGCAGCAGCGCCGTGCACTACCGGCCACTGCCCGGCCTGACGCTGCGTCAGGCCCTGCAAAGCCTGGACAGCAGCCTGCGCGAATCGCTGATTGAACGGTTTGGCCGGTTCATGGCTCAGTTGCACGAGCGCGGTGTATACTTCCGTTCCCTGCATTTGGGCAATGTGCTGCTCTTGGAAGACGGGGAGTTCGGCCTGATTGACGTGGCAGACATGCGCATCTTTCCGTCAGCGCTGCGCAACACTCTGCGCCAGCGCAACTTGAAGCATATGCAACGCTATTCGCAGGACCGCAACTGGTTGTTCGAAACCCACTTCGAACAGTTGATCAACGGGTATGCATCCGTCGCATCGCCGCACGCCACGCTGAAAATCCGCGAGCAGGTCCTCACACTCGCTCGCCCTGCCGCCTGAAGGCAAGCCCGGTGCGCCCCTGAAATGGGGCGCACGCGGTATCAGTCTTTTTCCAGCGGGGAAAAGTACAGCCGGCCAAGGCCGCGCCAGGTTTTCTTGTTCCAGGCCCGAAACGGGATCTGCGCCAGCAGCTCTCGCGCCAACGCACGATTGCGGTTGGACGTCTTGAGGAACATGGAGCTCAGGAACTTGTAACGCACCTCGTCATATTGCGGGTGGTCACTGAACAGCGCGTAGGAACGCAGGATGTTGTCGATCATGAATCGATGATTCTTGTACGAATTGGTAGCGTGCTTGCGGTAGCGCGCCATCACCACGTTCAAACCGTCGATGAAGTACCCGGCGCGGGTAATCTTCAGCTCGATCAACAAGTCTTCCAGGCGAATCTGCGGGTCGAACCCACCGACCTTTTCCAGCGCCTCGCGCCGAATCATCAGCGTGGGCGCCGGCGGGTAGGGTTTACGCTCCAGGAACATATCGTCGAAGTCCAGGCGCCGAAAAGGCACATCCCGGCGTTGGCGCTTCTCGGGAAACAGCTCGCCGTTGGAGTCGATCAGCTCGATATTACCCGCACAGATCCCCACCTCAGGCTTGCCGTCCATATACGCCACCTGGGTCGCGATGCGCTCCGGCAACATGATGTCGTCGGAACCGAACGGCACAATCAGCGGGCCTTGAGAGCGGGCAATCGCGCCATTGAGCGTATTGGTCAGCCCTTGATTCTGCTGGACACGAAAGTCGAAGGTATGGTGTTCCTGCAGTCGACGAATGCGCTCGACACTGTCATCTGTCGAACCATCGTCAATCACCAGCAGTTCAATGTTGGGGTACGTCTGGTTCAGGACACTGAGGATGCTTTCCTCAATGTAAGGCGCGTGGTTGTAAGACGCGATGATCACCGTGACCAAGGGCTGACTCTGGTTCATACATGGTTCCTGCGTGCTTGAGCCAATCCTGAATCAATCAGTTCCAGGTATTCCTGGCGGAACACCTCAATGTCGTGTTGTGCCTGAAGGTACTGATAAGCCTGTTCGCCTTTCTGCGCGAGTTCTTCATCGGACAGCGCCAGGTAGGTGTCCAGCGCCTGGGTCAGCTCGGGCACGTTGGCCGGCTCCACCGCCAGGCCGCCCGCGCCTTGAATCAGCGGCAGCATGGCCGGTACGCTTGAGGCGATCACCGGCAGCCGACCGCTCATGCCTTCCAGCAGTGCCAGGCCCAAACCTTCTGCCAGCGACGGCATCGCCCAGATATCAAAGGCGCGCACGTATTGCAGGGCATTTTCCTTGAAGCCCAGCAAATGCACCCGCCCCGCCAGGCCGAGGCTGTTGATTTGCGCGGCCAGGTTGGACTCTTCGCGCCCGGCGCCAATGATGGCGAGCTGCGCCGAAGGGTAGCGGTCTTTAAGCGCCGCAAATGCCTGCAACAAATAGGTGTGGCCCTTCACCGGCACCAGGCGCCCCAAGGCGCCGATCAACCGCACAGAAGGGTCGATGCCCAGCAACTCGCGCGCACGCTCACGGGAATGCTGCAAGCCTTCAGCCTGCTCGATGTCGATGGCATTGGTAATGGCGTAGGTATTGCGGTCGGTAAACCCGCACTGGCAGTCCAGCAGGTACTGCTTGACCGCTGGCGACACGCCGACAAAACGCCAATGCTCGTCGATCCAGCGCTGGGCCTGCTTGCGTCGATAAAGGCGGTCATACTCGCCAAAGCCGTGGGAGATGCCGATGCACAGCGGGATCTTCAACCAGCGGTTCAACTGCAACATCATGTTGACCGGCTTGAAGCGGTTGCACACCACGACGTCGAATTTTTCCTTGCGGCAAAACTGATACAGCCGCCACATCGCGCGCAGCCTCAAGCCCTTGAGCGACTTGTCGGAAAACTCGAAGTAGACGGACGTGGCCGCGCGGCTGACCGGGTCTGCAGGCCCTGGCCGGCCCCGCAAAAAAGCGGCGGTGACTTCATAGCGGTCCGCAGGCAATGCCTTGACGATCTGTTCGGCCAGGTCGGCAAAATCATGGGATTTAACATTGTAGTCAGGCTGCAATTGCAGGACCTTGAAAGGCCGACTCATAACTCTCCTCGATGGAAACCTGTGGCATCAACAACCCAGGATTTTTCAGCGGCCAGCGTCGCGATGTACTCGGCGTCTGGCGCCGGCAGCAAAGACCACTGATTGCGTTTCCAGCAGACAAAATGGAAATACGGAAACTCGCGGTCGCCATCCCTGTCGTTGGTCAGGCGACCATTATTCCAGAACCATTGATGCGGAAAGCGATCAGTGCCGTCGTGCCATTTGATCGCACCACCCGGCGTACTGAACGCCTCGGTGAATTCACTGCGCCGACGCCACGGGTTGAGCTTGCCTACCAGCTCGAACAGTGGCTTCGGGAAATTCTTGCGCCACAGGAAGATCCTGCTGAACGCGCCTTCATCCAGGGCATGATGCTCCTGATCAGTGAAGCGCGCTTCCCAATCCTTGATCTGCATGAACACTTGGCGCTTTTTGGCGGTATTGCGCATCAGGCACAAATGGCCGGCCACCCGCCGCTCATGGGTCGAGAACAGGTCATAGCCGGCCAACCGATCGGCAGTGAAGTATTCGCGCAGGTTGCCATAGATCAGGTCCAGGTCGCCAAACGCCCAGAAATCGTAGCCTTTGAGGCGGTCAGCATGAATGTGCCCCAGCGCTGGCTTGATATCACACAGCTTATACGGCGCTTGAGGCGCAAAGTTGATGTACAACCGCTGTGACACCAACGCGCAGTAATCGGCAAAGCTAATGCTTTCAATCCGGACGTTGTCCGGCACGTTGGCCGGTATCGGACAGTCGCTGAACAACAACCAGTCGATGTCCGCGTTGCGTCTGCAGCTTTCGAGAAAAAACGGCATCCAGAATGGCCAGTGACCAAAGTACGGGATAAGAAAAAGGATGCGGGGGCATGGATTAATCACTGGGGACTCACTGTCATTTTTTTACTGGGACGTGCTGCACGCCACTTCGTTGCTTAACGTTACTTGTGCTTGATGAACCAAAAAAGTTCATGCCGCCGGACGGCCTTGCGGAAAAACTCATTCTCACCCCACGGCGAAACAGCTCTCCCAGCCAGCAGGCGCTGTATGACCCGCCGCACCCGCCGCTTGAACGGCATCCTCGGTTGCAGGTCATGCATCATGCCCAACGACATCGCCTTGTCGCATTGACGGTCGTTGGATAACGGCAGGCAATAAGGCCACAACGTCTGAGTGGAATCAAAAACTGGCGGCAACGTGACACCGCTTCCCGAATCACCCATTGGCCAGCGGTCGTTGTCATGCAGATGGTTGGCGTAGCCGAGCAAGGTGGTCGGCTGCCACTCCAGGCCCTGCAAGGCTTCCAATACGGCCTGCTGGGCGCAGATATGATCAGGGTGCGGGTCAAGCAGCGGATGGGGCAACACGATAACTTCAGGGCGCGCCATCAACAGCACGGCCCGCAGGTCAGCCAACAGATTGTTCCAGGTGGGCTGGCCATCGGTGTCGGCAGGCAAAGGGAAAGGGTTGAATTGGCGAAATACCCGAATATCGCTGAGTTCGGCCTCTCGCGACGCCACTGCGCGATCCGGCTCGGCCTTCATCGCCGCCAACTGCAGGCAGAAATACCCAAGCTGAACCGAGTTTTCCGGCGGCACACCCGCCCAACGCGGCACGGCGATGCTGTCCCAGGCCCGCAAACGCCCCTTGAGCCTTGCCGCCTCAGGCTTGCCCAGGCCCATTTGCTGATAATGCTCGGCTTCAATCTCGCCGGCCGTCAACGTCACGATCCAGGGTTGCGCCGCCTGACTGTACAGACCAAAGGCTGCCAGCTCGGCGTCATCGGCATGGGGCGCAATCACCATCACCCGTTGCTGGCGCACATCTGGCTGGCGGAATACCGACAACACAGGCGTGCCCTGCACACGGCAGAACCGACCACTCAGCCGCAATTGCCCAGCGAGCAACGCTTGCGCCTGGCCGGTCAGGTTCAGATAACGCAGGCCATTGACGCCGCGCTCGAATACTTGGCGGTCACCGTCCGGCAGGGCGATGAACGGGTCGACAAAGCGGCCCAGCACACTGCTCTTGAGCCGCAGCGCGAGGATCAATGTTTCATCGCCCGACAGCTCGACGGTTTCGCCCAGTACCAGCCGGCCCTCGCTCAGCACCACCTTGGGCTGCTCGGTATCCGCTGCAAATTGATACTGGTAGTCATCCTTCGGCGAGTAAAACAGATGGTCGGCAAACCAGGCCTCATGGGCAACCCAGGCCAGCACTGCCAACAGCAGCGGCAGCCACCAGGCCACCAGCACACCCACGCCGATCAACACCAGCAAACCGACCAACAGCCCGATGCGTTTATTGCGGCGGTGGCGCTTGAGCAGCGCCTGCTTGCGGCTCGTAGGCTCACTCATACCGTGAACACCGGCACGGGGTTGCACCAACGGTCCTTGTACTCGCGGTCCGCACGGCCAAACGAAAACCGCAATGGCTTGCCGACTTCGCGCGCTTGCTCCCAGGCACTTTGGGTATTGAGGAAGCTCAATACACTGCCCGGGCTGAAGGCGCGGGTTTCGGGGTCAACGCCGCCATTGATGTACTCGACACTGATCCACTGCGGCGCTTCAACGCGGTAGACCAACTGAATGGCAATTGGCGCATCGTTGAGGAAGATCACCGAACCAATCAGCCATTCACGCAGCAGCTCAATCACCTGTGCCATGCGTTCGGCGCCCGTGGCGGGAAAGCCCCAGCGGCGCTGAAACAGGTCGCAGTAGATCGCCGCCAGCTCTGCGCTGGAAAACTCCTGCACCGGGCGCACCACACCGCCCGCCTCTTCCAACAGGCGCAACTCGCGGCGCTGGTTATAACGAAACTTCTTCGACAACTCTTCCGGGGTACGTGCCATGGCCAGTTGCTCGGCCTGCGGCTTGAGGCCTGCAAAGCGGCCCTCATTCAGCGCCGACAGGTAACGCGCGCGATGACGCAGCGCGGCTTGGGCATCCTCGGCGGCGGGCAGGATCAACTCGGCGTTACCCAGGTCGAACAAGCCTTTCTTGCCATGCCGTTTGAGGACATCCTTGGACAACGCCAGGTCCCGCCCCCAAGTCGCAATGCAAGCCTTGAGCTCACTGCCCTGCTCCCATGCCAGATAGCGCACAGGAATGTCGGCCAAGCCGGCAAGACGCTCGACCACCTGCGGATGCGTGGCAACACTGCCACCAAAACGCTGCCAGGCTTGGCTGTAGGTCGGCGCGTCAACGACGGACCAGCCGCGCTCGCGCCAGCCTTGGAATCGATTGAGCATCAAGCCCTCGCGGTCAATTCAAGTACGGGGGGCAACTGCCAGAAAGTAGCGCGCACCGCCGGGTCGGAAAACCGTTGGTGCAGGCGTTCCAGCATCATCTCGGCACACAGCTGGTGCTGTTGACGATCCATCGCCGCCAGGTGCTGAAGACCCTGGCCCAAGTGTTCGGCATCACCAAACGGAAACAGAATGCCCACGCCCTCGACCACTTCCCGGGCGCCGCCGCAGGCAGTGGCGAGCAACGGCACGCCGGCGACCATGGCCTCCAGCAACACCATGCCAAATGGCTCATGATCGGAGCTCAGGGCAAAGGCGTCGAACGCACGAAAATACCGACGCGCATCCGGCACCTGGCCGAGGAACAGCACTTGCTCGGCAATGCCCAGCTCGCGCGCCAGGGCCTTGAGGTCTTTCTCCAGGCGCCCGGTGCCGAGGATCGCCAAACGACTCTGTGCTGGCAAATGTGGCAACGCCAAGGCAAAGCCCTTGAGCAAGGTGGCCTGGTCCTTGTCCGGGTGCAGACGGCCGACATTGCCGACCACCCATTCATCCGGCGACAGCCCCAGGGCATCCCGCGCCTCATCGGCGGGCACCTGCAGAGCTTGCATGGCCTCGACATCGATGCGGTTATACAACGTCTGAATACGCGCTGCAGGCCAGCCCGGCAGGCAGCGACGCATATCATCGCGCACCGCATCGGACACACCGAGCAGGCTCAGGCGCTTGCTGAAAATCGACGCAAACAGCTTGCGGCTGCGGCGCCCGTAGTCACCAAACGCATGATGCACGCCGATCACCGGCAGGCGCGTGCCGAGCAAGGCGATATAGATCGGCTTGAACCGGTGGGCGATGCAGAAACTGAAGTTGCGCGACGCGGCGATCTTGCGCAGCTCACGGATGGCGCCCAGCTTCAGGCCACGAATGGCCTTGGAGCTGAACTCCATGAACAACACTTCATCGGATGCGCAACCAGCGGCTACCGCAGGGTCGGCGGCCCCGGTAAGAAACACGGTGGTCACCTTGTAGCCGGTGCCTGCGAACAAACTGGCGTACTGCCGCGCGCAGTCCAGAAACGGCCCGTCATAGCCGTGGCAGAACTGCAGGACGTGGCGCTCAGCCGACCGAGTCATAAGGGTCCACGCCGTCTTTGACGACCAGGATGTCTTCCATGATCAGGTATTGCAGGTCGGAGCCGAAGAACATGTTCAGCGCGTCGGTGGGCGAGCAGATCATCGCTTCGCCACGGCGGTTGAGCGAGGTGTTCAGCGACACGCCGTTACCGGTCAGCACTTCCAGCTCTTTCATCATGTCGTAGTAGCGCGGGTTGTATTCGCGCTTGAGCACCTGGGCGCGAGAGGTGCCATCTTCATGGACCACTTCCGGCACGCGGGTTTTCCACTCTTCCGACACTTCAAAAGTGAAGGTCATGAACGGCGCCGGGTGATCGACCTTGATCATCTGCGGGGCCACGGTGTCGAGCATCGACGGGCAGAAAGGCCTCCAGCGCTCGCGGAACTTGATCTGGTGGTTGATGCGGTCAGCCACGCCGGTGGCGCTCGGGCAACCGATGATCGAACGACCACCCAAGGCACGCGGGCCAAACTCCATGCGGCCCTGGAACCAGGCCACCGGGTTACCGTCGACCATGATCTTGGCGATGCGCTTGGGCATGTTTTCGATCTTGCGCCACACCGGCTTGCTCTCATGCTTGGCGCACGCAGCGATCACGTCTTCGTTGCTGTAGGACGGGCCGAGATAGACGTGTTCCATCTTCTCTACCGGTACACCACGGGCGTGGGACACATAGGCTGCCGCGCCAACTGCGGTGCCGGCATCGCCGGACGCCGGCTGCACGAACAGCTCTTTGACGTCGTCACGGGCAATGATTTTCTGGTTCAGCTTGACGTTCAGCGCACAGCCGCCAGCGAAGGCCAGTTTGCCGGTGTCCTTGAGGATGTCGCCCAGGTAGTGGTCGATCATCTGCAGGGCCAGCTTTTCGAACAGCGCTTGCATGCTGGCCGCGTAGTGGATGTACGGCTCGTCGGCGATATCGCCTTCGCGCTTGGGACCCAGCCACTCGATCAGTTTTGGCGAGAAGTAGAAGCCCTTGCCCTTCTCTTTATAACGGCGCAGACCGATGACGTTGGCGTAGTCGGTGTTGATCACCAACTCGCCGTTTTCAAACGAAGCCAGGCGCGAGAAATCATATTTGCTGGCATCGCCATACGGCGCCATGCCCATGACCTTGAACTCGCCGTCGAGCATCTCGAAACCGAGGAACTCGGTAATCGCGCCATACAGACCACCCAGGGAATCCGGATCGTAGAATTCCTTGATCTTGTGGATCTTGCCGTTTTCGCCGTAGCCGAAGAACGTGGTGGCGTACTCACCCTTGCCGTCGATGCCGAGGATCGCGGTTTTTTCCTGGAAGCCCGAGCAGTGGTAGGCGCTGGAAGCGTGGGCCAGGTGGTGTTCAACCGGCTCGATCTTGATTTTTTTCGGATCGAAGCCCAGTTGCTCCAGGCACCAGACGATCTTGTTGCGGTAGCGCTTGTAGCGACGGTTGCCCATCAGGATCGCGTCGAGCGCGCGGTCCGGGGCGTACCAGTAACGCTTGGCATAGTGCCAACGCGCCTCGCCGAACAGGCTGATCGGAGCGAACGGGATCGCCACCACGTCAACGTCGGAAGGCTTGATGCCGGCTTGTTCCAGGCAGAACTTCGCCGATTCGTAGGGCATGCGGTTCTTTGCATGTTTGTCGCGTACGAAGCGCTCTTCTTCGGCGGCCGCAATCAGCTTGCCGTCGATATACAACGCTGCGGAAGGATCATGGCTAAGGGCGCCGGACAGGCCAAGAATCGTCAATGCCACAGGGGTCTAGCCTCTTTTAGTCTGCATACAGGCGGGTTGCGCCTGAAAAAAGTGTGCCTCCCGCCTGAGCGAGAAACAGCTAAAGGGCGGGATTATAACTTAAAAGCAGTAGGAAGCTGTTAGCGGCAACCGGCAAGCGGACTACTTGTAGACCTGGATGTCGCCGTCCTGGCTTTGGCGGTAGACGGTGTAGGGCAGCACCAGCGTGTCGGCCAGACCCGAGGCCAGCGCCTCGATGGCAATGATCGGAAATATATTACTTGCCGGCTGGCCAAAGCCTGGGTTGTCTACGCCTTTTTCAGGTTTTGGCTCGCTGTTCAAGTAACAAAACCCGGATATCACCCCGCTGTAGATACGCGGCACGCTGCCACAGTGGCTGCGCGAATCCTTGAGGCCCTGACTGGTCACGGTGTCCGGGCGAAAGACCGTATTGATCGTTCCGCACCCTGAAAGCATCAGCAGGCTCGCGACCAACAGCACTTCGATTCCACGATTCACGAACAACTCCTTTTGCCTGAAAGAATGAAACCGGGCCGGCCCCGGCGCATTGATAACGCCTGTCACTACGAACGACCGGGCGGCCAGTAAACCCCCCTGTTACCCAGCGTGCTCTGCTGGTAAAGCGTGTAGGGCAGCACCACGGTATCAACAATACCCGACGCAGTCAGGTCCACCAGCACCAACGGTACGAGCACGCCGGTGTAGTCCGGTGGCGCGTTAAGCAGGCAAAAATTAAACGCCAGGCCGCTGTAGGCACGCGGGATGGATTCGCAATAGGTCTTCTGTTTGCGCAATTCACGCGTCGCCGCCAGGTCATCACGCAACAGCGTATTCAGCGTGCCGCAGCCGCCTAATGTGAGACTGGCGAGCGCCAATGCCACAGTCATTTTCAAGCTCATGGACGGTCCTCTCCCAGTGGTCCGCCACGCTAGCATCGACAAGACCGACACCCCAGACTCAGCACGCCCGCCGGCTCGTGAGAAAAATCCGAAATGGTAAAAATTGCCCAAGCCACTAAACTCGCGCCCTTTTGCGCGTTTATGCCCTATGCGCCCCAGATCCTGGCTGACCATGAAAACATTCGCCCGCCTCACCTTTTTGCTGCCCAGCCTGCTTGCCCTGAGCAACACCGCTATGGCCGACGACGCACCACTGATCCTCGACCCCAGCGTCGTCACCGGTTCGCGCAGCGCCAACCCGACCTTCGACCTGCCCTACTCGGTCGACAGCATCAGCCGTGAACAGATCAGCGACGGGCAACTCGGCATCAACGCCTCCGAAGCGCTGTCGCGGGTGCCCGGGCTGGTGGTCCAGAACCGTCAGAACTATGCGCAGGACCTGCAGATTTCCTCACGCGGCTTCGGCGCCCGCTCGGCGTTTGGTGTACGCGGCATCAAGCTGGTTGCTGACGGCATCCCCGCCAGCACCCCGGACGGTCAGGGCCAGGCGGCCACCTTCAACCTCGATACCGCCGAACGCATCGAAGTCCTGCGCGGCCCGGCGGCCACCTTGTACGGCAGCAATGCCGGCGGGGTCATCCAGATGTTTTCCCGCGACGGCGAAGGCCCGCCACGCATCGGCGCTGAAACCCTGGTGGGCAGCGACGGCTTGAACAAAAACCACCTCACCGCCGAAGGCGCGGCGAACGGCGCCGGTTTCGTGCTTGACGCCTCGCGCATGGACACCGACGGCTACCGCGACCACAGCAGCGCCCGCCGGGACCAGACCTTTGCCAAGCTCAACTTCCAGCCGGATGACGACAGCAAGCTGGCGCTGATCTACAGCAGCCTGGAGCAAAACGGCACGCAGGACCCGCTGGGGCAAACCTGGGCCGCGTACAAGGCCGACCCGCGTTCGGTAGCGCCGGCCGCACTGGAATACAACACGCGAAAAAGTATCGATCATCAGCAATTAGGCATGAATTACGAGCGCTACATCGGCGATGCGACGTTGCAGGTCAATGCGTACACAGGACGGCGCAGCGTGATTCAGTACTTGTCGATTCCGGACAAATTCGCCAGTGGCGCACTCAACCCGGCAAACGCTCGCGGCGGCGTAGTGGCTTTCGACCGCAAATTCTACGGGGGCTCGGTCCACTGGCTGCAACCCATCACCAGCGCCCCCGGCGACCTGACGCTGATCACCGGCCTTGATTACGACCGCAGCCAGGATGATCGCCAGGGCTATTCCAACACCCTCGACGGTGTGCACGGTGTCAAAGGCGCATTGGGTCGCAATGAAATCGACACTGCCACCAGCCTCGACCCCTTCGTACAAGCCAACTGGCTGCTGGGCGACTGGACCCTGCAGGCAGGCCTGCGCCACAGCACCATGAAGATGGACGTGGACGACCACTTCCTCCGCGACGGCAATGACAGCGGCAGCAAGACCTATCAGAAGAACACCCCGTCGGTCAGCGTGATGTATGCCTTTACGCCGGACCTGCATGGGTACGTGAGCGCGGGCAAAGGCTTTGAAACCCCGACCCAGGCCGAGTCGGCTTATTCGAGCAGCGCCAACGGCTTTAACTTTGCGCTCAAGCCATCGGTCAGCCAGCAGTACGAAGTCGGCCTGAAGGCAAAACTGGGCGAAGACACTCGCCTCAACGCCGCGTTATTCCAGATCACCACTGAAGACGAACTGGTCGTACAGCAATCCAGCGGTGGGCGCACCACCTATCAAAACGCTGGCCGCACCCTGCGCCGAGGCTTGGAGTTGGGCCTGGAAAGCCAGCTCAGCCAACAGTGGAGCACCCACCTCGCCTACACCCGCTTGCAGGCCACTTACGACAGTGACTTCGTCAGCGGCGGCAACACGACCATCAGCAAAGGCAACTACTTGCCGGGCGTACCGCAAACCACGCTGTTTGCCGAGCTGAACTGGAAACCCCGCGACTGGGTGAGCACCGCCCTTGAAGGCATGTATCGCAGCAAGGTCTACGTCGAAGACACCAACCAACAACGGGCAGCACCGGGCTACAGCGTGTTCAACTGGCGCGCACGCTTTGAGCAGAAGGTGGAGCACTGGACCTTCCACCAGACGTTGCGCCTGGATAACTTGCTGGATCGCCAGTACGTCGGTTCGGTGATTGTCGGTGACGGCAATGGTCGCTATTACGAAGCGGCGCCGGGGCGGTCGTGGTATGCGGGAGCGGGGGCTGAATACCAGTTTTGATCAGGCCATGTAGCGCCTGAGCGGCCGCCTTCGCGCGCAAGCCCGCGCCCACATTGGACCGCGTTTACCAATCAACATGTGGGCCGGCGGGCATGCTCGCGAAAGGGCCGAAGACCGGCTTTAACCGGCGACGCCGACCTCTCGGGGCAAACGCTGGTCGATCCGTTGGTACAAGGCGCTGCTCTCAGGCCAGTTGCGCATAAACCGCGCGCGGTCCTTGGCAAACGCCGGGGCGAAGCTGGCTTCACTGCGGTGCTGGCACATGGCATCGAGGTCAATCAACGCCCAGCGATCCTCGGCCCAGAACAGATTATGGCCCTTGAAATCGCCATGGCTGATGCGCTCACGAATCAACTCGGCAAACAGATGATCCAGGGCCAGCAGTTCGTTTTCGGGCGCATCGCCGTTCTCAACATACGGTGCGAAGCGCTCGATGATGTCCGGCCCCGGCAAGTAGTCGGTGACCAGATAAGCCCGGCTGCGCAGCCAGAAAAAACGCTTTTCCAGCACAGCCAGCGGCTTGGGCGTGGCGATCCCCAGAAAGGCCAGGCGGTTGCCTTCGCGCCAGGAGTGCCAGGCACGACTGGGGCGCCAGAAACGCTTGAGCCAATGGGCGAACCCCTTGATGTTGTAGCGTTTGATCACCAGCGGCCGACCGGCCACTTCGACCTTGGCGACAGTGGCCGCACCACCGGTCTTGTACAGGTGGCCCTGATCAAGCAACGCATCGGCCTGCTCCAGCACCGGTAGCATCGCAGGCGCTTCCTCGCGACGAATCGCACGCAAGGCAAAGGCGCCACGCACCACGCTGAACAGCGTGCACTCACGACCGACCTTGTTCAAAAAGTCTTTCAAGCGCCAGGCACTGACCTTGCGCACCTGCTTCTCCAGGGCTTCCAGCGGCAACGCGTGCTCGCCATTGCCCAGCAGGTAATACACCAGCAACTCTTCGGTGAACGGCTCAAGGTTTTTCGGCAGCTGGGCGAAAAACACCCCGAGGTTTTCCAGCACCCGATTGCGTGACAGCGGCTTGCCCGCTTCTTCGACGCGAATCCCGGCACCGTCAATCAGGTACAGCTTGCCGTCCTGGCGCAGCAGGTTGTCCAGGTGCAGGTCTTCCTGCCACAAGCCTTTGCTGTGCATCTGCGCGATCGCAGCCAACGCCTCGGCGAGCACGGCGGTCTGTTCGTCCGCCAACGGCGGCAAACCTTCGACCGCCTGCCAGGCATCGGCGAGGCTTTCGGCGCCTTCAATAAAGTCGAACAGCAGCCAGCCACCCTCACCTTCCTGCAAACCATCGGCCAGCAGCTGCGGCGTGGTCAGGCCTTGCTCAGCCAGCAGGCGGACGCCGCCGAGTTCGCGCTGAAAATGCCGTGCCGCCTTGTTGCCCACCAACAATTTGGCCAGCACCGTGCGACCGCGCCACACGCCTGCGCCCACATAGCGCTCGCCGGGCAATACGCGCAGCAGGCTGAGCAATTGCAGTTGCCCTGGGCCAGCAGCATCCGCCAGCTCGATGGTCAGCGGGAGGTCAGGCGTGCGACCGGCTTTTTTCAGCTCAGACAAACGCATCAGCGCTTCTCCTTGTGACTGCGACGGGCCGTCAGGCGCTCGAACCAGGCGGTGGTCAGCGAGCTGTCTTCAGGTTGATCCAGATAGGCCGCCAGCAATTGCCGCACGTGGGCATCCGACCACTGCGGCGCGCGCCGCAACAGCGGTTCCAGGTCCTTGACCCGGTCGCGCCTGCCGAACAGTAACGGGCGAGTTTTCTCCAGGTCGATCAACTGCGCGGCATAACCTGTGCCTGTGGCCTGCAGGAAAATATGCTTGGGGTAAAAACAGCCATGCACCTGACCCACGCTGTGCAGGTGTCGCGCCAGCTGACCGCAGGCCAGCAAGATCGCACGGTGCTGGGCATCTGTCAGTTGCGACCATTGCTCCAGCAATGAATCCAGGTCGTTCCAACCGTCCAGGGCACGGGTCAGCAACATCGCACGGTGCTCGCCATTGACCTTGCGCTCACCGAAAAACGCCGCCTGCAACGCCGGAATACCGCGCTCGCGATAACGGCTGATGTTACGGAATTCACGGGCAAACGTCGGCTCGCCAAACGGCTTGCTGAGTGTGCGTGTCAGGTAATTGCTCTGGCGCTTGAGGTAGTAGCCCTGCCCTTCAAGCTCCAGACGAAATACGCTGCTCCACCCCCCATCGCTGGTATTGGGTTCATCCACCGCGTCCAGTTGCCTGGCCCACAGGGCATCGAAGTCAGCCAGGCCGTTGCGCTCAAGCAGAGCGCGATCTTCGGCCGCCAGGAAATCACTCATTCGCGCCCCTCGAAAAACTTCACCACGTGGCGAATCCGCTGTTTGTCCGACGCCGTCAGGTGCGAGCGTTGGCGATATTGCAGGTAGAAGCGCAGGCGCTGGGTAGCCGACAAGTGATACTTGGCGACTTTGTCCAGGCAGGCCAGGTCTTTGGTAATTCGGTACTTGAGCCAGAACCCGCGCCAGAAATCACCGTTGGGGCAATCGATCAGGTACAGGGTCTGATGATCGTCGACCAACAGGTTGCGCCACTTCAAGTCGTTATGGGTGAAGCGATGCTCGTGCATCGTACGGGTGTATTCAGCAAGCTGGCGACTGATCACGCTGACCCACTTGGGGTCTTTCAAACAGGCATCATTGCGATCGGCCAGCACCGACAAGTCAGCGGTTCTCGGCAGCTCGCGGGTGATCATCGCCCCCCGCGCATAGGCCAGGCCCTTGCGCTCCAGGCCCCAGGCCACCACGTCGGCGGTAGGAATCCCCCACCTGGCGAAGCGCTTCAGGTTCTGCCATTCGGACTTCACCCGCGGCTTGCCCAGGTAGCGGCGCAGGCCTTTACCGGCACCGACGTAACGCTTGACGTAGAAATTGACCCCGCCGCGCTCTACGCGGATCACTTCCGACAACGGGTCGCGCGTCAGCTGCTCGCCCTGCAGCGCAAACACCGCCTCAAGGCTGCCGAAATCATCCGCCAGTGCGGCGTAAGCAGGTTCCAGGTTCCAACCCGCCATCAGAGCGCGTCCCCGTAGCGTTGTTTGCGCGCATAAAGCTTGTCGGCCTTGGCCTGCAGCCACTGCAGCAAGGGGCTTTCTTCGGCCAGGATCTGGCGCAGCGGCTGCTGGAAGTAGCCCTTGAGGAAGCGCAACTTGTCGCGACGCGTGAGGCCGATGTCCAGCGCCGAAAAGTACAGCGCGGCCAAGTCTTTGTCGCGCCAGCGATGGCTGATTTTGTCGCGCGTCTGGGCGCGGTGCAGGTCGATCACCGACAGTTTGAAGTGATCGAAGGTGACCGGCGTATCCGTGTGCAGCAGGAAGTGGCAGATGTAGCAGTCGCGATGGTTGACCCCACCGCGATGCATCATGCCGGTCATCCGCGCCACTTCAGCGATCAGCGCGCGCTTGAGGCGCGGCTCGGGCGGCTGTTTGGCCCAGTTGATGCTGAAATCTTCAAGGCTGACCGTAGGCGCCAACTCTTCGGTGATGATGAACGAGTGCTGGTCGGCCGGGTTGCTGCCGCGCTCGCCGTACGCCACGGCGGTCATGGTCGGCACGCCGATTGCCTGCAGGCGCTCGATGGCCTGCCACTCCTGACCCGCGCCCAGCACCGGCAGCTTGGCGGTGACCAGGTTCTTGACGATCTCGCCCCAGCCGATGCCACGGTGGATCTTCACAAAATAACCACGGCCATCCACTTCGGTACGCAAGGTGCGCCGCGCTTCAAGCTCACGGTACACCTCGCCTTGCAGCCGCTCGACTTCGGCGAACGCATCGCGCCCGGCCCAGAGGGTCTTGAACGGCTCGGCAAGCATCAACTTCATCGTTTTGGCTCCGCCAGAATCACATCCGCCGCGTGCTGCGGCATGCTGTAGAGGTCAGCCGTCTCGGCGAAGGCCAACCCATTGCGGCCCCAGGCCGCGCGCTGTGCAGTGTCGGTGAGCATTCGCGCCAGATACTGGTTGAGCTGCGCCTGTTCAAAAGGCTCATCCAGCACCAGGCCGCTGTCGGCTTCGGCGATGTAATGGGCATAACCACACACGGCCGAGACCAGCACCGGCAAGCCGGCCACCAGCGCTTCGAGCAACACCGTACCGGTATTCTCGTTGTACGCCGGGTGGATCAACAGGTCGGCGCCCAGCAGGAATCGCGGGATATCGCTGCGCCCCTTGAGGAACTGCACGTTATCGCCCAGCCCCAAAGTGGCGCTCTGCAGTTGGAATACTTTGGGGTCGTCCTGGCCAATTACAAACAGGCGTGTGCGTTTTTTAAGTTCTGCCGGCAAGGCGGCCATGGCCTTGAGGCTGCGATCGACGCCCTTGGTCTTGAAGCCAGAGCCGATTTGCACCAGCAGCAGGTCGTCCTCGCCCAGGTTGAATTCCTGGCGGAAGCCTTCACGCAGCTCGGCGGCGTTGGGCGGTGCGCGGCGGTCCTGGGCAATGCCCGGTGGCAACAGGTGGAAGCGCTCCAGCGGGGTGTCGTAATGCTTGATGAACAGCGGCTGCTGCACTTCGGAGATCATCAAGACTTCGGTCTTGGCATCCTTGGCAAACACCGCACGCTCGTACTCGGCGAAGTGCTTATAGCGGCCAAAGCTGCGGTACAGCGAGTGGCGCAGGTTTTGCGCCTTGTCTTCAAAGCAGCCGTCGGCGGCGTAGTAAACGTCCAGGCCCGGCATTTTGTTGAAACCAATCAGACGGTCCACCGGGCGCTTGGCCAGGTCGGCCTCCATCCACGCGCTGAGCTTCTCGTTGCGCCGATGATTGAAGAACGCCTTGACCGGCGCCACCAGCACTTCGAAACCCGGCGGAATCTCGCCTTCCCAGATCAGCGTGTAGACACGAATCTGATGGCCGCGCTGCTGGCACTCCAGGGCGATACGCATGAAGTCGCGCTGCAGGCCACCGAAGGGGAAATATTTGTACAGAACAAAAGCCAGTTGCATCAGTGCAGCTCCTCAGCCAGTAACAACGTGCTCAGTCGGCTTGCCACACGCTCAGGGTTCAAGCGCGTGAAGCACAGGGGCGACTCGCGTTTGATGTCGAACCGACGCAGATCGTCGGCCGTTGGTTGATAGGTACAGTGTTTTTGCAGGCACGGCGCACAGGGGAAGTCGCTGGCCAGGTGAATCTGGCCCTTGCCGTAAGCGCCGGTCAGGCCGGGGTTCGTCGGGCCGAACAGGGAAATGGTCGGCACGTCCAACGCAGCGGCCAAGTGACCGAGGCCGGTGTCCACCGCCACGCAGGCGCGGGCGCCAGCGAGCACACGGGCCACGCCGGCGAGGTTCAGCTTGGGCAGCACTTCGGCGTTCTGCAGGCCTTGGGCCAAGCGTTCGGCGCGGGCTTTTTCGTCGGCATTGCCCCACGGCAACTTCACGTCCACACCCAGGCGACCCATGCGTTCGGCCAGCTCGCGCCAATAGGCTTCGGGCCAGTGCTTGGTGTCCCAAGTGGTGCCGTGCAGCAGCAGCACAAACGGTTTTTTCGGCGGCAGGCCGAGCAGCTTGTCGACGCTCAAACCGTAATCGCCCAAGGCTTTGGGCAAGTCATAGCCCAGCGCCACGGCGAACAGTTGGCGCAAACGCTCCACTGCATGCTGCCCACGGGCCACAGCCAGGCGTCGCGAGTAGAAGCGCGCAGCGATTGGCTCGCGGGCGGAGTGTTTATCGAAGCCCGCCACCGGGGCACGCACGTAGCGTGTCAGCCAGGCGCTTTTGAGCAGGCCCTGGGCGTCGATTACCAAGTCGTATTTAGTCGACTGGACGCGCTGCTTGAAGCGGCGCCACTCACCGCTCTTGAGGGTTTGCCAGATGTTTTTGCGCCAGCGGCGAATCGCCACCGGGATCACCTTGTCCACCGCCGGGTGCCAGGTGGGGATCTCGGCAAAGCCTTCTTCCACGATCCAATCAAAGCGAATGCCAGGGATTGCCCGCGCCGCGTCGGTCAGTGCCGGCAAGGCGTGGATCACATCGCCCAGGGATGAGGTCTTGATTACCAATACGCGCAAACTAACGGACCTCGACCACAGAGCCCTGCAACCGCTGCAAGGCATCGCTGACCGGTTGCGGCAGCAACTGGCGCAGGCAATTGTAGTGGCCGAAACGGCAGGTGCGGTCAAAACACGGGCTGCACTCCAGGCCCAGGCGCACCACTTCGACCTTGTCGGCCAATGGCGGGGTGAAGCCGGGAGAGGTCGAGCCGTAAACGGCCACCAACGGGCGATTCAACGCCGCCGCCACATGCATCAGGCCCGAATCGTTGGACACCACCGCGTCGGCGCAGGACAACAGGTCGATAGCCTCGGCCAACGACGTGTCGCCACTGAGGTTCACGGCTTCTTCGCGCAGGCCGGGAATCAGGCGCTGGCGAATGTCCTCACCCACCGAGTGATCGTTTTTCGAACCGAACAGCCACACCTGCCAGCCTTCACGAATCTTCATTTCGGCGACTTTGGCGTAATGCTCCGACGGCCAGCGCTTGGACTCGCCAAACTCGGCGCCTGGGCAAAGCGCGAGTACCGGACGGTCGAGCATCAGGCCGAACTTGGCCAGGGCCGCGTCGCGCGTAACCGGGTCGATCTGCAGGCTCGGGCGCGGGTACGCTGTCGGCAACTCGGCACCGGGCTCGTAGGCCAGGGCCATGAAGCGCTCGATCATCAGCGGGTAACGCGCCTTGTCGAGGGTGCGCACGTCATTGAGCAGCACATAGCGAAACTCGCCGCGCCAGCCGGTACGTTTAGGGATGCCGGCAAAGTACGGCACCAGCGCCGATTTCAGCGAGTTGGGCAGCAGGATCGCCTGGTCGTACTGGCCGCGCATGGATTTGCCGATGCGTCGGCGCGTCGCCAATTCGAGTGCGCCGTGGCCGAGCGGGAAGCTCAAGGCCTTGCGCACCTCGGGCATGCGCTCAAGGATCGGCCGGCTCCACTCAGGGGCGAGCACGTCGATTTGGCAGTCGGGATGACGCTGTTTCAGGCACTGGAACAGTGTCTGCGCCATCACCATGTCACCGACCCAACTGGGCCCAACGATCAGAATATTCATGTAGTTTCCACAAACGATGCGGGGAGGCTTATGCCTCCCCGCCTCAATAATTACTGCCAGTCGCGGTGGACCTGGGAACCGCTTTGTGTGGGAGCTGGCTTGCCTGCGATGGCATCGCCTCGGCAGGCCTGCTACACCGAGTCGCTTGCATCGCAGGCAAGCCAGCGCCCACATATCAGTCGAGTATCAGCTTAACCCCAGCGCTTGCCAGATTCGCATCACCTGGCGCCGTTCGTCGGCGAACTGATCCCCGGCCACCGTACCGGCCTCGTTTTGCAAGGCCTGGCGGTGCGCGGCGGAACGGTAGGCCTTATACACCTCGCGCAGCAGATGGGCATCGGCAGCGGGCATCAGCCCAACCTGCTCCAGGCCTTCCAGAATGCGGATATTGTCGGTGTAGCGCAGCAACGATGGATGTTGCGCAGACCACGCCAAAGCGGCGTATTGCACCATAAATTCAATATCGACGATACCTCCGGCGTCCTGCTTGAGGTCGAACGCCGCCGTCGGCTCGAACGCATTGGCGCCGGTACCGGCCGCCGTAGTGCGGGTGCCCAGGTTATCGCGCATCTTGGCGCGCATCTCGCTGACCTCCTGACGCAGCTTCGCCAAGTCCCGCTCACGCCCCAGCACCTTGGCGCGGACGTGCTCGAACGCGTGGCCGACATCCTCGCTGCCCACCAGCACCCGAGCGCGGATCAGGGCCTGATGCTCCCAGGTCCAGGCTTCATTCTCCTGATAGCGCTCAAACGCTCCCAGTGAACTGACCAGCAAACCGGACGCGCCCGAAGGTCGCAGGCGCATGTCCACTTCATACAACTGGCCCGAGTTGGTTTGGGTGGTCAGCAGGTGAATGATGCGCTGGCCCAACCGTGTAAAAAACTGCGCACCGTCGATCGGCTTGGCGCCGTCGGTTTCGGCCTGCGGGTCACCGTCATGGATAAACACCAGGTCCAGGTCCGAACCATGCCCCAGTTCGATCCCGCCGACCTTGCCGTAACCGACGATGATAAAACCCGGATTGCACAGGCTGCCGTCCACCCGCTGCGGCGAGCCGTGGCGCGCCACGGTCTGGCGCCAGGCCAGGGCCAGCACTTGTTCGAGAATCGCCTCGGCCAGCCAGGTCAGGTAATCGCTGACCTTCATCAGCGGCAGGCTGCCGGCGATTTCCGAAGCCGCGACACGCAGGCGGTGGGCCAGCTTGAAGTGGCGCAGGGCTTCCATTTGCTGTTCGAGGTCATCCTCGGGAATCCGCGTAAGGCGCTCGCGCAGCTCTGCGGCGAGCTCCGGTGCCAACGGCGGCTTGAACAGGCGGCCTTCATTGAGCAGTTCGTCGAGCAGCAGCGGAAAGCGGGTGATTTGTTCGGCGATCCACGGGCTGGCGGCGCACAGCGTCAACAGCCGGCGCAGGGCGTCAGGGTTTTCGGTCAGCAGCACGAGGTAGGCCGAACGGCGGGCGACAGCCTCCACCAGCGGCAAGACGCGCTCCAGTACCAGGTCCGGGTTGGCGTGCTCGACCGCCTGGGCCAGCAGGCGCGGAATAAAAGCATCCAGCCGTTCGCGCCCCAGACGCTGCATGGCGCGCAATTGCGGGCTGCCACGCAGGCCGGCCAAGGCCTTGAGCGCTTTGGTCGCGTCAGTAAAGCCACCTTCGGCCAACTGCCGGCAGGCGGCCTCTTCATCCTGGGACTCTTCCCACAGCGGCAACCACTCACCACCCACAACCAATTCGCTTTCTTCGCCTTCTTCCTCGTCAGGGTCAGCGATCACCTGGCGGAAATGCCAGTCCACACGGCCACGCCAGTACATCAGGCGCTCATGGAATGCCGCCCAATCGGCAAAGCCCAGCATAAAGGCAATGCGCGCCTGGTCTTCCGGGCCGTCCGGGAGCATTTGCGTCTGCCGGTCGGCAATTGCCTGGATGGCGTGTTCGGTGTAACGCAAAAACTCGTAGCCATTGCGCAACTCGGCGATCACGGCCGATGGCAGGTAGCCCTGGCCTTCCAGGGTCCCCAACACATTGAGCAACGGCCTCTGTTGCAGGCTCAGGTCGCGGCCACCATGGATCAATTGGAACGCCTGCGCGATAAATTCCACCTCGCGGATGCCGCCCGAGCCCAGCTTGATGTTGTCGGCCATGCCTTTGCGCCGTACTTCCTGCTGGATCAGCTGCTTCATGGTGCGCAGCGCTTCAATGGCGGAAAAATCCAGGTACCGCCGATAGACGAAGGGTCGCAGCATGTCGAGCAACTGCGCACCGGCCACCTGATCACCGGCCACTACCCGCGCCTTGATCATGGCGTAGCGCTCCCAGTCGCGGCCCTGGTCCTGGTAGTACTGTTCCAGCGCATTGAAACTGAGCACCAACGCGCCGGCCGAGCCATATGGCCGCAGGCGCATGTCGACACGGAACACAAAACCGTCGACGGTCATCGGGTCGAGGGCCTTGATCAGTTTTTGACCAAGCCGAATGAAAAACTCCTGGTTATCCAGCGCGCGCTTCACGCCCACTGTCTCGCCGCCTTCTGGGTAGGCGAAGATCAGGTCGATATCCGAAGACAGGTTCAGCTCCACCGCGCCGAGCTTGCCCATGCCGAGGATGACCATGTGCTGGGCTTCACCGCTGCGCCGGCCGGTCGGCGTGCCGAACTGCACGCAGTGGCGCTGGTACAGCCACTGGTAGGCCTGATCGATACAAGCGTCAGCCATGTCGGAGAGGTCGCGGCAGGTTTGCACCAGGTCCGCTTGTCGGGTCAGGTCGCGCCAAATAATGCGCACTTGTTGGCGCGTGCGCTGGCGGCGCAACACACGGCCCAGCTCATCTTCTGTTTCGGCCTGTTGCACAGCGCCCGCGATCTGGCTGCACAGTTCGCCGGGCGCGAAGCCCCGGTCCAACTCGCCCCAGGCCACCAGTTCGAGCAACATCAAAGGGTCACGAACGCTCTGTTCAATGACGAAATCACTGGCGGCGCATACCCGGACAAAGTCGGCCCACCGTTGCGGCGTCCACGCAGAAAGGCCATGATCGTCGTCCAGCGCGGCCACTGCGTCACGAAATGACTGCTCGGCCCGGCTGGCGTAAGGCAAGAGAATGGCCGGTAATTCGGCGAGTGTTGGGAGGCTCATGGTCTATCCTTGATCGGCGCGTAAATGGCTTGTTGCTGTGAACGCAAGAACCACGCTCGGTGAAGGACTGTCGAACAAAGGTTATAAATAGCTGAAATTAAATTAATCTTGGCAGGCAACATCAAACTTTCACCTTTTCTTGTTCGCAAAAGATCAACAATAACGATTATGCTCACCAGCCAGACCGAGCAATCCGCTCAGTCTTGTGTAGTTTTACTACTCGTATATACATTCGAAAGGCTGAAATGGCCGACGATTTGTAGTAAAACTACAGGACGCCGAAGCAACCTTCGGCCATCCAAGAATTTATGTCGTCTGCCCACAAGGCCAGTCGCAAACTTCAGGCAACCGATTCTGGTAGCCTTTCCGCCCTGGAGCAAGCCATGCAAGACCTCGATCCCGTCGAAACCCAGGAATGGCTGGACGCCCTGGAATCGGTTCTCGACAAAGAAGGCGAAGACCGTGCTCACTATTTGATGACCCGTATGGGCGAACTCGCGACCCGCAGCGGCTCGCAACTGCCTTACGCCATCACTACGCCATACCGCAACACCATCCCCGTTACCCACGAAGCACGCATGCCTGGCGACCTGTTCATGGAACGCCGCATTCGCTCGCTGGTACGTTGGAACGCCATGGCGATGGTAATGCGCACGAACTTGAAAGATTCTGACCTGGGCGGTCACATCTCCAGCTTCGCGTCCAGCGCAACTCTGTATGACATTGGCTTCAACTACTTCTTCCAGGCCCCGACCGACGAACACGGCGGCGACCTGATCTACTTCCAGGGCCACACCTCGCCAGGCGTTTACGCCCGTGCGTTCATGGAAGGCCGCATCACCGAAGAACACATGAACAACTTCCGCCAGGAAGTGGACGGTAACGGCCTGTCGTCGTACCCGCACCCTTGGCTGATGCCTGATTTCTGGCAGTTCCCGACGGTATCCATGGGCCTTGGCCCGATCCAGGCGATCTACCAGGCACGCTTCATGAAGTACCTGGAAGCCCGTGGCTTCATCCCTGAAGGCAAGCAGAAAGTCTGGTGCTTCCTGGGCGACGGCGAGTGTGACGAGCCGGAATCCCTGGGCGCCATCTCCCTGGCCGGCCGCGAGAAGCTCGACAACCTGATCTTCGTCATCAACTGCAACCTGCAGCGCCTCGACGGCCCGGTTCGCGGCAACGGCAAGATCATCCAGGAACTCGAAGGTGTGTTCCGCGGTGCTCAGTGGAACGTGACCAAAGTCATCTGGGGTCGCTTCTGGGACCCACTGCTGGCCAAAGACGTCGACGGTATCCTGCAACGTCGCATGGACGAAGTCATCGACGGCGAGTACCAGAACTACAAAGCCAAAGACGGCGCGTTCGTGCGTGAACACTTCTTCAACACGCCTGAACTCAAGGCGATGGTTGCAGACCTGTCCGACGACGAAATCTGGAAACTCAACCGTGGCGGCCACGACCCGTACAAGGTCTACGCGGCGTACCACGAAGCGGTCAACCACAAAGAACAACCGACCGTCATCCTGGCCAAGACCATCAAGGGTTATGGCACCGGTGCCGGCGAAGCGAAAAACACTGCGCACAACACCAAGAAGGTTGATGTTGAAAGCCTGAAGCTGTTCCGCGACCGCTTCGACATCCCGGTCAAGGACGAAGAGCTGGAGAACCTGCCGTTCTTCAAGCCAGAGCCAAACAGCGCCGAAGCCCGCTACCTCAGCGAGCGTCGCACTGCACTGGGCGGTTTCGTGCCACAGCGCCGCGCCAAGTCCTTCGACATTCCGACACCGCCACTGGATACCCTCAAGGCGATCCTGGACGGCTCGGGCGACCGTGAAATCTCCACCACCATGGCCTTCGTGCGAATCCTCGCGCAACTGGTCAAGGACAAGGAAATCGGCTCGCGTATCGTCCCGATCATCCCGGACGAAGCCCGTACCTTCGGTATGGAAGGCATGTTCCGTCAGTTGGGCATCTACTCCTCCGTCGGCCAGCTCTACGAGCCAGTCGATAAAGACCAGGTGATGTTCTACAAGGAAGACAAGAAGGGCCAGATCCTCGAAGAAGGCATCAACGAAGCGGGCGCCATGAGCTCCTTCATCGCTGCCGGTACTTCGTACTCCAGCCACAACCAGCCGATGCTGCCGTTCTACATCTTCTACTCGATGTTCGGCTTCCAGCGTATCGGCGACCTGGCGTGGGCAGCAGGCGACAGCCGTACCCGCGGCTTCCTGATCGGCGGCACCGCCGGCCGGACCACGCTGAACGGCGAAGGCCTGCAACACGAAGACGGTCACAGCCACATCCTGGCTGCCACCATCCCGAACTGCCGCACCTTTGATCCAACCTACGGCTACGAGCTGGCGGTGATCATCCAGGACGGCATGAAGAAGATGACCGAAGAGCAGCAGGACGTTTTCTACTACATCACCGTGATGAACGAGTCCTACCAGCAGCCAGCCATGCCGGCCGGTGTCGAGGAAGGCATCATCAAGGGCATGTACCTGCTCGAAGAAGACACCAAGGAAGCGGCGCACCACGTGCAGCTGATGGGCTCCGGCACCATCCTGCGTGAAGTCCGTGAAGCGGCGAAGATCCTGCGTGAAGAGTTCAACGTTGGCGCTGACGTCTGGAGCGTTACCAGCTTCAACGAACTGCGTCGCGACGGCCTGGCGGTCGAGCGCAACAACCGCCTGCACCCAGGTCAGAAGCCTGCGAAGAGCTATGTCGAAGAGTGCCTGGCCGGCCGTAAGGGTCCAGTCATTGCCTCTACCGACTACATGAAACTGTTCGCTGAACAAATTCGCCAGTGGGTCCCGTCCAAGGAATTCAAAGTCCTGGGCACCGACGGTTTCGGCCGCAGTGACAGCCGCAAGAAGCTGCGTCACTTCTTCGAAGTCGACCGTCATTTCGTGGTGTTGGCAGCCCTGGAAGCCTTGGCTGACCGTGGTGAGATCGAACCTAAGGTGGTGGCTGACGCTATCGTCAAGTTCGGGATCAACCCGGAAAAACGCAACCCACTGGACTGCTGAGGAGACTTTTTGTGAGCGAACTCATTCGCGTACCTGACATCGGCAGCGGTGAAGGTGAAGTAATCGAGCTGTTTGTGAAGGTCGGCGACAAAGTCGAAGCCGACCAGAGCATCCTGACCCTGGAATCGGACAAGGCGAGCATGGAAATCCCTGCTCCCAAGGCCGGCGTGGTCAAGAGCCTGAAAGTGAAGCTGGGCGATCGCCTGAAAGAAGGCGACGAACTGCTGGAGCTGGAAATCGAAGGTGCCGCGGATGCGGCCCCTGCGGCAGCACCTGCTGCCGCTGCTGCACCTGCACCGGCTGCTGAAAAGCCTGCCGCCGCCGAGGCTCCAGCCGCCCCGGCTGCTGCACCCGCCGCTGCCACTGTTCAGGACATTCATGTTCCGGACATCGGTTCGTCGGGCAAGGCCAAGATCATTGAGCTGCTGGTCAAGGTCGGCGACACCGTCGAAGCCGACCAGTCGCTGATCACCCTGGAGTCCGACAAGGCCTCCATGGAAATCCCTTCGCCGGCTGCCGGCGTGGTGGAAAGCATTGCGGTCAAGCTGGAAGACGAAGTCGGCACTGGCGACTTCATCCTCAAGCTGAAAGTACAAGGCGCTGCTGCCCCGGCGGCTCCGGCACCGGCTGCCGCGCCAGCAGCCAAGGCTGAAGCGGCCCCGGCCGCTGCCGCACCTGCACCGGCTGCAAAAGCCGAGGCCGCACCGGCCCCTGCGGCGGCTGCCCCTGCGCCAAGCGGTGCCAAGGTTCACGCCGGCCCTGCCGTGCGTCAGCTGGCCCGTGAGTTCGGCGTTGAGCTCAACGCTGTGTCGGCCACCGGCCCTCACGGTCGCGTGCTGAAGGAAGACGTGCAGGTTTACGTCAAAGCCATGATGCAGAAAGCCAAGGAAGCTCCGGCTGCCGGCGGCGCTACCGGTGGTGCTGGTATTCCACCGATTCCGGTCGTGGACTTCAGCCGCTTCGGCGAAACCGAAGAAGTGCCGATGACCCGCCTGATGCAAATCGGCGCGTCGAGCCTGCACCGCAGCTGGCTGAACATTCCGCACGTGACCCAGTTCGACCAGGCCGACATCACCGACCTGGAAGCTTTCCGCGTTGCGCAGAAAGCCGTGGCCGAGAAGGCCGGCGTGAAACTGACCGTGCTGCCGCTGCTGCTCAAGGCTTGCGCGCACCTGCTCAAGGAACTGCCGGACTTCAACAGTTCGCTGGCACCCAGCGGCAAGGCGATCATTCGCAAGAAGTACGTGCACATCGGCTTTGCCGTCGACACCCCGGATGGCCTGCTGGTACCGGTCATCAAGAACGTCGACCAGAAGAGCCTGCTGCAACTCGCTGCCGAAGCGGCTGCGCTGGCTGCCAAGGCCCGCGACAAAAAGCTCACCGCAGACGATATGCAGGGCGCGTGCTTCACCATCTCCAGCCTCGGTCACATTGGCGGCACTGGCTTCACGCCAATCGTCAATGCGCCGGAAGTGGCGATCCTGGGTGTTTCCAAGGCCACTATCCAGCCTGTATGGGACGGTAAAGCGTTCCAGCCGAAACTGATGTTGCCGCTGTCGTTGTCCTACGATCACCGTGTGATCAACGGCGCTGCCGCTGCACGTTTCACGCAGCGTTTGAGCCAACTGCTGAACGACATCCGCACCATCCTGCTGTAAGCATCAACGGGCCTCCCTGTCACCGGGGAGGCCTGGCTGCACCGATTTCCGAGCGCCACGCTCGTACCTCAACCCCGCCAATTGGCGGGGCTTTTTTTCGCCTGCTTTTTTTGTCCGCGCCAGGCGCGTCGAGGCTGCGTCAATACGCCACCCATCACCCCGATTGCAGAAACCGCTCTCGCGGCCGATAACAGCCTTATAGCACTTAGCCTTCATCCTCTCTTGTCAGTGCGTGCTGCATGATGCAACCTTGCCGCAGGCGACAGTAAAGAGGGCGTGAGCCCGGCGCCGTGCGCATTTTTCCAAGCGAGTTTCCCCATGAAAAGCCAACCCGATGTCGCCCGTATGGCGGCCGAGGTAGTGACGCAGTTACCGGTGCCTTCGCGCCTCGGTATGCTGCGTTTCGAGCGGCTTAATGAGGCAAGCTGGGCGCTGCTGTACCTCGACCCCAATTGCGAGCGCCAATTCGGCCTGCCAGCGGTCGAACTGTGCGCGCTGGTCGGCACTCCCTACGCCAGCCTGATGGAACCTCAGGTGCGCTATCAACTGCACGATGCGATCCAGCAGCAACTGTCCCAGAGCCCGCATTACCTGGTGCGCTACACCCTGCACACCAGCGACGGCCCGCTGAGCCTGTTGGAAATGGGCGAGGCTTACAAACAACACAATCGTCACTTGGTGCGCGGCTACCTGATGGTGGTCGACGGGCTGTTCAGCGAAGCGCCCGTAACCGCCCCGACCGCAGACCTGGAAAACCAGAACAGCCGCCTGCAGATCGCCCTGGAGCTCAACCAGCGCGCCCAACAGGAACAGTTGCAGCACCTGGAACGGGTACGCGCTCAACAGGAGCTGATCCTGCTGCTGGCACGCCAGCGCTACACCACGCCCAATTCGCTGCAAGAAGCCGCCGAGCTGATCACCCGCAGTGCGTGCGACATCTACCAGATCGACTGCGCAAGCATCTGGAACCTTGAAGGCCAGCGCCTGGTACCGATCTCGGCCTACCACCGCGCCGACCAACAGCATCATCTGCCCGAAGCGATCGACGCCAGTAATTTCCCGGACTACCTGGAAGCCCTGCATTCGAGCCGCGCCATCGACGCCACCCATGCAATGCGTGACCCACGCACCCGGGAAATGGCGGAGAACCTGCGCGCCAAGGATGTGCACGCGATGCTCGACGCGAGTATCCGCGTTGATGGCCAGGTCATCGGCGTGCTGTGCCTGGAACAGAGCGGCAGCTCGCGCGCCTGGCAGACCGATGAGATCGCCTTTGCCGGCGAGCTGGCGGACCAGTTCGCACAAGTGATCAACAACCACAACCGGCGCACCGCCACCAGCGCGTTGCACCTGTTCCAGCGTGCGGTTGAGCAAAGCGCCAACGCCTTTTTGCTGGTCAACTGTGACGGCGTGGTGGAGTACGTCAACCCGAGCTTTACCGCAATCACCCAGTACAGCGCCGAAGAAGTCCATGGC
Organism: Pseudomonas sp. AP19; assembly: GCF_001728855.1. Classification (NCBI taxonomy): domain Bacteria; kingdom Pseudomonadati; phylum Pseudomonadota; class Gammaproteobacteria; order Pseudomonadales; family Pseudomonadaceae; genus Pseudomonas; species Pseudomonas sp. AP19. The sequence goes on along the minus strand of NZ_LXJP01000001.1, from coordinate 189,061 downwards.
CACCGCCTCGCGCAACTGCCGGCCTTGGAAAATCTCAGCGAACTGCTCTTCGACGCGCCATCCAGCCTGGCCAAGAGCAACAGCTGGCAGGGTGAATTCAAGAGCCGACGCAAAAACCTCGAACCGTACTGGGGCCAGCTGTCGATCTCCAAGGTGTATGGCGACAACCGTGAGCTGACCCACTACATCGGCATCTACGAAGACATCACCCAGACCAAGCTGGCCCAGCAGCGTATTGAACGCCTGGCCTACACCGACAACCTGACCAACCTGGGCAACCGCCCGGCGTTTATCCGCAACCTGGATGAACGCTTTGCCCGCGACAGCGACAGCCCGATCAGCCTGCTGCTGGTGGACATCGATAACTTCAAGCGGATCAACGACAGCCTCGGCCACCAGACCGGCGACAAGCTGCTGATCAGCCTGGCTCGCCGTCTGCGTAACAGCCTGAGTGCCGGCGGCAGCCTGGCGCGCTTTGCCAGTAACGAGTTTGCGGTGTTGCTTGACGACGCTGACCTGGAAAGCGGCCAGCAGGTTGCCAGCCAGTTGCTGGCAACCCTCGACAAACCGATGTTCGTCGACAACCAGTTGATCAGTGTCACCGGCTCCGTGGGCCTGGCTTGCGCGCCGCTGCACGGGCGTGACCCACAGACCCTGATGCGTAACGCCGGGCTCGCCCTGCACAAGGCCAAGGCCAACGGCAAACACCAGGTGCAGGTGTTTACCGAAGCCCTGAATGCCGAAGCCAGTTACAAGCTGTTCGTGGAAAACAACCTGCGCCGCGCCCTGACCCAGAACGAGCTGGACGTGTTCTACCAGCCCAAGCTGTGCCTGCGCAGCGGTCGCTTGCTGGGCATGGAAGCGCTGTTACGCTGGAACCATCCGGAAAAGGGCATGATCCGCCCCGATCAATTTATCAGCGTGGCTGAAGAGACCGGCCTGATCATTCCTATCGGCAAATGGATCGCGCGCCAGGCCTGCCGCATGAGCAAGCAGTTGAGCGCCGCCGGCATGGGTAATCTGCAGGTGGCGATCAACTTGTCGCCCAAACAATTCTCCGATCCGGACCTCGTGGCGTCGATCGCCACGATCCTCAAGGAAGAACAGCTGCCCGCCAATCTGCTGGAGCTGGAACTGACAGAAGGCCTGCTGCTGGAGGCCACCGAAGACACGCGCCTGCAGCTGGATCAGTTGAAGAGCTTTGGCCTGACCCTGGCCATGGACGACTTCGGCACCGGCTACTCCTCGCTGAGTTATTTGAAAAAATTCCCCATCGACATCATCAAGATCGATCGCAGCTTTATCCACGAAATCCCGGACAACCAGGACGACATGGAAATCACCTCGGCGGTGATCGCCATGGCCCACAACCTCAAGCTCAAGGTGGTGGCCGAAGGCATCGAAACCAGCGAGCAACTGGCGTTCCTGCGCCGGCATCGCTGCGATGTGGGCCAGGGCTACCTGTTCGACCGGCCAATCCCCGGTGCAGAGCTGCTTGAGAAGCTTAAACGCTATCCTCGCGGGCCTATCGCCTGACAGCGCTGTAACACTCGGGCACACTGGCTGTCTGTCTTATTACATAACTCAATCTGACTGAGAGGACTGATCATGGTCTTGCGCTCGGAAATTCTGGTGAACAAAAACGTGCTGCCTACTCAAGAACAAGCTTTGCCTGGCCGTGAAACCCCGATGAAGCTGCCGGAAACGCATTTCGTCAACGGCAACCCGCTGCTGGGTCCATTTGTCGATAACGTAGAGTTCGCGATATTCGGCCTCGGTTGCTTCTGGGGTGCGGAGCGCAAATTCTGGCAGCGCGACGGCGTGGTCAGCACCGTCGTCGGGTACGCCGGCGGTTACACGCCGAACCCGACGTACGAAGAAGTCTGCTCAGGCCTGACCGGCCACAGCGAAGTGGTGCTGGTGGTGTTTGACCAAGACAAGATCAGCTACGAAGAACTGCTGAAAATGTTCTGGGAACTGCACAACCCCACCCAAGGGATGCGCCAGGGCAATGACATCGGCAGCCAGTACCGCTCGGTGATCTACGCGGTGAAACCTGAGCATCTGGAGGCGGCGAAGGCCAGCGCCCAGGCGTATCAGAGTGAACTGACCAAGGCCGGGCTGGGCACCATCACCACAGAAATCGACGAAGCGCCGACGGTGTATTTCGCCGAGGCGTACCACCAGCAGTACCTGGCGAAGAATCCGCAGGGCTATTGCGGGATCGGTGGCACGGGCGTCACCTGCCCGATCTAAGACTTGCGCAGTTCAAATGTGGGAGCGGGCTTGCTCGCGAATGCGGTGTATCAGTCGACATATCTGTTAACTGACACTCCGTCTTCGCGAGCAAGCCCGCTCCCACATTTAGCTTTTAGCTTTGTGTTTTGGCTTGAGATCTGATTACTCAGCGATGAGCCAATCCATCTGCCACCCGCCCTGGGTCTGGCCAAGCTTCTTGGACAGCCACGGCAGCAGCTCACGCAATTCCTCCTCCAACCCCCACGGCGGGTTGGCAATCGCCAGGCCCGAGCCGGTCAGGGTATTGGGCGTGTCCAGCGGATGCACCAGCAACTCCACGCGCAGCAACTTCGGCGCACCGGTGCCGGCCAGGTCCTGGTAGAAGCGGCGCAACATGCGCTGGTCCTTGACCGGATACCAGATCGCCGCAACAGTCTGGCGCATACGGCTGACCGCCTCCTTGAGGGACGCTGCGCAGCGCTGCATTTCATCGAGTTGTTCAAACGGCGGGTCAATCAGCATCAGTGCGCGTTTCTCCGGCACCGGCAACAGCGCACGCGGCACATGCCAGCCTTCGCCCAGGTGCACTTTGACCCGGCGATCACCTTTCATGTTGTCCTTGAGCAGTACGCCGTCTTCCGGGTGTTTCTCATTGAGCAACACCCGATCCTGAGGCCGCGTGAGGCGGCGCGCGAGCTCCGGCGAGCCCGGGTAGTAACGCAACTGGCCATCCGGGTTCATTTCGTGCAGCACGCGCATGTAGTCGGCGGTCAGCGGCGGCAGATCGCTTTCGCCCCACAGACGCGCAATGCCTTCCAGGTATTCACCGGTGCGGTTGGCCTGGTCGCCCTGCAAGTCGTACAGACCGATCCCGGCGTGGGTGTCGAGGTAGGCGAACGGCTGCTCCTTGCGCGACATCAGGGCGATGAGGCGGGTCAAAGTCAGGTGTTTGAAGACATCGGCGTGGTTGCCGGCGTGAAAGGCGTGACGATAATTCATGGTTGCTCCTGCGCAGGGGGCGAAGTTTACCTTCAACAGGGGCAAAGGTGCAGGGCTGCGTGTCGGGCGGTGCTTATGTCACAAACACAGGTACACCGCAGAAAACAGTCTAATTCCACCTATGGCAGCAGGCTTGCCCGCGGTGCAAGCGACGCGGTATTACCCGTACACCGCGCTGACGCTATCGCCGGCAAGCCAGTTCCCGCCGTGTTCGGGGGCACCCATGAATCCAAGGAGGTCTATCACCATCATGAAAGACGCCACTATTGCACTGCATCACGGCTTCAAATCGGACCCGACCACCAAGGCGGTCGCTGTGCCGATCTACCAGAACGTCGCCTTCGAATTCGATAACGCCCAACACGGCGCCGACCTCTTCAACCTGGACGTCCCCGGCAACATCTACACGCGAATCATGAACCCCACCAACGACGTGCTGGAACAGCGTCTCGCCGCGCTTGAAGGCGGCATTGCCGCCCTGGCCGTATCGGCCGGCAGCGCGGCGATCCACTACGCAATCCAGACCCTGACCCGCGCCGGTGACAATATTGTCACCACCCCGCAACTCTATGGCGGCACCTACACCCTGTTCGCCCACCTGTTACCGAGCTTTGGCGTCGATGTGCGTTTCGCTCGCAACGACAGCGCCGAAGCCATCGCCGAACTGATCGACGACAACACCAAGCTGGTGTATTGCGAAAGCATCGGCAACCCGGCCGGCAATATCATCGATATCGAAGCCCTGGCGAAAGTCGCCCACGCCCGGGGTGTCCCGCTGATGGTGGACAACACCGTGGCCACGCCAATCCTGTGCAAACCGATCCAGTTCGGCGCCGACATCGTGGTGCACTCGGTGACGAAATACGTCGGCGGCCATGGCAACTCCCTCGGCGGCGTGATCGTCGACAGCGGCACCTTCCCGTGGTCCCAATACCCCGAGAAATTTCCCGGCCTCAACCAGCCCGAGCCGGCCTACCACGGCGTGGTCTACACCGAAAAATTCGGCCCTGCCGCTTTCATCGCCCGCGCCCGTACCGTGCCGTTGCGCAATACCGGCGCAGCCCTCGCACCGATGAACGCATTCCTGTTGCTGCAAGGCCTGGAAACCCTGGCCCTGCGCATGGAGCGCCATACCGAGAACGCGCTGAAAGTTGCGCAGTTTTTGCAAAGCCACACCGAGGTGGAGTGGGTCAGCTACGCCGGGCTACCGGACCACCCGCACCACGCACTGGCGCAAAAATACATGCAGGGCAAACCCTCGGCGATTCTCTCCTTTGGCTTAAAGGGCGGCTATGACGCTGGCGTGCGCTTCTACGACGCCCTGCAAATCTTCAAACGCCTGGTGAATATTGGCGACGCCAAATCACTGGCCTGCCACCCCGCGTCCACGACTCACCGACAGATGAACGAGCAGGAACAGACCAAGGCAGGCGTGAAGCCGGAGATGATTCGTCTGTCAGTGGGCATCGAGGCGATTGAGGACCTGATCGAAGACCTGCAGCAGGCATTGGGTTCAACTTAACGCTGAGGCGAGGTCATAGATCAGCGCTTCATGGCTGATGTCCGGCCTGCGCACGCAGTAGGCGACCTTGTGCCGCAAGGTCGCCGGCTTAAAGGCGGTGTACAGGTCAGGGCGCTGTTCTTCGAGCCATTGCAGCAGGTTGTCGACCAGCACGTGGGGCGATCGCGCTGCCAGGTGCCCCAGCAACGACTCTGGCACTCGCCACCATGGGCTGACGTTGGCGGCGGTGACGGGCCCCGTCGCAACGGTCAGCGGTTGGCCATTGATCAGATACCGCTGGAACACCGGCAACACGCTCCCCGTCTCGTCACCCAGGTTGCGCACAATCGGCAGAAACTGCGCAGCATCCCAGAAGCGCAAAAACACGGCCTGGTCACTGTGCACAAACACCTTGGTCAAGCTTTGCAGGTGCGCGACCACCGTTTCCGGCAGGCTGGATGAAACCGCCAGCCAGCCCCAATCCGTTGACTCGGTGGTAGCGACCCAGTCGAGGAAGGGACTGCCGGGCTCAATGAGCCCGACATAAGGCATTACCTCGCGCCACTGCGCATAGGCTGAGCCTGCCCAGATCGCCCGGAGTGGCGCACCGGCAGCCATGGCTTGCCAAGCGGCAACTGGTTTGGCGTCGCTGGTTCCGCTGAGCAGCACAAAAATCTGCTCATTGGGTAACAAAGGGCATTGAGCCAGCCAAGCGCGTGGCGCCAAAGCGTGAGGCATGAGGGGCAATTCCTTTTAAATTAAGCTTAAAGGTGTCGGGTGATATCACATTGACCGTTCTTGCAGCGCTCACACTCTTCGCAAAACGGAGCGCTGCGTTTCAGGCTGGCCACTTGCACGCGGCTTAAGGGTGCGGGAATAACCGCCAGCAGTTTTTCTTTCACTCCCGCCATTAACGGCGCAGCGGCGGGGCCGGGCGCACCGCCAAGCTGAATCGGCACACTGCTGAATATGCCGGCTGCCGACACCGTGATCGACTGCCCTCCGGCCTGGATCGTCACGGTGGCGCCCGCGTCGATGACGACGCTTTGCCCTGCGCCGATCTGAATGCTCCGACCTGCCCGCACCTGTTGCGACCCGCCAATCACCAGGTGATCGTCCTGCTTGAGCTCGGCCAGGCGGTTGCCGTGGGTGATGCGCTGCTCTTCACCTTGAAGCTCATGATGGGACTCGCCACCGACCCTCACCCGGCGCAGGTTATCAACCTGGACCTGCTGGTCATGCAGCACGTGCTGGGTCCAATCACGCTGGGCACGCAGGTAGATTTCCTCGGCGCCCTTGCGGTCCTCAATCCGCAGTTCGTTGTAGCCACCCCCGCCCGGGCTGCTGTGACTGCGCAAAATGCTGCGGGTCTTGTCCGCCGGCAGGTCCAGCGGCACCGGTGTCGCGGCGTTGGGCAGGCACCCCATCACCAGGGGCATATCCATATCGCCATTGACGAAGCCGACCAGGACTTCCATGCCAACCCTGGGGATCAGCACCGAACCATAACGGTCATGGGCCCAGGCACTGGCGACTCGCAGCCAGCAACTGGAATGGTCGTCATGCGCCCCGTCGCGATCCCAGGCCATCTGCACTTTGACTCGCCCGTATTCATCGCAGTGGATTTCGCTGTCGGCTGGGCCGGTGACCACCGCGTTCTGGTAACCCGCAAGGGTCGGACGCTGCTGCTCAGGCATGGGCGGACGAAAGATCACGTCCCACGGCGCAGCGATGAATGCGTTGCGATAGCCCTGGCGAAAATCCCCGCCGTCGACCTCAGTCACGGCCTCCTCGAGCACTTGGGGTTGTTTGCCTTCGTGGGTGACGTGCGTCAGCAGCCACACGTTGTTCCATTCTTCACGTGGGTGCCCGCTCAGCTTGAGGAAACGCCCGCAGACCAACCCCGGCTCATCACCTTCACCGTGGGCGATGCGAGCGTCCCGGCGGTGGCGTTCCAAACCGCGCTGTGCGAGGTATTTGCCATGCAGGCGGTCGGAAAATTGACCGGGGTAGCGTTGCTCCTCCAGCGTGGGAAGCGCCTCGCCGGCGACTTCGCTCTGCAACGCCAGGCGTGGCTTGCGGAAGTCGTAATCGCGCACGCTCACTGACGTCGTACGGGTTTCCAATTGCACCGCAAACCGTTTGATCGCCGGCGCGCCCGCCACCATTCCGGAACCGGGTGAGTACGGGGTCGGCTGATCAGCCTGGGTAAACACTGTCTGGTCATCGCCAAACACCAGCCGGTGCCCCTCCGGCGAATGCTGGAAGTGATAGTGAATCCCCTGCTCGGCACACAGGCGCTGAATGAACGCCAGATCGGTCTCCCCGAACTGCACACAATATTCACGCTGCGGGTAATGACCGCTCAGCCGAAACTCGAAGCGGTCGCTCTGAATCCCCTGCCCCACCAGCACCAGCGCAACGATCTGCGGCACGGTCTTGTGCTGGAAAATACGCTGATGGCTGCTGTGCATCAGGTAGGCCAATTGCGGCACAAGGCTAACCTGGTAGCGCGTAAGACGTCGTCCGGAATCGCCCTGGGCCACCCGGTAAACCAAGCCGTGCACGCCATGGCCGCGTTCATCAAAACCCAGATACACCTGGCGATGCAGCATGCTTTCGAGGTCGATATCGGGTTGCTCGCTGACCAGCTCAAGCTCAAAACGATAAGGCTGGCTGAGCGCCTCATGACCTTTGAAGCTATAGACTTTAAGGTCGCACGCAACGCCATCCAGGGTTAGGTTAAAGGCACTTTGATTGGCAGGAGCGAACATCCGGTGTTTCTCTGCGAAGGGTAGGCGCCAGATTCTGCACCACTGCTGCGCCCGGCTGAGCACGCCTCGGGAAAATCAGTAAAGCCCTACACGCACGCGTCCGAATGCTCTTGCGGCCGACGTAAATCGCACGCAAAAAAAAGCCCGCATCCTACGGATGGCGGGCCTTTTCTCAGCTCATCGGGCGCTAAACGCCGGAAGAATTACTTGTTGAGGTTGTAGTCTTTTTCCGCAGCATCAAAACGCTCGACCATACCTACCGTCGGTGCGCCCAGCTTGCTCACGAAGTAGATCGCCAAGCTGGCGAAGATAAAGCCTGGAATGATTTCGTACAGGCCCAGCAGGTTGAAATGCTTCCACACGATTACGGTGATAGCGCCCACCAGAATGCCCGCCAATGCGCCGTTGCGGGTCATGCCTTTCCAGATCACCGAGATCAGTACAACCGGACCAAACGCAGCGCCGAAACCGGCCCAGGCGTAGCTGACCAGACCCAGTACGCGGTTGTCCGGGTTAGCTGCCATAGCGATAGCAATCAGGGCAACCAACAGCACCATGGCACGACCGACCCACACCAGTTCAACCTGGGAAGCGTTTTTGCGCAGGAAGGTTTTGTAGAAGTCTTCAGTCAAGGCGCTGGAGCACACCAGCAACTGGCAGCTCAGGGTACTCATGACAGCCGCCAGAATGGCCGACAACAGCACGCCAGCGATCCATGGGTTGAACAGCAGCTTGGCCAGTTCAATGAACACACGCTCGTGGTTCTCGGTAACCGGCCCCGCGACTTCAGGGTGCGCCGAGAAGTAAGCGATACCGAAGAAGCCCACCGCCACAGTGCCGCCCAGGCACAGGATCATCCAGGTCATGGAAATACGGCGCGCCTTGGCAATCGACTTCACCGAATCCGCCGCCATGAAGCGCGCGAGGATGTGCGGCTGGCCGAAGTAACCCAAACCCCAGCCCATCAGCGAGATGATGCCGATGAACGAGGTGTTTTTCAGCATGTTGAAGTTGTCCGGGTTCTTGGCTTCGATCGCCAGGAACGTGGTGTCGATGCCGCCGGTGGCCAACAGCACGATGATCGGCGTGAGGATCAGGGCGAAGATCATCAGCGTGGCTTGGACGGTATCGGTCCAGCTGACGGCAAGGAAACCACCAACGAAGGTGTAGGCAATCGTCGCCGCAGCGCCGGCCCACAGCGCCGTCTCGTAGGACATGCCGAACGTGCTTTCAAACAGGCGGGCACCGGCGACGATGCCGGAGGCGCAATAGATGGTGAAGAACACCAGAATCACCACCGCAGAGATGATCCGCAGCAGGCCGCTTTTGTCTTCGAAACGGCTGGAGAAGTAATCCGGCAGCGTCAGGGCGTCACCGTTGTGCTCGGTCTGCACCCGCAGGCGGCCGGCCACGAACAACCAGTTCAGGTAGGCACCGACGATCAGGCCGATGGCGATCCAGCTTTCCGACAGGCCGGACATGTAGATCGCGCCCGGCAGGCCCATCAACAACCAGCCGCTCATATCGGAAGCACCGGCCGACAAGGCTGTGACCACGCTACCGAGGCTGCGACCGCCGAGGATGTAATCGGAAAGGTTGTTGGTGGAGCGATAGGCCATTAAGCCAATCAGCACCATTGCTGCGATGTAGATCACGAACGTGATCAGGGTAGGATTACTAACGCTCATAAGAGTGACGCCCTGGCTTTGTTTTTATGTAGCGACGGTCTGTCAGACGCCACCCACTGGTTCAGTGAGTAAACGTAACTGGTTGCCGCGCATTTATGACTGACGTTTCCCCAGGAAAGCCGCCAGCCGATGAACCGAACCGTGAAGGTGGTTGCACCTTGGCCGCGAATGCTATTCAACAAAGCAAATAAGGTGCAACCAGTTTCTTGAGATTAAGTTGCACCTTAGCGCAAATCGTCGAAAAGCCGTGTTTTTTGCTCCTTTTCGGAGCAAGAACTGCCGATCTCAGAAGCAAATGCACCAAAGCGAAGCCAATTCGCTTGAAGGCCGGATTTTTTCCTGTGAAGCGTCGAAAATTTCCTGAACAAAAAGGGTTGCACCCGGTTGCACCTCTTGTTGGGCAAAGCTAATCTTGCCGCCAGCAGATGCCACTCGGTAGTGGCACCCATGAGGATAAAAAGATGGCAACGACCACCCTTGGGGTCAAACTCGACGACCCGACCCGCGAACGCCTGAAGGCGGCCGCGACCTCCATTGATCGCACGCCGCACTGGCTGATCAAGCAGGCGATTTTCAATTACCTGGAGAAACTTGAGGGTGGTGCAACCCTGACCGAGCTCAATGGTTTGGGCAGTAAGGACGCTGAAGACGCTGGCGACATCCAGCCCGACCACGCCCACCAGTGCTTCCTGGAGTTTGCCGAGAGCATCCTGCCGCAATCGGTACTGCGCGCCTCGATCACCGCCGCTTACCGCCGCCCTGAGCCGGAAGTGGTGCCAATGCTGATCGAGCAGGCACGCCTGCCGCAGGCAATGGCCGAGGCCACCAACAAACTGGCCGCGTCGATTGCTGAAAAACTGCGCAATCAGAAGAGTGCCGGCGGCCGTGCCGGTATTGTTCAGGGCCTGCTGCAAGAATTTTCCCTGTCGTCCCAGGAAGGTGTGGCCCTGATGTGCCTGGCCGAAGCGCTGCTGCGTATCCCGGACAAAGGCACCCGCGACGCGCTGATCCGCGACAAGATCAGCACCGGCAACTGGCAGCCGCACCTGGGCAACAGCCCGTCGCTGTTCGTCAACGCCGCGACTTGGGGCCTGCTGCTGACCGGCAAACTGGTCGCCACCCACAACGAAGCGGGTTTGACCTCGTCCCTGAGCCGCATCATCGGCAAGAGCGGCGAGCCGATGATCCGCAAGGGCGTCGACATGGCCATGCGCCTGATGGGCGAACAGTTCGTCACCGGCGAAACCATCGCCGAAGCCCTGGCCAATGCGAGCAAGTTCGAAGCCAAGGGTTTCCGCTATTCCTACGACATGCTCGGTGAAGCCGCACTGACCGAACACGATGCGCAGAAGTACCTGGCCTCGTATGAGCAAGCCATTCACTCCATCGGCAAAGCCTCACACGGCCGTGGGATTTATGAAGGCCCAGGCATCTCCATCAAGTTGTCGGCATTGCACCCGCGTTACAGCCGTGCGCAATACGAGCGTGTGATGGAAGAGCTGTACCCGCGCCTGCTGTCCCTGACCTTGCTGGCCAAGCAGTACGACATCGGCCTGAACATCGACGCCGAAGAAGCCGACCGCCTTGAGCTGTCGCTGGACCTGCTGGAACGCCTGTGCTTCGAGCCGCAACTGACCGGCTGGAACGGCATCGGTTTCGTGATCCAGGCTTACCAGAAGCGTTGCCCGTATGTGATCGACTACGTCATCGACCTGGCGCGCCGCAGCCGCCATCGCCTGATGATCCGCCTGGTAAAAGGCGCGTATTGGGACAGCGAAATCAAGCGTGCCCAGGTTGAAGGCCTGGAAGGCTACCCGGTCTACACCCGCAAGGTGTACACCGACGTCTCCTACATTGCTTGCGCACGCAAACTGCTGTCGGTGCCGGAAGTCATCTACCCGCAGTTCGCGACGCACAACGCCCACACACTGTCGGCCATCTACCATATCGCCGGTCAGAACTATTACCCCGGCCAGTACGAGTTCCAGTGCCTGCACGGCATGGGTGAACCGCTGTACGAGCAGGTTGTAGGCAAGGTTTCCGATGGCAAGCTGAACCGTCCGTGCCGCGTGTACGCACCGGTCGGCACCCACGAAACACTGCTCGCCTACCTGGTGCGCCGCCTGCTGGAAAACGGCGCCAATACCTCGTTCGTCAACCGGATTGCCGACCAGTCCATCTCGATTCAGGAGCTGGTGGCCGATCCAGTGGCCAGCATCGAGCAAATGGCGACGCTGGAAGGCGGCTTCGGTCTGCCACACCCGCGTATTCCATTGCCGCGCGACCTGTATGGCAGCGACCGCGCCAACTCGGCCGGTATCGACCTGGCCAACGAACACCGCTTGGCCTCGCTGTCTTGCGCCTTGCTGGCCACGGCCCACAACGACTGGAAAGCCGCGCCGATGCTCGGTTGTGCGTCCAGCAATGAAGCCGCCGTCGCTGTGCTGAACCCATCTGACCTGCGCGATGTGGTCGGCCATGTACAGGAAGCCACTGTCGAAGACGTCGACAACGCCCTCCAGTGCGCCATTAACGCCGGTCCGATCTGGCAGGCCACCCCGCCCGCCGAACGCGCCGCGATCCTGGAGCGTGCCGCCGACTTGATGGAAGGCGAGATTCAGCCGCTGATGGGCCTGCTGGCTCGCGAAGCCGGTAAAACGTTTGCCAACGCCATCGCCGAAGTGCGTGAAGCCGTGGACTTCCTGCGCTACTACGCGGTGCAGGCCCGTAACGATTTCACCAACGACGCCCACCGCCCACTGGGCCCGGTGGTCTGCATCAGCCCGTGGAACTTCCCGCTGGCGATTTTCAGTGGCCAAGTTGCTGCGGCACTGGCCGCCGGTAACCCGGTATTGGCCAAGCCAGCCGAGCAAACACCCTTGGTGGCTGCGCAGGCCGTGCGCATTCTGCTCGAGGCCGGCATCCCGGAAGGCGTGCTGCAACTGCTGCCGGGCCAGGGCGAAACCGTCGGCGCGCGCCTGGTGGGTGATGATCGCGTCAAAGGCGTGATGTTCACGGGTTCCACCGAAGTGGCGCGCCTGCTGCAACGCAGCGTCGCCGGTCGCCTGGATACCCAGGGCCGTCCGATTCCGCTGATCGCCGAAACCGGTGGCCAGAACGCGATGATCGTCGACTCTTCGGCACTGACCGAACAGGTGGTGATTGACGTCGTGTCCTCGGCCTTCGACAGCGCCGGCCAACGTTGCTCGGCCCTGCGTGTACTGTGCCTGCAGGAAGATTCGGCAGACCGTGTCATCGAAATGCTTAAGGGCGCCATGGCTGAATGCCGCCTGGGCAACCCGGAGCGCCTGTCGGTGGACATAGGCCCGGTGATCGACGCCGAAGCCAAGGCGGGTATCGAGAAACACATCCAGGCCATGCGTGACAAAGGCCGCGCCGTGTACCAGGTGGCAATTGCCGACGGCGAAGAGATCAAGCGTGGCACCTTTGTGATGCCAACCCTGATCGAGCTGGAAAGCTTCGACGAACTGCAACGGGAGATCTTCGGCCCGGTGCTGCACGTGGTGCGCTACAAGCGCAAAGAGATCGACCAGCTCATCGCGCAGATCAACGCATCCGGCTACGGCCTGACCCTTGGGGTGCACACGCGCATCGACGAGACCATCGCCAAGGTGATCGACAACGTCCATGCCGGTAACGTCTACGTCAACCGCAACATCGTCGGTGCCGTGGTTGGTGTGCAGCCGTTCGGCGGCGAAGGCCTGTCAGGCACCGGCCCGAAAGCCGGTGGCCCGCTGTACCTGTACCGCCTGCTGTCGACTCGCCCTACGGATGCCATCGAGCAATCCTTCGTGCGTGGCGACAAGCTGGCCGCACCGGATGTGCGTCTGCGCGACGCCATGAGCCTACCGCTGACCGCCCTGAAAACCTGGGCCGACAGCCACAAGCTCAGCGACCTGAGCGCCCTGTGCAGCCAGTTCGCCGTGCAATCGCAAAGCGGTATCACCCGCCAACTGGCCGGCCCGACCGGCGAGCGCAACAGTTACGCCATCCTGCCCCGCGAGCACGTGTTGTGCCTGGCGGAAGTGGAAGGCGACCTGCTGACGCAACTGGCGGCGGTATTGGCCGTCGGCGGTTCGGCGGTCTGGCCGGAAACCGACCTGACCAAGGCCTTGTTCCCACGCCTGCCAAGAGAGATTCAGGCGAAGATCAAGCGCGTTGCTGATTGGACCAAGGACGAGGTGGTGTTCGACGCCGTCTTGCACCACGGCGATTCCGACCAATTGCGCGCCGTTTGCCAGCAAGTGGCTCAGCGCGGCGGGGCGATTGTCGGGGTGCATGGTTTGTCGCAGGGTGAAACCGCGATAGGCCTTGAACGCCTGGTGATCGAGCGTGCGTTGAGCGTTAACACCGCTGCAGCGGGTGGTAACGCCAGCCTGATGACCATCGGCTAACTAATCTGGGAGCGGGCTTGCTCGCGAATACGGTAAATCAGTCAGTACATTGGGTGACTGACACTCCGCATTCGCGAGCAAGCCCGCTCCCACATTGACCGCACTCGCAGCGCCCTTCTCTCGTTCTGCCCTTCCATCACGCAAATCAATCTTGCTATCCAGCCTCCATTCGCACACTTAGACTCTGGCCTATTCCCCTACAGGTAAGCCGCCATGTCCGAGACGCTGCTCAGTTCCCGCAATCTGGCTTTCGAGCTGTACGAAGTCCTCGATGCCGAGGGCCTGACTCAGCGCGAGCGGTTTGCCGAACACAACCGTGAAACCTTCGATGCCGCCATCAGCACCGCGCGCAGCATTGCCGAGAAGTTCTTCGCACCGCACAACCGCAAGAACGACGAAAACGAACCGCGCTATGAAGACGGCCAGGCGATCCTGATCCCGGAAGTGAAACCCGCCGTGGACGCGTTCCTCGAAGCCGGCTTTCTGAACGCCGCCCGCAGTTTCGAAGCCGGCGGCATGCAACTGCCGACCTTGCTGTCCCAGGCCTGTTTCGCGCACTTCCAGTCGGCCAACGCCGCTTCCACGTCCTACCCGTTCCTGACCATGGGCGCCGCCAACCTGATCGAAAGCTTCGGCACCGAGGAACAGAAACAGCGCTTCCTGCAACCGATGATCGACGGCCGTTTCTTCGGCACCATGGCGCTGACCGAACCGCATGCCGGCTCGTCGCTGTCGGATATTCGTACGCGCGCCGAGCCTGCTGCCGACGGCAGTTATCGGCTCAAGGGCAATAAGATTTTCATCTCCGGTGGCGATCATCCGCTGTCGGAAAACATCGTGCACATGGTGCTGGCCAAGTTGCCGGATGCACCGGCCGGGGTGAAGGGCATTTCGCTGTTTATCGTGCCCAAATTCCTGGTCAACGACGACGGCAGTCTGGGCCCACGCAACGACGTGCTGCTGGCCGGGCTGTTCCACAAGATGGGCTGGCGTGGCACCACGTCGACGGCACTTAACTTCGGCGATAACGGCAACTGTGTCGGCTATCTGGTGGGCAAACCCCATCAGGGCCTGAGCTGTATGTTCCAAATGATGAACGAGGCGCGCATCGGCGTCGGCATGGGCGCGGTGATGCTGGGTTACGCCGGCTATCTCTACTCGCTGGAGTACGCTCGCGAACGTCCGCAAGGGCGCCTGCCCGATAGCAAAGACCCGAGCACCGCGCCGGTCGCGATCATCCAGCACGCCGATATCAAGCGCATGCTGCTGACCCAAAAGGCTTACGTAGAAGGCGCCTTCGACCTGGGCCTGTATGCGGCGCGGCTGTTCGACGACACCACCACGCTGGCCAGCGATGCCGAGCGCAAGCACGCCCACGAATTGCTCGACTTGCTGACGCCCATCGTTAAATCCTGGCCGTCGGAGTTCTGCCTCAAGGCCAATGAACTGGCGATCCAGATTCTCGGCGGCCATGGCTACACCCGCGAATACCCGGTGGAGCAGTACTACCGCGACAACCGCCTGAACCCGATCCATGAGGGGACCCACGGCATCCAGTCGCTGGATTTGCTCGGGCGCAAACTCGCGCAAAACGGCGGTGCGGGGTTGAAACAGCTGATCCGCCTGATCGCCGACACCGGCGCGCGTGCTCAGAAACACGCATCACTGACGGCATTGCGAGAACCCCTGGAACACCTGGTGGCACGCCTGCAAAGCGTGACCATTGGCCTGCTGACCGATCTGGCCCAAGGCAAGGTCAACAGCAGCCTGGCGAATTCGGCGCTGTACTTGAAGGTATTCGGGCACACGGTGATTGGCTGGCGCTGGCTGGAGCAGGCAATTCGCGCCGAAGAAGGCTTGGCCAGGGGCAATGCGGCCGATGTCGCCTTCTATAAAGGCAAGCTCCAGGCCGCTCGGTACTTCCTGACCTGGGAAGTGCCGAGTTGCCATCATGAACTGACGATTCTGGAGGCACGCGATGACACGTGCCTGGGGATGCAGGATGAGTGGTTCTAAGGCGTTCCGATCGCCTTGGAAATCACGTCGACCGTGGCGCTGACTTGCTCTTGGTAACGGTCGAGTTCCTGCTGGTGGTGCTTTTGCATTTCGATCTGCTCGGCGCACAGGTTCAGTGCGGCCAGTACCAATAATTTGTCACCGATCAGGGTCGGGTACTTTTTCTTGGTGGTGGCCAGGGACGCCTTGAGCATGGTCACGGCGTGCATCAGGGTTTGATCCCCCCCATCCGGCGCCTTGATCGAGTAATCCTCTCCGAGAATCGAAACGACCTTTATCCCTTCATTCATGCGCCGACAGGCCCTGCGCTCACGCGCTCAACCAACGCCTGGATGCGAGCGGCGGTGGCGCCGTGCTTTTCTTCCTGCTCCATCAGGTTCAGTTGCAGGCTGTCGTTTTCATCCTTGGCGCGGGCCAGTTCCGCCTTGAGGGATTCGTTGCTGCCCAGTAGGTCCTGATTCTGCTGTACCAGGTCGCTGACCAGTTGTTCCAATTGGCTGAGGGATGCTTCTAACATTTTGATTTCTCGGGCATTTTCAAAGGGCGGTGACGATAAAGAAAATTCACCTCGGATGCCAGGGTTATCCCCGGCGCGCAGCCCGTTTTTTAAGGGCCGGGCCGCACTTTCGAGCCTTAGTGACTGCATTTACCCGATCTGGTTCCTGAATCCGCGCAACTGCTCGTCAGATGCGACAAAAGCGCACGCGGCCTTAAGACTTTAGTCGCATGGCCGATAGCTGATGCACACCCCGTCTCACGGCCGCACGGATCGCGCTTCTCCCCAGGATTCCAGCATGTCTCTTCGTAATATGAACATCGCGCCGAGGGCCTTTCTTGGCTTCGCGTTTATTGGCGCACTCATGTTGTTTCTCGGTGTGTTCGCCCTGAACCAAATGAGCAAGATTCGCGCAGCCACCGAAGACATCACGCTGTCGAGCGTGCCAAGCATTCGCGCCCTCGATGAGTTCACCCAACTGACCCTGCGCCTGCGGGTGTTGTCCTACCGCTTGCTGACCAACCGCGAGCCGGACGTGCAGCAAAAGACCCTGGAAGCGTTTGAACTGCGCAACCAGCAGATCCGCGCCGCTCAGGGCGCCTACGAAAAACTCATCGAAGGCAGCGAAGAGCGTGCCGCCTACGACGAATACGTGCGTTTGCTCAGCCAGTACCATCAGATCGAGGAGCGCATGAAGAGCTTGTCTCGCGCCAACCAGATCGACGAGCTGCGCACCTTGCTCAACACCGAGTTGCTGAGCAACGCCGAGCAGGTCAATTCGGTGTTGGCGCGCCTGCTGGACATCAACAACAAGATGGCCAACGCGACTAACCAGGAGGCCAAAGACCAGTACGACATGGCCTTCGACCTGGTGGTGGGCCTGCTGATTATTGCCACGGCGTTGACCCTGTTGTTCGCGTGGTTGCTGACCCGCAGCATCACCCTGCCAATCGCCCAGGCCCTGGAAGCCGCCGAGGAAGTGGCTGAAGGCAACCTGACGCGCCCGATCAACGTCGACGGCAACGACGAAGCCGGCCGCCTGCTGGCGGCCATGGCCAAGATGCAAGACAAGCTGCGCGACACCTTGCAACGCATCGCCGGTTCCGCCACCCAGCTTGCGTCGGCAGCGGAAGAGCTGAATGCCGTCACCGACGAAAGTGCGCGCGGCCTGACCCAGCAAAACAATGAAATCGAACAAGCCGCCACCGCCGTCAACGAGATGACCAGCGCCGTCGAAGAAGTCGCGCGCAATGCGGTGAGCACTTCCGAAGCGTCGCGCAATGCGACCACTTCCGCCGGTGACGGCCGTGATCTGGTGCAGGAAACTGTCAGCGCCATCGAGCGCATGAGCGGCGACGTGCAAGCCACGGCCACCTTGATTGGCGAGCTGGCGAATGAATCGCGGGATATCGGCAAGGTGCTGGACGTGATTCGCGGCCTGGCCGACCAGACCAACCTGCTGGCCCTGAACGCTGCCATTGAAGCCGCGCGTGCCGGTGAAGCCGGCCGCGGGTTTGCCGTCGTGGCAGATGAAGTGCGGGCTTTGGCCCATCGCACCCAGCAGTCCACCAGCGAGATCGAGCGGATGATCGGCAGCATTCAGGCCGGCACCGAGCATGCGGTGGATTCGATGCGTAACAGCACCGAGCGCGCGGAATCGACGTTGAATATCGCCAAAGGCGCCGGGATGTCGCTTGATACGATCAACACCGCGATTGTCGAGATCAACGAGCGCAACCTGGTCATCGCCAGTGCGGCGGAGGAGCAGGCGCAAGTGGCGCGGGAAGTGGACCGAAACCTGGTGAATATCCGTGATCTGTCGGTGCAGTCGGCGACCGGCGCCAGCCAGACGAGTGCCGCGAGCAGTGAGCTGTCGCGCTTGGCGGTGGATTTGAATGGGATGGTGGGACGCTTTCGCCTTTAACTGACACACCCAGGTCAACAATGTGCGAGCTGTGTTTAGTCGTGCTCGCGAGTGCTGAGTGCCCGTCAAGCTATCTGCCGGCTGACACACCGTATTCGCGAGCAAGCCCGCGCCCACATTTGGATCTGTTCGATTCAGAAAAAGCTTTTTGACAGCACCGCAATTCAACAGGTTAGAATCGCTGGCACGCAGACTGCATGGTCAGTTCGCGCCCGTCTTCCCCGTTCTGGAGTACTGCCTTTGAATGCGACGACCATCAACAGCCTGTTCTTGATCGGCGCGTTGCTGGTGGGTGCGAGCATTCTGGTCAGTTCTCTTTCCTCACGCCTGGGCATCCCGATTCTGGTGATCATCCTGGCGGTCGGCATGGCCGCCGGCGTCGACGGCGGCGGCATCATCTTCGATAACTACCCGACCGCCTACCTGGTGGGCAACCTCGCGCTGGCAGTGATCCTGCTCGACGGCGGCTTGCGCACACGGGTGGCGAGTTTCCGCGTGGCACTCTGGCCGGCTTTGTCGCTGGCCACGGTGGGGGTGTTGATTACCACCGGCCTCACCGGCATGGCCGCGGCCTGGCTGTTTGACCTGAATATCATTCAAGGCTTATTGATCGGCGCCATCGTCGGCTCGACGGACGCCGCGGCAGTGTTCTCGCTGCTGGGCGGCAAGGGCCTGAACGAACGGGTCAGCGCCAGCCTGGAAATCGAATCCGGCAGCAACGACCCGATGGCGGTGTTCCTCACCGTCACCCTGATCGACATGCTGGCCAGCGGCCAAACCGGCCTGCACTGGAGCCTGTTGGGCCACCTGATCCGTGAATTCGGCATCGGCGGTATCGTCGGCCTGGGCGGCGGCTGGCTGATGCTGCAAATGGTCAACCGCATCAACCTGGCCACCGGCCTGTACCCGATTCTGGTGATCGCCGGCGGCCTGGTGGTGTTTGCCTTGACCAACGCTCTGCATGGCAGCGGCTTCCTCGCCGTGTACCTGTGCGGCCTGGTGATCGGCAACCGCCCGGTGCGTAGCCGTCATGGCATTTTGCACATGCTCGACGGCATGGCCTGGCTGGCACAGATCGGCATGTTTTTGGTGCTGGGCCTGCTGGTCACACCTCATGATTTGCTGCCGATCGCCCTGCCGGCCCTGGGCCTGGCGCTGTGGATGATCCTGTTTGCGCGGCCGCTGTCGGTGATGGTCGGCCTGTTGCCGTTCAAAGCCTTCCACGATCGTGAAAAAGCCTTTATCGCCTGGGTCGGCCTGCGCGGCGCGGTGCCGATCATCCTCGCCGTGTTCCCGCTGATGGCCGGCCTGCCTCACGCGCAGCTGTACTTCAACCTGGCGTTCTTTATCGTGCTGGTGTCGTTGCTGGTGCAGGGCACAAGCCTGCCGTGGGTAGCCAAGCTGCTGAAAGTCACCGTACCGCCGGACCCTGCGCCGATTTCCCGCGCAGCCCTGGAAGTGCACGTCACCAGCGAGTGGGAGCTGTTCGTCTACCGCCTGGGCGCCGAGAAATGGTGCATCGGCGCGGCCCTGCGCGAACTGAAAATGCCCGAGGGCACCCGCATCGCGGCGCTGTTCCGCGGCCAGCAACTGCTCCACCCGTCGGGTAGTACGGTGCTGGAAGTCGACGATTTGCTCTGTGTGATTGGCCACGAACACAACCTTCCGGCGCTGGGCAAGCTGTTCAGCCAGGCACCGCAACGCGGCCTCGACCTGCGTTTCTTCGGCGATTTCGTGCTCGAAGGCGACGCCCAACTGGGCGCGGTCTCGGCGTTGTACGGCCTCAAACTGGACGGCATCGACCCGGATATGCCATTGAGCCGCTTCATCACCCAGAAAGTCGGCGGCGCGCCGGTCGTGGGCGACCAGGTGGAGTGGAACAACACCCTGTGGACCGTCGCGGTCATGGACGGGAACAAGATCGGAAAAGTCGGCGTCAAATTCCCCGAAGGAAGTCGTCCAGGCCCTGGACTCTTCCTCTAAACTGCGGGGCTATGGCGCCACGCCCCCACCTTCTTTACCTTGCTCGATCGGTATCCATGACAACTCTGCGCACCTTCATCGCCACTGCCCTGCTCGGCCTGACCCTTTGTGTCGGCAGCGTTTATGCCGCCGACCCGCCCAGCGCCGACGCCATCCAGCAAACGCTGGACAAGCTGCCCGACCGCAAGCTGCCCGACGCCGACATGAAGGCGCTGCAAACAATCCTGCAACAGACCCTGACCTACCTGGGCAACAAGCAGGATTACGAGCAGCGCCTCACCGACCTCAAGCGTCAGCTGGAAGCCGCTCCGCGTCAGACCACCGATAACCAGCGTGAGTTGGTGCGGCTCAAGGCCACCAAAATCATCCCGGTGGCCCAACGCTACGCCACCCTGCCGGTGCCGCAGCTCGAACAATTGCTGGTGCAGCGCAGCACCCAGCAAGGCGACCTGCAAAAAGAACTGGCCGACGCCAACAGCCTGACCATCGCCGCCCAAACCCGCCCCGAGCGCGCCCAGACTGAAATTAGCAGCAGCCAGACGCGCATCCAGCAGATCAACACGATCCTCAAGGCCGGCAAAGACAACGGCAAGTCACTCAGCGGCGACCAGCGCAACCAGTTGAACGCCGAACTCGCGGCCCTCAATGCCCTGATCCCGCTGCGTCGCCAGGAACTGGCCGGCAACAGCCAGCTGCAAGACCTGGGTAACAGCCAGCACGATCTGGTGGTGGAAAAAACCGCGCGCCTGGAACAAGAGATCCAGGACCTGCAAACCCTGATCAACCAGAAACGCCTGGCCCAGTCCCAGCAGACCGTTACCCAACAATCCATCGAAGCGCAGAAAGCCGGCGGCAGCAGCCTGTTGGCCACGGAGAGCGCAGCCAACCTGAAGCTCTCCGACTACCTGCTCAAAAGCACCGACCGCCTCAACGACCTGACCCAGAAAAACCTGCAGACCAAGCAGCAACTGGACACCGTGACCCAAAGCGACTCGGCGCTGGACGAGCAGATCAACGTGCTCAAGGGCAGCCTGCTGCTCTCCAAGATCCTCTATAAACAAAAGCAGGCGCTGCCACGCCTCACCGTGGATCGCAACCTGGCAGACGACATCGCCAACATTCGCCTGTACCAGTTCGAGGTCAACCAGCAGCGCGAGCTGATCAGCACCCCCAGCACGTATGTGGATAACCTGCTCGCCAATCAGCCACCCGACGACGTCACGCCGCAACTGCGACGCACCCTGCTGGAGTTGGCAATCACCCGCAGCGACCTGCTGGAGCGCCTGAGCCGTGAGCTGAGCGCGCTGCTGAACGAATCGATCACCCTGCAACTGAACCAGAAACAACTGCTCAGCACCGCCACTAACCTGCGTGCGACCCTCGACGAGCAGATGTTCTGGATCCCCAGCAACAAGCCGCTGGACACCGAGTGGCTGGAAACCGTACCGGACCACCTGAGCAAGCAAGTCACCACCCTGCCCTGGGCCTCCAGCGTCAGCGAACTGTATGACGGCCTGACCCAGCGCCCGCTGCTGTTCCTGCCATTACTGCTATTGATCGGCGCGCTGTTGTGGCGACGCAAAGCCTTGTACCAGCGCCTGAACAAGGTGCACCTGGACATCGGCCACTTCAAACGCGACAGCCAGTGGCACACGCCGCAGGCGATTCTGATCAATATCCTGCTGGCAATGCCGGTGTCCCTGGGCCTGGCGCTGTGCGGCTACGCCCTGCAGATTGACGCCCGTGGGCAAAACGCCAACCTGGGCGCTGCCTTGTTGCAGATCGCTCAGGCATGGCTGGTGTTTTATACCGCGTACCGGATACTCGCCCCAGGCGGCGTGGCAGAGCTGCACTTCCGCTGGGAACGGCCTCAGGTGCACTTTCTGCAAGGATGGGTACGCAAGCTCGGGCTGGTGGTACTGGCCCTGGTGGCGGTGGTGGCGATCGCCGAGCACCAGCCGGCCGCGCTGGCCGACGACGTGCTGGGCATCGGCGTGGTGCTGACCTGCTATGCGCTGATGGCCTGGCTGCTGGGCCGCCTGCTGCTGAACAGCCCGACCCACGAAAAAGCCTCGCTGTTTCGCAAAGCCGTAGGCTTGATGTTTACCGCCCTGCCCATCGCCCTGTTTATCGCCGTGTGCTTTGGCTACTACTACACCGCGCTCAAGCTCAGCGACCGTTTGATCAACACCTTGTACCTGCTGATGTTCTGGCTGGTCATCGAGGCCACCTTCGTACGCGGCCTGGGAGTGGCCGCACGGCGCCTGGCCTATGCGCGCGCCCTGGCCAAACGCCAGGCCGCCAAGGAAGCCGGTGACGGCGAAGCGGTGATAGAAGAACCGACCCTGGACATCGAGCAAGTCAACGAACAGTCCATGCGCCTGATTCGCCTGGCCCTGCTCGGCGGGTTTATCGCGGCACTGTATTGGGTGTGGAAAGACCTGATCACCGTGTTCTCCTACCTGGACAACGTCACGCTCTACGAATACACCAGCGGCACCGGCGCCAATATCAGCATGGTGCCGATCAGTATCGGCGACTTGCTCGGCGCGTCGATCATCATCGGCATCACCTTTGCCCTGGCGCGCAACCTGCCCGGCCTGCTTGAGGTGCTGGTGCTGTCCAAGCTGGATCTGGCCCAGGGCAGTGCCTACGCCACAACCACCTTGCTGTCGTATGTAATTGCCGGCGTCGGCTTCGTCTCCACGCTGTCCACCCTCGGCGTGAGCTGGGACAAATTGCAATGGCTGGTGGCAGCGCTGTCGGTGGGGTTGGGCTTCGGGATGCAGGAGATCTTCGCCAACTTTATCTCCGGCATCATGATCCTGTTCGAACGCCCGGTGCGCATCGGCGACACCATCACCATCGGCAACCTGTCGGGCACAGTCAGCAAGATCCGCATCCGTGCCACCACCATCACCGACTTCGACCGCAAAGACATCATTGTCCCGAACAAAACCTTCATCACCGGGCAATTGATCAACTGGTCGCTGACCGACACCATCACCCGCGTCACCCTGAAACTGGGCGTGGACTACGGTTCAGACCTGGACCTGGTGAAGGAACTGTTGCTCAAGGCCGCCAGGGAAAACCCACGCGTGCTGAAAGAGCCGGAACCCCATGTGTACTTCCTCAACTTCGGCGAAAGCACCCTCGACCACGAACTGCGCATGCACGTGCGCGACCTGGGTGACCGCAACCCAGTGATCGACGAGGTAAACCGCTTTATCAACCGTGAGTTCAAGCACCACCACATCAACATCTCGTTCCGCCAGATGGAGGTCTACTTGAAAAACCTCCACGGCCAGGAATACAAACTGGTGGAAGTCGACACCCCGGCCAAGCCCGCCAACGACGGCGGTGTGCAAGAGCCGCCGCCAAGCAAACTCGACTAACGCATCTATCCCCAGCAGAATGCTCGGACATTCTGCTGGAGATGGCCGGTGAAAGCCCTCGACGAACTGACCTTCGACAACCGCTTCGCACGCCTGGGCGACGCGTTCTCAACCCACGTACTGCCCGACCCCCTCGACGAGCCGCGCCTTGTGGTGGCGAGCAATGCCGCCATGGCACTGCTTGACCTCGACCCGGCGGTGGCCGAAACGCCGGTGTTCGCCGAGCTTTTCAGCGGGCACACGCTGTGGGCCGAAGCGGAACCACGGGCGATGGTCTATTCCGGGCATCAGTTTGGCGGCTACACCCCGCAACTGGGTGATGGCCGTGGGTTGTTGCTGGGTGAGGTGTACAACGAGGCTGGCGAGCATTGGGACTTGCACCTCAAAGGCGCGGGGATGACGCCTTACTCGCGCATGGGCGATGGTCGCGCGGTGCTGCGTTCTTCGATTCGTGAATTTCTCGCTTCCGAAGCCCTGCACGCGCTGGGCATCCCCAGCAGCCGCGCGTTGTGCGTGGTCGGCTCCAGCACCCCGGTGTGGCGCGAGACTCAGGAACGCGGCGCCATGGTGTTACGCCTGGCGCACAGCCATGTCCGCTTCGGGCATTTCGAATACTTCTACTACACCAAGAAGCCCGAACAGCAGGCAGCACTGGCCGAACACGTGTTGAACCTGCACTACCCCGAGTGCCGTGAACAGCCCGAGCCGTACCTGGCAATGTTCCGCGAAATCGTCGAACGCAATGCCGAAATGATCGCCAAATGGCAGGCCTATGGCTTCTGCCACGGCGTGATGAACACCGACAACATGTCGATCCTGGGCATCACCTTCGACTTCGGGCCATTTGCGTTTCTCGACGATTTTGACGCGCACTTCATCTGCAACCATTCCGATCATGAAGGGCGTTATTCCTTCAGCAACCAGGTGCCGATCGGGCAGTGGAACCTGAGTGCGCTGGCCCAGGCGCTCACGCCGTTCATCAGCGTTGACGCCTTGAAGGCAGCGTTGGGCCTGTACCTGCCGCTGTATCAGGCGCACTACCTGGACTTGATGCGCCGCCGGTTGGGGCTCACCACTGCCGAAGAAGATGACCAGAAGCTGGTGGAACGCTTGCTGAAACTGATGCAGAACAGCGGTGTGGACTACACGCTGTTCTTCCGGCGCCTGGGCGATGAGTCAGCGGCGTTGGCCGTGGCGCGGCTGCGTGATGACTTTGTCGATCTGGCCGGGTTCGATGCCTGGGCTGAGCTGTACAAAGCCCGTGTTGCCCGGGATGGGGAGTGCAGCGACGTGCAGCGCCGCGAGCGCATGCATGCGGTCAACCCGCTGTACATCCTGCGCAACTATCTGGCGCAGAACGCCATCGCCGCCGCCGAGTCAGGCGATTACAGCGAAGTCAGGCGGCTGCATGACGTGCTGAGCAAACCGTTCGACGAACAGCCGGGCATGGAGCAGTACGCCCAGCGGCCGCCGGATTGGGGCAAGCATTTGGAGATTAGTTGTTCGTCATAAAACCCCTGGATAAAGGTTTCCACTGACACCCCAAATCGGTCGGCCAGCAACACAGCACACGCTCCAACAGCCTGGGTACTGGGTTTCACATCAGCATCGGCAAACTGTGAGTGGATGAGACATCGCCTTCACAGCTTGATAAACCCTGGACTTGGCTCCAAATACATTCCATTGGCCATACCAAGGAGCCCACCATGTCCGAACCGCTTGTCATCCCCTGCCCGCATTGCAACGGCCTCAACCGCATCCCCGGCGAACGCCTGGGCGATGCGCCGAAATGTGGGCGGTGCAAGCAGCCGGTGTTGTTGAACACGCCTTTTGAGCTGAAACAAGGCGACTACGCCAGCCAGATCAAAGGCGACTTGCCGCTGCTGGTGGACGTGTGGGCCGAGTGGTGTGGGCCGTGTAAGTCTTTTGCGCCGGTGTTTGAACAGGCAGCCGCTCAGTTGGAAGGCACGTGTCGCTTGGCCAAGCTGGACAGCGAAGCCAATCAGCAGCTCTCGGCGCAGTTGGGGATTCGTTCGATACCCAGTTTGATTCTGTTCAAGAACGGTCGCGAAGTGGCGCGCCAGAGTGGGGCGTTTCCGTTGCCGCAGTTGATGAGCTGGTTGCGTAGCCAGGGCGTGTAATTCGGATTTCGCGAGCACCGCGCCCCATGTGGGAGGGGGCTTGCTCCCGATGGCAGTGGGTCAGTCAATGTATGCAGTGACGGGCACACCGCTATCGGGAGCAAGCCCCCTCCCACATTTTTGTCCGCGTTTACCTTGAGGCTACGGGGGATTCGCGGTCCATCATCTGGCCGACCAGCATTACGCCGAGCTCACTCAATTGATGGATGGCCAGGGCCACGTCGCGGTGTTCGCCAGTGAGGTTGTTGGACAGATTGAGCAATAGGGTGCGCACGGAAGAAAAGGTTTCGTAGCTGTTGAGCACGAGGGTTTCGGTGGGGAGGTTGGGGGTAATGCTGTAAAGATTACTAGTTTTCATCGTTATTCCCGGAGTGGGCCGTCCTTACCTCGCTACTAAACGAGGGTGGCAGCTGTGCGCAGGTTAGTAGACCGGGGAACAACGCAAAGCCGGCGCACCCGAAGATGCCCTACGCACAGCCACCATCAAACACAGACAAAAGTCTGCTAGATGAAGCTCGTGCACTTTACGCCGTTCTTCGGGCTACTAAACCCGACCGCTGAACATTCAGCGACCGAAGAACCTTAGAGACGCCCATCCAGACGCACAAGCCGGCGGATTCTGGCTTACCTGTAGGCAACGATACAAGGCACACCCCCGTTTGCCAGACCCTTCCTACAGCCTATGTGGGCCCCATCCAAATCCCCCTACAGGAATGCAAAAACAAATGTGGGCGCGGGCTTGCCTGCGATGGCATCGCCTCGGTGTGCCTGACAGACCGGGTCGCCTGTATCGCAGGCAACCCAACGCCCACAGGTTATGCGGTGACGGCAAGGATCAGGCGTTTTCCAGCAAGTTATGCAACGCCACAAACTGTTGCGTCAGCTTATGCCGTGGGTCGAGGTGGATCAGCGGCATGTTCTCCTGGTGCGACTCGCGCATGCGCACCGAGCTGGCCAGGTACACCGGCAGCACCGGCAGGCCTTCGGCAATCAGCTCATCAAGCATCTGCTGCGGCAAGCTCGCACGGGCCTGGAACTGGTTGACCACGATGCCTTCCACTTCCAGGCCTTCATTGTGGTCTTCCTTCAATTCTTCGATTTCCGCCAACAGGCCGTACAGCGCCTGGCGCGAGAAGCTGTCGCAATCGAAGGGGATTAGCACACGATCAGCGGCAATCAGCGCCGAAACCGCATAGAAATTCAGGGCTGGCGGCGTATCCAGATAGATCCGGTCGTAATCCTCGCTCAGCTCGTCCAGCAGCTTTCGCAACTTATTGATCTTGTGCTTGGCTTCAAGTTTGGGCTGCAGGTCCGCCAGCTCGGCGGTCGCGGTGATGACATGCAGGTTATCGAACGGCGTTTCGTAGATATCCACGCGATTTTTCTTCGAAAACGGCCCGGAAGACAGGGTTTGCTTGAAGAATTCGGCAATGCCCATCGGGATATCGTCGCCGGTCAGCCCAGTGAGGTACTGGGTTGAGTTGGCCTGTGCATCGAGGTCCACCAACAGGGTTCGATAGCCTTCACTGGCGCTCACCGCCGCCAGGTTGCAGGCGATGCTGGACTTGCCAACGCCACCTTTCTGATTGAACACCACACGCCGCATGGAAAAACCTCCGTGTATCAATGAATGTCCGAGTGTAGAGGGCAAAAGCGCCTGTTAGCTACCTCGTTCATCCATGCACTGCTGCATCGCGGGGCCAGATTCTGCCGAGCCCCGACACATTAAAAGGAATAGTCCGACAATCCTCCTGGCTTCAGGTAAAGGACAATGTGTAAATCCTTTCCAGGAAATTGTAATAAGCCGTGAACAATTATTTACCAAAGTTTGCTAGAACCCCGCAGCACCGGGATAATGCGCGCCATTCGGCCATTGTTCCCTGTCCCGGTATTCGGGGCCAACGGCCGCACATGGAAGCCCGCAGGGGCGGGATAACTTCTCAGTGATCACTTTCAATATCGCCCAATGGCGCGCCTGGGCTCCTGGCCTGGAGAGTGCGCACGACTGGCACGCCTGGTGCCAGGCCCCTGTGGTGCTACCCGCGAGCGATGCATCCCCCGATGTGGCGTTCCTGCCCGCCATGCAGCGCCGCCGCCTGAGCCGACTGGCGCGCATGGCGTTCAGCGTGGGCTGGCCGCTGGCCGAGGGCCTGCAAGACCTGCCGCTGGTGTTTATCTCCCGGCACGGCGAAACCCCGCGCACCCTCGACATCCTCAGCGACCTGGCCAACGAGCAGCCACTGTCGCCCACCCAGTTCAGCCTGTCGGTGCATAACGCGGTGATTGGCCTGTGGTCGATCCTGCGTAATGAAACCAGCGAAATGACCGCCCTCGCGGCTGCCGGCGACGGCCTGGAACACGGCATGCTCGAAGCCGCCGCGCTGCTCAACGAAGGCGCCCCGGCAGTATTGCTGGTGATTACCGAAGAACAGCCACCCGCGGCCTACGCCAACTGGATTGTTGACGTGCCCTTCCCCTACGCACTCGGCCTGCTGTTGACGCCGGGCGACGAGTGGCGATTGGAACTAAACAGCGGCGCTGTCCAACTCAGTCAAACCCAGTGGCCCCATGCCCTGAACCTGCTGCGCACCCTGCTCACTGATCAGGCCGCCTGCCAACATGCCTGGAAGAACCGCGTATGGAACTGGCAACGCCAGCCATGACCGACAAGCCACGGGACGCCTATTACTGGCGCCTGTTCGCCACCGCCGCCAGCTTCGTCCTGTTCGGCGTCGGCGGGCTGTGCCTGCGTCTGCTGGTGTTCCCCTTGCTCGGTTGCCTGCCGGGCAGCGCTGAAAAACACCAGCGCCGCGCCCGTCACACCATCAGCAAGCTGTTCTGGTTCTTTATCTGCCTGATGCAACGCGCCGGCGTGCTGACCTACAGCGTCGAAGGCGCAGAAAAACTCGGCCGCCCCGGCCAGATGGTCATTGCCAACCACCCGTCACTGATCGACGTGGTGTTTTTGATCGGCCTGGTGCGCCAGGCCAACTGCGTGGTCAAGCAGAGCCTGTGGCAAAACCCCTTTACCCGTGGGCCGGTGCGTGATGCCAGCTATATCAGCAATGACGGCAGCGCCGAAATGCTTGATGCCGCCGCCGATGCCCTGCGCGAAGGCCAGACGCTGATCATCTTTCCCGAAGGCACCCGCACCGCACCCGGCGCGATGCCCGCCTTTCATCGCGGGGGCGCCGCCATTGCGCTGAGGGGTGCGACAATCATCACCCCCGTGGTGATCAAGGTCAGCCCCACGACCCTGACCAAGGCCGAACCCTGGTATCGCATCCCCAAATGCCGCGTGCACTTCAGTTTGCGGGTGGGTGCCGATATAGAACCACAAGCGTTTGCCGCACTTGGGCCTGCGCCCCAGGCTTCACGCAAGCTCAACGATTACCTGCATGACTATTTCATTAAGGAGCTCGCCGAAGATGAGCGACCAACACCGCCTTGAGCACGACATAAAGACACTGATCATCGAGGCCCTGGGCCTGGAAGACATCAGCGTCGACGACATAGGTAGCGAACAAACCCTGTTCGGCGAAGGCCTGGGCCTGGATTCAGTCGACGCCCTGGAATTGGGCCTGGCGATTCAGAAAAAGTACGGCATCAAGATTGATGCCGACGCCAAGGACACCCGCAATCACTTCACCAACGTGGCCAGCCTTGCGGCGTTCGTCACGGCCAGACAGGCAGCTTGAGACCGGACCATGCAAACTCGTGACGATATTTTCAACACCCTGCGCAACGCCATGGTGGAACTGTTTGAATTGCCGCCGGAACGCGTCACCCTCGACGCCAACCTCTACCAGGACCTGGAAATCGACAGCATCGATGCCGTCGACCTGATCGACCATATCAAGCGCCAGACCGGCAAGAAGATCGCCGCCGAAGAATTCAAGGCGGTGCGCACCGTCAATGACGTGGTTGAGGCGGTGTACCGTCTGGTCACGCCCGCCGCATGAGACGCTTGATCGGCCTTGGCCTGTTGCTGGCGGGGCTGCTGTACCCCTTTGCGGTGTATTACGGCACCGAACACTTTGCACCCTGGCAATTCGGCTTGCTGTTGGGCAGCCTGTGGCTGTTGCGGGCACTGACCGGTGCGCGCCACCCCGGCAGCCGCTGGATGGCCGTGGCGGTGATCCTGTTCTGCCTGCTGCTGGCCTGGTTCGACAACCCGCACCTGTTGCGCTGGTACCCGAGCCTGGTCAGCGCGTTCATGCTGGCGCTGTTTGGCCTGAGCCTGAAATATGGCCCGCCGATGGTCGAACGCCTGGCACGCATGACCGAGCCACAGCTGCCGCCCGAAGCGATTGTGTATACCCGCCAGGTCACCGTGGTGTGGAGTGTGTTTTTTCTGTGTAATGGCCTGCTCGCCGCCGCGCTCACCCTGTGGGCGCCGTTGAGCTGGTGGACGTTGTACAACGGGCTGATCGCCTACGGGCTGATGGGGCTGTTGTTTGCCGTGGAATGGCTGGTACGACAAAGGGTTCGAGGCCGCGTATGAATGGGTTGAAACTTGAGCACGTGCTGCTTGAGCCGCTGGAACAACGGCCGATCACCACCGAGCCTGCGATGAATCACGCCCAACTGTGCGCCCAAGCCCTGAGCCTGGCGGCGGGCCTGCAAGCGCGAGGTATCCAGCGTTTGGCGGTGCACCTTGAAGACGCCGGCCAACTGGCGATTGCCCTGCTGGGCGCCTGGCGAGCCGGGGTCAGTGTGCTGTTGCCCGCCGACCTGCAACCCCAGACGCGCCAACGCTGGGACAAGGCCGTCGACGCCTGGCTGGTTGAAGCCGCCGATCTCGACGGGTTGTATCAGGCGCCATTGCGCCCCGCCGCGCTCGATCTGGATACTTGCCAACTCAGCCTGTGCACCTCCGGCTCAAGCGGCGAGCCCAAGCGTATCGACAAGACCCTGCGCCAACTGGCCAATGAAGTCCAGGCCCTGGAAAACCTCTGGGGCGCAGACCTCAAAGACGCCTGCATCATCGGCAGCGTCGCCACCCAGCACATCTACGGTTTGCTCTTTCGCGTGTTGTGGCCGCTGTGCGCCGGTCGCACTTTTGTGCGCAAACAACTGGCCTTCCCCGAAGACATGCAGCGCGCCAGCCGTGAGCACCCGCAATTTGCCTGGGTCGCCAGCCCGGCGTTGCTCAAGCGCATGGGCGATAACCTTGACTGGCCCGCGCTGAGCCACGTGGCGCGGGTGTTCTCTTCCGGCGGCGCGTTGCCCGTGGAGGCTGCCGGCAGCCTGTACGACCGCTTGCAGCAATGGCCGACGGAAATCCTCGGCAGCTCGGAAACCGGTGGCATCGCCTGGCGCCAGGGCGCCCAACCCTGGCAGCCGTTTGCCGACGTGCAACTGAGCCAGGACACCGACGGCGCCCTGCGCATCGCCTCACCGTACCTGCCCGCCGGGCATATCGAACACACTGCCGACGCTGCGCGCATCCATTCCGATGGCCGTTTCGAGCTGCTGGGGCGCCTGGACCGTATCGTCAAACTGGAAGAAAAACGTATCTCACTGCCCATGCTGGAACAGGCGCTGATGACCCATGACTGGGTCGCCGACACCCGGATGGGCGTGGTGCAGGAAAACCGCGCATCACTCGGCGCATTGGTGGTGCTCAGTGCCGAGGGCTTGCATGCCCTGCGCAACCAGGGCCGCCGCACCGTCACCCAAACCTTGCGCCAACACCTGAGCCAACATTGCGAAGCGCTGGCCCTGCCCCGCCGCTGGCGTTTGCTGCGCCAATTGCCGCTTAATGCCCAAGGCAAACTGCCCCAGGCCGACGTCGCCGCGCTGCTGCTGGCACCACGGCCAAAAGCGCCGGAAGTGCTGGAGGAAGTCGAAGTCGATGGCGAATGGACCGTGCAACTGAACATTCCGCCGGACCTGGCCTACTTCAGCGGCCACTTCCCGGTCACGCCGGTGCTGCCTGGCGTGGTGCAAGTGGAGTGGGCGTTCAACCTCGGCCAGCAACTGCTCGACCTGCCCGCCACCTTTGCCGGCATGGAAGTGCTCAAGTTCCAGCAACTGGTGCGACCCGGCGACCAGATTGAACTGCACCTGCGCTTTGACCCGGAACGCGGCAAGCTGTACTTCGCCTACCGCAACGGCGTCGCAGCCTGCTCCAGCGGTCGCATTCAACTGGTGACCGCGCATGCATAACCCCTGCGCCCTGATCCCGGTCTACAACCACGAAGCCGCCGTGCCGGCCGTGGTCCAGAGCCTGTTGAACAGTGGCCTGCCGTGCCTGCTGGTCGACGACGGCAGCAGCCCGGCCTGCGCAGCGGTATTGGCGCAATTGGCGACACTTGAAAACGTCACCTTGCTGACCCTGCCGAACAATCAAGGCAAGGGCGGCGCGGTCATGGCCGGCTTCCGTGAGGCCGCGCGCCTGGGCTTCAGCCACGCGCTGCAAGTGGATGCCGACGGCCAGCACGACCTGCGTGAAGTCGAGTGCTTCCTCGACAGCTCCCGCATGCACCCGGACGCGGTAATCTGCGGCTACCCGGAATACGACGAGAGCGTGCCCAAGGGCCGCCTGTACGCACGTTACCTGACCCATGTGTGGGTGTGGATCAATACCTTGTCGCTGCAGATTCGCGACTCGATGTGTGGCTTTCGCGTGTACCCGCTGGCGCCCACCCTGGCGTTGATGGACTCAGCCTACATTGGCACACGCATGGATTTCGACTCGGACATCCTGGTGCGCCTGGCCTGGCGTAACCAGCCGATGCGCTGGCTGCCGACCCACGTGCATTACCCCGCCGACGGCTTGTCGCACTTCCGGTTGTTCCGCGACAACGTGCGCATTTCGGCCATGCACACGCGGCTGTTCTTCGGCATGTTGGTGCGCGCGCCGATGATCCTGTGGCGTCGGTGGCAAGCATGAGCGACAGCAGCAAACACTGGGCCGACCGTGAGGAGCGCGGCAGCTTCTGGCTGATGAAGCTCACCGCCGTCGCCGCCAAGCTGCTCGGTCGCCGCCTGCTAAGCCCGGTGCTGTACGGCATCGTGTTGTACTTCTTCCTGTTCGGCCGCACGGCACGCCGGAGTGCCTGGGAATACCAGCAGCGCCTGGCCGACTGGAGCGGGCGCGCTGCGTTGCGGCCCAGCCACACACGTGTGTTCGGGCAGTTCATGGCCTTCGCCGACGCCCTGCTCGACAAGCTCGACGTGTGGAACGGCAAGCTGCGCATCGAACAAATCGAAATTAACGACCCCGCGCAATTGCGTGGGCAACTGCGCGGCGAGCGCGGGCAGATGCTGGTAGGCGCACACTTGGGCAACCTCGAAGTCTGCCGTGCGCTGGCCGAGATCGGTGAGCAAGTCACCATGAACGTGCTGGTGCACACCAAGCACGCAGAACGCTTCAACCGCCTGCTGGGCGAAGCCGGGGCGACCCATTTGCGCCTGATCCAGGTCAGCGAGCTGGACCCGGCGACCATGCTGCTGCTCAGCCAGCGCCTGGACGACGGCGAGTGGCTGGCGATTGCCGGTGACCGCGTGCCGCTGCACGGCGGGCGCAAGGTCCGCGTGGATTTCCTCGGCCATGACGCCGCCTTCCCCCAAGGCCCGTGGCTGCTGGCCGGCCTGTTGAAATGCCCGGTCAACCTGCTGATGTGCCTGAAACACAACGGCCGCTATCGCCTGACCATCGAGCCGTTCACCCCATTGATCGAATGGAAGCGCAGCACCCGCGAGCAGGTGATTGCCCTGTGGACCGCACGCTACGCTGCACGCCTGGGCCAGTTCTGCCTGGAAGCGCCCCAACAATGGTTCAACTTTTACCCTTTCTGGAAGACCGATGACGACGCATCTTGAGCCGGTAACCTTTGGCGAACACGCTTTGCGCATTGAAGACGTATTGGCCCTGGCCAACCGTCAGGTGCCCACGCAATTGCAGGATGATGCCGCCTATCGCCAGCGCATTGCCAAGGGCGCGCAGTTTCTCGACTCGTTGCTGGACAAGGAAGGCGTGATCTATGGCGTGACCACCGGCTACGGCGACTCCTGCGTGGTGGCGGTACCGTTGCAGCACGTCGAGGCTTTGCCGCGTCACCTGTACACGTTCCACGGGTGCGGGCTGGGCAAGTTGCTTGACGCCCAAGCCACGCGGGCTGTGCTGGCGGCGCGTCTACAGTCGTTGTGCCACGGTGTTTCCGGAGTGCGTGTGGAGTTGCTGGAGCGCCTGCATGCGTTCCTTGAACACGACGTGCTGCCGCTGATCCCGGAAGAAGGCTCGGTGGGCGCCAGCGGTGATCTGACCCCACTGTCGTACGTCGCTGCGACCCTGTCCGGCGAGCGTGAAGTGATGTTCCGAGGTGAACGCCGCCAGGCCGCCGACGTGCACCACGAATTGGGCTGGGAGCCGCTGGTCTTGCGCCCCAAGGAAGCCCTGGCATTGATGAATGGCACCGCCGTGATGACCGGCCTCGCCTGCCTGGCCTTCGCCCGTGCCGACTACCTGCTGCAACTGGCCACACGCATCACCGCGTTGAACGTGGTGGCGCTGCAAGGCAACCCGGAACACTTCGACGAGCGCCTGTTCGCCGCCAAGCCGCACCCCGGGCAGATGCAAGTCGCTGCCTGGTTGCGCAAGGACCTGGCGATTGATGCGCCGACCGCACCGCTGCACCGCCTGCAGGATCGCTATTCGCTGCGCTGCGCGCCGCACGTGCTTGGCGTGTTGGCCGACAGCCTGAACTGGCTGCGTTCGTTTATCGAAATCGAACTGAACAGCGCCAACGACAACCCGATCATCGACGCCGAAGAAGAACGCGTGCTGCACGGTGGGCACTTCTACGGCGGGCATATCGCCTTCGCCATGGACAGCCTCAAGACCCTGGTGGCCAACGTTGCCGACCTGCTCGACCGCCAGCTCGCACTGCTGGTGGACGTGCGTTACAACCACGGCCTACCGAGCAATCTGTCCGGCGCCCCGGCCGACCGCGCGATGATCAATCACGGTTTCAAGGCCGTGCAGATCGGCACCAGCGCCTGGACCGCCGAAGCGCTGAAAAACACCATGCCGGCCAGCGTGTTCTCGCGCTCCACCGAATGCCATAACCAGGACAAGGTGAGCATGGGCACCATCGCCGCCCGCGATGCAATCCGCGTGCTGGAGCTGACCGAACAGGTTGCCGCCGCGACCCTGCTCGCCGCTAACCAGGGTGTGTGGCTACGCGCCCAGGCTGACGATGCACGCGCGCTGCCGCCAGCCTTGGCCGCCATGCATGAAGAGCTGGCCAAGGACTTCCCGCCGGTCATCGAAGACCGCGCGCTGGAAGGCGAACTGCGCCTGTGCCTCAAACGTATCGCCGAGCAACACTGGAGGCTGCATGCGTAGCCAGGGCGTATTGCATTGCGACACCGAGATCCTCGTGCCGTTTTTCGATATCGACACCATGAATGTGGTGTGGCACGGGCATTACGTGAAGTACCTGGAAGTGGCGCGCTGCGCGCTGCTGGACAAGATCGGCCACAACTACACGGCAATGCTTGAGTCGGGTTATGCCTGGCCGGTGATCGACATGCAGCTGCGCTACGTGCGCGGCGCCACCTTTGGCCAGACCATTAATGTGCGCGCCAGCCTGGTGGAATGGGAGAACCGTTTGAAGGTGAACTACCTGATCAGTGACCTTGCCAGCGGCGAACGTTTGACCCGCGCCAGCACCGTGCAAGTGGCCGTAGAAATCGCCAGCCGCGAGATGCAGTTGGCCTCGCCGAAAATATTCACCGACGCCGTCGAAAGGGCTTTGGCATGAGAGTTTTAATACTGTTTGCAAGCTTGATGCTGAGCCTCAATGCCCATGCGTTTGACCTGCAACAACTCAGCGACCAGTTGGCCAAACCCTCGGTGATCCACGGCAGCTTCATCCAGGAAAAACACCTGCGCGCCCTGCCGCAGCCACTGGTCAGCAAAGGCACCTTCGTGCTCGCCAAAGACCACGGCCTGCTGTGGCTGCTGAAAACCCCGCTGCAACAGGACTACCGCATCAGCGCCCAGGGCATTGCCCGGCGTGACGCTAACGGCTGGCAACTGCTGCCGAACAAGAGCGCCGGCGCCGAGCAGAATCGCCTGTTCCTCGCCGTGCTCCAGGGCGACAGCAGCGGCTTGCAGCGCGACTTCGAACTGCAACTGCAAGGCGCAGCCAACCAGTGGAAGCTGACGCTGACCCCACGTTCACTGCTGCTCAAGCAGGTCTTCACCCAGATCAATATCGACGGTGGCGAGCTGGTGAACACCATCGAATTGCTCGAAACCCAAGGCGACAGCACCGTGCTGCGCATGCAAGACAGCACGGCCAGCCAACCGTTGAGCGACGCGGAGCAACACGACTTTGCCCAGTGAGCGCCTGCTGCCACGCCTGTTCCTGATCCTGCTGGTGGCCGTGCTGGCCCTGGCCGGCTGGCAATGGCGTCATGGCGCGCCGCTGTCGGCCAACTTGATGGAGCTGGTGCCCGGCAACACGCCGGATGCCCTCGAGCTGAAAGCCGAGCAGCGCATGCAAGCGCCGTTGAACCGCGAAATGCTGGTGCTGGTGGGGCATACCGACCGCCAGCAAGCGGTGGCCGTGGCACAGCAACTGGGCGAGCGCTGGCAAGCCAGTGGCCTGTTTGAAAAAGTGCAGTGGAACCTGCAAGCCGACTTGCCAGCGCTGCGTGAGCAACTGCTGCGCGGGCGACTGGCGATGCTCTCGGCCAAAGACCGCGAACAACTGATCGAGCACCCCGACGCGTTTATCCAGCAACGCGTGCAAGCGCTGTTCGACCCGTTCACCGGGTTCAGCCTGGTGCCGAGCCAGGATGACTGGCTGGGCCTCACCGGGCGCATCCAGAACAGCCAGCCGCAACACGGTTCGGTACAACTGGATATCGGCAGCGGCGCGTTGATCGCCGACGCCGATGGCAAAAGCTGGGTGCTGCTGCGTGCGCGCACCGCCGGCAATGCCTTTGACATGAAGCTGCCGCTGCAAGTGGCGGCGTTGCTCCAGGCCAGCCGCGCGCAGGCCAGCGAGCAAGGCGCGCAATTGCTCGCCGCCAGCGGCTTGCTCTATGCGGCCAACGGGCAGCAGCAGGCCACCCGCGAAATTACCTGGGTCGGCGGTGGCGCGACCCTTGGCATTCTGCTGCTGTTGCTCCTGGCGTTCCGCCGCTGGCGCGTGCTGCTGGCGTTTGTGCCGGTGCTGGTCGGCATGCTGTTTGGCGCGGTGGCCTGTGTGGCGCTGTTCGGCCATATGCATGTGATGACACTGGTGCTCGGCTCCAGCCTGATCGGCGTGGCGGTGGATTACCCGCTGCACTACCTGTCGAAAAGCTGGAGCCTGCAGCCGTGGCGCAGCTGGCCGGCCTTGCGCCTGACCCTGCCGGGGCTGAGCCTGAGCCTGGCGACCAGCTGCATCGGCTACCTGGCGCTGGCCTGGACGCCCTTTCCGGCGCTGACGCAAATCGCGGTGTTCTCCGCCGCAGGCTTGGTCGGCGCCTACCTCTCGGCCGTGTGCCTGCTGCCCGCGCTGCTCAAGGGCCTCGAACTGCGCCCGGCGCAATGGCCGCTGCGCATTGCCGAATGCCTGTGGTTGTTGCGTGCGTCGCTGATCAAGCGTGTACCGAGCCCGTTTTTGCTGGCGTGGGTGCTGTTGTTTTGCGCCGGTGGCCTGTGGCAACTGAACAGCAAAAACGACATCCGCCAATGGATCGGTGCCCCGCCGCAACTGCTGCAAGAGGCCCAGGCGGTGGCGCGCATCACCGGGTTCCAGCCCACCAGCCAGTTCTTCCTGGTGCGTGCGGACAACCAGCAGCAGTTGCTGGAACGCCAGGCCAGCTTAGGCAAACGCCTGGATCAACTGGTGAACATGAACAAGCTGCAAGGCTACCTGGCACTCAACCAACTGGTCAGCCAGCCTGCCGAGCAGCAGCAACTGCGTGATGCGCTGGACGCACTCGCGCAACACTGGCAGCCGCTGCTGGACCTCGGCGTTCCCGCCAGCGCCCTGCAGGCTGAAGTCGCGCAACTGAAAGCCCTGCCCACCGAAGACATCGACGCGGCACTGGTGGGGCCGTTGGCAGAACCGTGGCGCACGCTGTGGCTCGGCCCGGTAGACGGCGGCGTGGCCGCGATGGTCAGCTTGCAAGGCTTGAACAACCCGGCGCTGCTGCGCGTGCAGGCGCTGGACTTGCCCGGCGTGCAACTGGTGGATCGCCTGGGGGATTTGAACCGGGTGTTCGCCGACACGCAGATCAGCGCGGCGGAATTAAAATTGATGTCATGCGTGCTGATCGTCGTATTGCTGATCCTGCCGTTCGGCGTTGGCGGTGCCTTGCGCATCGTCGCCCTGCCACTGCTCGCGGCGCTGTGCAGCCTGGCGAGCCTGGGTTGGCTGGGCCAGCCGTTGACGCTGTTCAGCCTGTTCGGCCTGCTATTGGTCACCGCCATCAGTGTCGACTATGCCATCTTGATGCGTGAGCAGATCGGCGGCGCCGCCGTGAGTCTTTTAGGTACGCTGCTGGCGGCGCTGACGACCTGGTTGTCGTTTGGCCTGCTGGCCGTGTCAAGTACACCGGCCGTGAGTAATTTCGGCCTGTCGGTCAGCCTGGGCCTGGCTTTCAGTTTTATGCTGGCGCCTTGGGCCGGCCATCGGAAGCACGCCTTATGAATGTGATTATCGCCAAAGTGGCAAGGAGCCCTCGTGCCCATAGTTGAAATGGAACGTCGCCAGGTGGTGGTGATCGGTGCCGGCCCGTCCGGTGCCATCGCCGCTGCGCTGTTAAAGCGTAACGGGCATGATGTATTGATTATCGAGCGTCAGCATTTCCCACGGTTCTCGATCGGCGAAAGCCTGTTGTCGCACTGCATCGACTTTATCGAAGAAGCCGGCATGCTCGACGCCGTGCAGGCCGCGGGTTTCCAGGTAAAAACCGGGGCCGCATTCGCCTGGGGCGAGCGTTACAGCGCGTTTGATTTCGGTGACACGTTCAGCAACGGCAAGCCCACCACCTTCCAGGTGCAGCGGGGCGAATTCGACAAATTGCTGGCTGACCAGGCCGCCTTGCAGGGCGTGGACATCCGCTACGGCGAAACCATCATCGGCGTCGATTTCACCGGCGAAAGCCGTTACCTGCATGTGCGCCGCGAGAATGGCAGCGAATACCACCTCAAGGCCAAATTCGTGCTCGATGCCAGCGGTTACGGCCGGGTGCTGCCGCGCCTGCTGGACCTTGAAGCACCGTCGAATTTCCCGGTGCGCCAGGCGGTGTTCACCCACGTTGAAGACCATATCGAGCACCCGGGCTTCGACCGCAGCAAAATTCTTGTCACCACCCACCCAACCCAACGCGATATCTGGTTCTGGACCATCCCGTTCAGCAACGGCCGCTGCTCGGTGGGCGTGGTCGCGGCCAAGGCGCATTTCGACGGCCGCGACGGCGACCTCGACGCGTGCCTGCGCGGGTTTATCGACGAAACCCCAAGCCTGTCCGGCGTGTTGCAAAACGCCGTCTGGGATACCCCTGCGCGCACCATCGGCGGCTATTCGGCCAACGTCAAAACCCTGCACGGCCCGGGCTTTGCGCTGTTGGGCAATGCCGCAGAATTCCTCGACCCGGTGTTTTCCTCCGGCGTGACCATCGCCATGCGTTCGGCAAGCATGGCCGCAGGGCTGCTGCATCGCCAACTCAAGGGCGAGACCGTGGACTGGCAAACCGAGTTTGCCGAACCGCTGAAACGCGGTGTCGACACCTTCCGCTGCTACGTCGAAGGCTGGTATGCCGGGACCTTTCAGGACGTGATTTTCCACCCCGGCAGTTCGCCGGAGATCCGTCGGATGATCAGCGCGATCCTCGCCGGTTATGCGTGGGATGAACGCAACCCGTTTGTCAGCGAGCCCAAGCGGCGGTTGCGGATGCTGTCGGAGATTTGTGCGAGTGAGCCGGTATGAGCAGTCAGTATTTGAGTAAGAACTACGTCGAAGAAACCAAGTTCGGCTTCTGGTTCCTGCGCAGCCACACTTGGCAGCACCACGTCCTGCGCGTAGCGATCAACGACCTGCGCGGCCTGTTCAGCGAGCCACTCCCCGTGGCGCCAGTGTTGCTGGACGCCGGGTGTGGCCAGGGCAAATCCTTCAAGCTGCTGCAGCACGCATTCGCGCCCAAGCGCCTGATCGGCCTGGATGCCGACCTCCACAGCCTGGAATTGAGCAAGACCGAAGCCGCGCGCCAAGGCCTGGCCATCGAGTTGATCGGCAGCGACTGTGCGACCCTGGAGGTGCCGGATGAAAGCGTCGACATCCTGTTCTGCCACCAGACGTTCCACCATCTGGTCGAACAGCATCGCGCACTGAAGGAGTTCTACCGCGTGCTCAAGCCGGGCGGCTATTTGCTGTTTGCCGAATCCACCGAAGCCTATATCGACACCTGGGTGATTCGCTGGTTGTTCCGCCACCCGATGCACGTACAGAAAAGCGCCGAAGAGTACCTAGCGATGCTCCGCGAGCAGGGCTTTGAGTTTGGCCCGCAGAACGTTTCCTACCCGTATTTGTGGTGGAGCCGTTCGAGCGATTTCGGCCTGCTGGAGCGCTGGGGCCTGCGTAACCCGCCGCCGGTGGGCCAGCGTGAAGAAACCCTGGTCAACTGCGTCGCACGTAAACCGCCAGTGAGCGCGGCACCATGATCCGCCTGCTGTTGATCGGTTGCCTGCTGCTGCTGAGCGCCTGCGCCAGCCAGCCGCCGCTGCCCGAGAGAACGCCGGTGTTGAGCCTGCCGATGCAACTGCACGTGCAGCGCCGGGCGGGCGGCCAGAGCCAGGACTGGCTGCTGGTGATCCAGCGCGAAGGCGCTGCCCTTCGCTGGTCGATGATGGACCCACTGGGCATTCCCCAGGCCCGGCAAAAGCTGATCAATGGCCAGTGGCAGGCCGATGGCTTGCTGCCGCCCAACCCGCAGGCACGCGAGCTGTTTGCCGCCTTGCTGTTTGCCCTGACCTCGGCCGATGACGTGCGCGCGCTTTACCCGAGTGCCCAGGCCATGGACCTCACACGCACGCTGCCAGGCCATTGGCAAATCGTGTATCAGTCTTCCGAGGTGTTTAGCGTGAACATGACGGGCCAATCCTTGAGCTACCGCGTCACGCCGCTTGGGGTCGCCCGATGACGGCTTATCTCAATGCGCTCGGCGTGATCTGCGCCCTGGGGCGCACGCCGTCCGAGGTCAGCCGCAGCTTGTTCGCCGGCGACTGCTCCGGCATGCGCGCCGAAAGTGGCTGGGTGCCGGAACGTGTGGTGCCGGTGGCGGGTGTGCATTGGCAACTGGCGAGCATCCCGACTGAGTTGAACCAGCAAAGCAGCCGCAATAACCAGTTGCTGCTGGAAGCGGCATTGCAGATCGAGGTTGAGATCCGCCAGGCGATCCACACCTACGGTGCTTCCCGCGTCGGCGTGGTACTGGGCACCAGCACCTCGGGCATCGACGAAGCCAGCCGTGGCATCGCGCACTACCTGCGCGACCAGCAGTTCCCCGGCGACTACGATTACCAGCAACAGGAACTCAGCGCGCCAGCGAACTTCCTGGCCGACTGGCTGCAATTGAGCGGCCCGGCTTATGTGATTTCCACTGCCTGTACTTCCAGCGCCCGCGCGCTGATGAGTGCCCAGCGCCTGCTGGACCTGGGCGCGTGCGACGCGGTGATTTGCGGCGGCGTCGACAGCCTGTGCAAGCTGACGTTGAACGGCTTTACCTCACTGGAGGCCGTCTCCAGTGAGCGCTGCAACCCATTTTCGGTGAACCGCAACGGCATCAATATCGGCGAAGCCGCGGTGCTGTTCCTGATGACCAAAGCGCCCGCGCCGATTGCCTTGCTCGGCAGCGGCGCGAGTTGCGATGCACATCATATCTCCGCCCCCGAGCCCACCGGCAAAGGCGCACTGCTGGCCATGCGCAAGGCCTTGGCCAGCGCGAAACTGGCGCCTGAGCAGATCGGTTACCTGAACCTGCATGGCACCGCGACCCATCATAACGACGCCATGGAAAGCCTCGCTGTCGCCAGCCTGTTCCCCGAAGGCGTTGCCTGCTCATCGACCAAACCCATGAGCGGGCACACCCTCGGTGCGGCCGGCGCGCTGGAAGCGGCGTTCTGTTGGCTAAGCCTGACCCACGGCCGGGTGCCGCCGCACGTGTGGGACGGCCAGGCCGACCCGGCGTTACCCACGTTGCACTGGGCGCACCCTGGCGACACCTTGAAAAAACGCTGCCTGATGAGCAACTCGTTTGCCTTCGGTGGCAATAACGTCAGCCTGATTATCGCAGAGGCCCCATGATCGATTGGCCACTCGCCGAACTGCTGCCTCACGCGGGCGACATGATCCTGATTGACCAGGTGCTGTCGTTCGATGAAGAACAGGTTCACACCCGCACCACCGTCAAGCCCGGCGGCCTGTTCAACCGCCCGGACGGCAGCCTGCCGGCCTGGGTCGGAATCGAGCTGATGGCGCAAAGCGTCGCGGCCTATGCCGGTTGCCGCGCCCGCCAAAAGGGCGAAGCCGTGGAACTGGGTTTCCTGTTGGGCACACGTAAGTTCGAGTGCAACGTGGAATGCTTCCCGGCCGGCGCCGAACTGCGCATCCACGGCCTGCGCTCCCTGGAAGACGACAACGGCATGGGTGTGTTCGAATGCCACCTCAGCGGTGACGGTATCCAGGCCAGCGCGCGCTTGAACGTATTTCGACCGCCCCAGGCGACCCACTATTTAGATGAATCGAAGGACGAAACGCCATGACTGCAACCGTACTGGTCACCGGCTCCAGCCGTGGCATCGGCCGCGCCATTGCCCTGCGCCTGGCCCAGGCCGGGCATGACATCGTGCTGCATTGCCGCAGTGGTCGCGTCGAAGCCGATGC
Source organism: Pseudomonas sp. AP19 (assembly GCF_001728855.1). NCBI lineage: Bacteria > Pseudomonadati > Pseudomonadota > Gammaproteobacteria > Pseudomonadales > Pseudomonadaceae > Pseudomonas > Pseudomonas sp. AP19. Next base: position 146,596 of record NZ_LXJP01000001.1, on the reverse strand, counting down.
GGTGCAGGTCGAGATCCAAGCCCTGGGCCGCAACGCGCGGGTGCTGCAATTTGATGTGGCGGACCGTGCCAGCTGCAAAGCAATCCTTGAAGCCGATGTGGAGCAACATGGCGCCTATTACGGCGTGGTGCTCAATGCCGGCCTGACCCGCGACGGCGCATTCCCGGCCTTGTCGGAAGACGATTGGGACGTGGTGATGCGCACCAACCTGGATGGCTTCTATAACGTTTTGCACCCGGTGATGATGCCGATGATTCGTCGTCGCGCAGCGGGCCGTATCGTCTGCATTACCTCGGTTTCCGGGCTCATCGGCAACCGTGGCCAGGTCAACTACAGCGCCTCGAAAGCCGGCTTGATCGGTGCGGCCAAAGCCCTGGCCATCGAGCTGGGCAAGCGCAAGATCACCGTTAACTGTGTGGCGCCCGGCTTGATCGACACCGCCATGCTCGATGAAAACGTGCCGGTGGAAGAGCTGATGAAGATGATCCCCGCACAGCGCATGGGCACGCCGGAAGAAGTCGCCGGCGCCGTGAATTTCCTGATGTCGGCCGAAGCCGGCTATATCACCCGCCAGGTCCTGGCGGTGAACGGAGGCCTGTGCTGATGAAGCGCGTCGTTGTCACCGGCATGGCCGGCATGACCTCCCTGGGCAGCGACTGGGACACCATCGCGGCCAACTTTCGCGCCAACCGCAGCGGCATTCGGCGCATGGACGAGTGGGACCGTTTCAGCGAATTGAACACGCGCCTGGCCGGGCCGATCGACGATTTCGTGGTGCCCGCTCACTGGACACGCAAGCAACTGCGCAGCATGGGCCGCGTGTCGCGCCTGGCTGTGTGGGCAGCGGAGCAGGCGTTGCAGGATGCCGGCTTGCTCGGCGACGAGTCGATCAAGGACGGGCGCATGGGCGTGGCCTGCGGCTCGTCCACCGGCAGCACCGATGAGATCAAGGCGTTCGGCAATATGCTGCTGAACTCGGTGGCCGAAGGGCTGAACGCCAACTCCTACGTGCGCATGATGCCGCACACGACGGCGGCGAATATCAGCATTTTCTTTGGCCTCACCGGGCGCTTGATTCCCACGTCCAGCGCCTGCACCAGCGGCAGCCAGGGCATCGGCTATGCCTATGAGGCCATCAAGTTCGGCCGCTTGCCGTTGATGCTCGCGGGCGGCGCCGAAGAGCTGTGCCCTACCGAAGCCATGGTGTTTGATGCGCTGTACGCCACCAGCCTGAAAAACGATGCCCCACAAACCAGCCCGCGCCCTTATGACAGTGGCCGTGATGGCCTGGTGATAGGCGAAGGCGGCGGCATGCTGGTGTTGGAAGAGCTGGAACACGCTCTGGCGCGTGGCGCGCATATCCATGCCGAGATTGTCGGTTTCGGCAGCAACGCCGACGGCCAGCACACCACCCGCCCGGAGCAGAAAACCATGCGCCGCGCGATGGAGCTGGCCCTGGAAGATGCCGGGCTGGAGCCTTCCGCCATCGGCTACGTCAACGGCCATGGCACCGCGACCGATCAAGGCGATATCGCCGAAACGCTGGCCACCCACAGCTTGTTCGGCAGCCGTATGCCCATCAGCTCGCAGAAGAGCTTCCTCGGCCACACCTTGGGTGCGTGCGGGGCGCTGGAGTCCTGGTTCAGCATCGAAATGATGAACCGCGACCAGTACGTGCACACCTTCAACCTGGATAGTGTCGACCCGCAATGCGGCGAGCTGGATTACCTGCAAGGTGGCTTTCGCGAGATGCACCACGACTACGTGATGAACAACAACTTTGCCTTTGGCGGCGTCAACACCTCGCTGATTTTTCGCCGCTGGTCCTGACTTTTTAATCGATTGGAGAAAACGGAATGTCTTCCTTGCTGCGCGCCACCCTGATCACATTGGCCCTGCTGAGCACCGCCGCTTGCACCAGCAAACCGGTGCTGAACACCCAGCACGAGCTGCCGGCCACGACCCAGGTCGGCGAAGAAACCATGAAACAGGTGATTGTCGCAGCCCTGCAAAAACGCGAGTGGACCGTGCAACGTTTCGGCCCGCACCTGGTGCAGGCCGAGATCACTGTGCGTAACCAGTATTACGCGGCCATCGACATTCGCTACACCCGCAACAGCTACGCCATCACCTACCGCGACAGCCGCGACCTGGGCTACAAGGACGGCAAGATCCACCGCAACTACAACCGCTGGGTGAGCATGCTCGACCGCGACATCATGGCGGGCTTGCAGAGCCGTGGTGCGAATGTGCCGGGTTCGGCGGCGCAGTTGTTTGAGCAGCCGGGGACGGCGAAGCAGAACTGAGAGCGTCAGCCCGTCAGAAACGACAAAGGGCGCCTTTCGGCGCCCTCTTCACAAATAGGTTGGCGTGTCATCGCCGCGTCCTGCCTGGCTCTGCGATGGCTGGATGCCCAGGATCCTCAGAGTCTCACAAGCCCCTTTCGGGAACTCGGCCAGTCTGCCTGAAAACAGCTCGCCTGCAATCGGTGGCAAAGCGCCGCTCAGCTCTGATCCACTTCATCGCACCCCCAGCGCACTGCGCACCGCCGCTTTATTCTTGCGAATGACTAAGCCGGTTGCGTTACTGACAGTCCCTACATCGCCGCCTTGCGCGTCAGAAGCTCCACAAACGCCCTGGCCATCGGGGTTTGCGCGCCTTTGCGTTGCACCAGCCACACGGCCGTCACGGCGTCCTGATCGAGCAAGGTGCGATACACCACGCCATCAATGCGTATGCGCTGGTAAGACGCCGGCAACACTGACACCCCCAAGCCTGCCGCCACCAGGCCAATGATGGTCATCGCCTCGCCCGCTTCCTGGGCGAAGTGCGGGCTGAAGCCAGCGTCACGCGCCAGGGTGAGCAATTGTGCGTAGAGGCCGCTGCCGTAGCTGCGAGGGAAAAACACGAACGGTTCTTCAGCCAGCTGCGCCAGGTACAAGCCGCGCTCGCTGCCTTCCACCAAGCGGTGCCCGGCGTTCAGGACGGCGACCAGCGGCTCACGCATGAGCTCGATGACACTCAACGAGTCCGGCAACGGCAACGGGCGCATCAGCCCGACCTGGATCGACTCATCGACGAGCGACTCGGCCACTTCGGTGCTGCTCATTTCCTGCAAATTCAGGTGGACCGCCGGGAACGCCTGACGAAACGCAAAAATCGCCTGTGGGATGCTGGCGTTGAACGGCGCCGACGAGGTGAAGCCGATCTTCAATTCGCCAAGCTCACCCAACTGCGCGCGCCGCGCCACATCGGCGGCTTTATCGACCTGCGCCAGCACCAACCGCGCCTCGTGCAGGAACAACCGCCCGGCCTCGCTCAACTCGACCCGACGATTGGTCCGCTCAAACAAACGCGCGCCCACCTGTTGCTCCAGCGCCTGAATCTGCTGGCTCAGCGGCGGCTGCGAGATGCCCAGTACCTGCGCGGCACGGCCGAAATGCAGTTCTTCGGCGACGGCGATGAAGTACCGCAGGTGACGCAATTCCATGCAAACCTCATTAGGTCGTAAAAGCTATCAAACAGGTCGAACAATATATTGGAAAGAATCATTAGGCAGCTATATTCTTTTTTGCATTGCCAGTCCTGGCAGGCTTTCCCTCGCCGAGGTCCCCGTGAAATCTGCTGTTGCTCCATTTGCTCAAGAAGCCCCGCCTACCGCCCTGGATGAGGTGGTGGCCCAGCTCAACGAGGTGTTCATCGAGAAAGGCACGCCGATGTTCATGCGCACGGTGCTGGCGCTGTTCTCCGGCGGGTTTGCGACCTTTGCCCTGCTGTATTGCGTGCAGCCGATGATGCCGGCGCTGTCTCACGAGTTTTCCATCAATGCCGCGCAAAGCAGCCTGATTCTCTCTGTCTCGACGGCGATGCTCGCCTTGGGCTTACTGATCACCGGCCCGATTTCCGACACCTTGGGGCGCAAACCGGTGATGGTCGCCGCGCTGTTCTGCGCGGCACTGGCCACCATCGCCAGCGGCTTGATGCCGACATGGGAAGGGATTCTGCTGATGCGCGCACTGGTGGGCCTGTCATTGAGCGGCCTGGCCGCCGTGGCGATGACCTACCTGAGCGAAGAGATCCACCCGCAACACATCGGCCTCGCCATGGGCTTGTATATCGGCGGCAACGCGATTGGCGGCATGAGTGGGCGCCTGATCATCGGCGTGCTGATCGACTTCGTCAGTTGGCACACCGCAATGCTGATCATCGGCGCCCTGGCGCTGATCGCAGCCACCGTGTTCTGGAAAATCCTCCCCGAATCACGCAACTTCCGCGCCAGCAGCCTCAAGCCACGCAGCCTGGTGGATGGCTTCGTCATGCACTTCAAGGACGCAGGCTTACCCTGGTTGTTTCTCGAAGCCTTCCTGCTGATGGGCGCGTTCGTGACGATGTTCAACTACATCGGCTATCGCCTGCTGGCTTCGCCCTATGCATTGAGCCAGGCGGTGGTTGGCCTGCTGTCGCTGGTGTATTTGTCGGGCATCTACAGCTCGGCAAAAATTGGCTCCCTGGCGGATCGCCTCGGCCGTCGCCGCGTGCTGTGGGGCACCATCGTGCTGATGCTCGCCGGCATGGTCCTGACCCTGTTCAGCCCACTGTGGCTGGTGGTGCCGGGCATGCTGATCTTCACCTTCGGCTTCTTCGGCGCCCACTCGGTGGCCAGCAGCTGGATCGGCCGTCGCGCAGTGAAAGCCAAGGGGCAGGCGTCGTCGTTGTACCTGTTCTGCTACTACGTAGGCTCGAGTGTGGCCGGTACGGCAGGCGGGTTCTTCTGGCACTTTGCCGGGTGGAATGGGATTGGCGGGTTTATCGTGGCGTTGCTGATTGGCGCGCTGTTGGTGGCGCTGAAGCTGGCGAAGTTGCCGCCGCTGGGGAATGTAAAGGCCTGACGCGGTCCTGCTTTATGTGGGAGCGGGCTTGCTCGCGAAGGCGGTGCTTGAGTGACGAATTTATCGACTGACACTGCGCATTCGCGAGCAAGCCCGCTCCCACATTTGTTTTGCGTTTACTCGTGGTACTGCGCCGACAGCTCATGCACTGCGCGCAGGAACGCGCCGGCGTGTTCCGGGTTCACTTCCGGCGTAATGCCATGGCCGAGGTTGAACACGTGCCCGCTGCCCTTGCCGTAGCTGGCCAGGATGCGGCCGACTTCGGTGCGGATCGCTTCCGGCTTGGCGTACAGCACGGTGGGGTCCATGTTGCCTTGCAGCGCCACTTGGTTACCGACGCGACGGCGGGCTTCGCCGATGTCGCAGGTCCAGTCCAGGCCCAGTGCATCGGCCCCGGCGTCGGCGATGCTTTCCAGCCACAGGCCGCCACCTTTGGTGAACAGGATGACCGGCACTTTGCGGCCTTCGTGCTCGCGGATCAGGCCGCTGACGATCTTGCGCATGTAGGCCAGGGAGAACTCCTGGTACGCCGCCGCCGACAGGTTGCCGCCCCACGTGTCGAAGATCTGCACCGCTTGGGCACCGGCCATGATCTGGCCGTTGAGGTAGCTGGTGACCGACTGCGCCAGCTTGTCGAGCAGCAGGTGCATGGCTTGCGGGTTGTCGTAGAGCATGGCCTTGGTTTTGCGGAAGTCTTTCGACGAGCCGCCTTCGACCATGTAGGTGGCCAGGGTCCATGGGCTGCCGGAGAAGCCGATCAGCGGCACACGGCCATTGAGCTCGCGGCGAATGGTGCTGACAGCATCCATCACATAACCGAGGTCTTTATGCGGATCAGGGATCGGCAAGGCCTCGATGTCGGCCAGGGTGCTGACGACTTTCTTGAAACGCGGGCCTTCGCCGGTTTCGAAGTACAGGCCTTGGCCCATGGCGTCGGGAATGGTCAGGATATCGGAGAAGAGGATGGCCGCATCCAGTTGTGGGTAGCGGTCCAGCGGCTGCATCGTGACTTCGCAGGCGAACTCCGGGTTCATGCACAGGCTCATGAAGTCGCCGGCGTGGGCGCGACTGGCGCGGTATTCCGGCAGGTAGCGACCGGCTTGACGCATCATCCACACGGGCGTGACGTCTACAGGTTGCTTGAGCAGGGCACGAAGGAAACGGTCGTTCTTGAGGGCAGTCATGTCGGCATCCGCAAAAAAAGTGCGGGCATTTTCTCAGAGCGCGACGCAAAAGGCACGGAGTGAGCCGTGCCTTTTGTCTATCGGGTCAATTTGTCGCGGACATAAGAGCGCCGCAAAACAAATGTGGGAGCGGGCTTGCTCGCGAAAACGGTGGGTCAGCCAACACATCTGGTGACTGATACACCGCATTCGCGAGCAAGCCCGCTCCCACATTTTGATCCCATTTCAACTGGGGATCGGAGTCAGACCTGCAGGTAGTCCAGGATCCCTTCGGCGGCGTTGCGGCCTTCGAAGATCGCTGTCACCACCAAATCAGACCCGCGCACCATATCGCCACCGGCGAAGATTTTCGGGTTGCTGGTCTGGTGTTTGTACTGGCCTTGTTCCGGGGCGACCACGCGGCCCTGGCTGTCGGTCTGGATCTCGAACTGCTCGAACCATGGCGCCGGGCTTGGGCGGAAGCCGAAAGCGATGACCACGGCGTCAGCCGGGATGATCTCTTCGGAACCCGGAATCGGCTCGGGGCTGCGACGGCCACGGGCGTCCGGCTCGCCGAGACGGGTCTCGACCACCTTCACGCCTTCGACGCGGTCTTCACCGACGATAGCGATTGGCTGGCGGTTGTAGAGGAATTTCACGCCTTCTTCCTTGGCGTTCTTCACTTCTTTACGCGAGCCCGGCATGTTGGCTTCGTCACGACGGTACGCACAGGTTACCGACTTGGCGCCCTGGCGGATCGAGGTGCGGTTGCAGTCCATCGCGGTGTCGCCACCGCCCAGCACAACAACCTTCTTGCCTTTCATGTCGACGAAATCTTCCGGCGCCTTTTCAAAGCCCAGGTTGCGGTTGACGTTGGCGATCAGGAAATCCAAAGCATCGTAAACGCCCGGCAGGTCCTCACCGGCAAAGCCGCCCTTCATGTAGGTGTAGGTGCCCATGCCCATGAACACGGCATCGTATTCGGCGAGCAGTTGCTCCATGGTGATGTCTTTGCCGATTTCGGTGTTCAGGCGGAACTCGATGCCCATGCCGGTGAACACTTCACGACGGTTGCTCAGTACGGTTTTTTCCAGCTTGAACTCGGGGATGCCGAAGGTCAGCAGGCCGCCGATTTCCGGGTTCTTGTCGAACACCACCGGGGTCACACCGCCACGCACCAGCACGTCGGCACAGCCCAGGCCCGCCGGGCCTGCGCCGATGATCGCGACGCGCTTGCCGGTCGGCTTGACCTTGGACATGTCCGGGCGCCAGCCCATGGCGAACGCGGTGTCGGTGATGTACTTCTCCACCGAACCGATGGTCACCGCGCCGAAGCCGTCGTTGAGGGTGCAGGCACCCTCGCACAGGCGGTCTTGCGGGCACACCCGGCCGCAGACTTCCGGCAGGGTGTTGGTCTGGTGCGACAGCTCGGCGGCGGCGAGGATGTTGCCCTCGGCCACCAGCTTGAGCCAGTTCGGAATGAAGTTGTGCACCGGGCACTTCCATTCGCAATACGGGTTACCGCACCCCAGGCAGCGGTGGGCCTGGTCGGCCGAGTGCTGGGGTTTGAAGGGTTCGTAGATTTCCACGAACTCTTTCTTGCGTTGACGCAACAGTTTCTTCTTCGGATCTTTGCGCCCGACATCGATGAACTGGAAGTCGTTATTCAGACGTTCAGCCATGTTAAAACCTCATCAAACTCTTCAGGCGCATATCACTGCGGGTTGGCACGGATGCTGGAAAGCAACGATTTCAGGTTGGCAGCCTTGGGCTTGACCAGCCAGAAACGACGCAGGTAATCATCGAGGTTTTCGGCGAGGTTACGACCCCATTCGCTGCCGGTCTCCTCGACATACTCGTCCAGCACGTGCTGCAAGTGGTTCCGGTAGGACTCCATGGCTTCGCCGCTGATCCGCTGGATCTCGACCAACTCGTGGTTGACCTTGTCGACGAAGGTGTTGTCCTGGTCCAGCACGTAGGCGAAACCGCCGGTCATGCCCGAACCGAAGTTGTAACCGGTCTTGCCCAGTACCGCGACAAAGCCACCGGTCATGTACTCACAGCAGTGATCGCCGGTGCCTTCCACCACGGTGTGGGCACCGGAGTTACGCACGGCGAAACGCTCACCGGCAGTACCGGCCGCGAACAGCTTGCCACCGGTAGCGCCGTACAAGCAGGTGTTGCCGATGATGGCACTGTCCTGAGTCTTGTAGATGCTGCCTTTAGGCGGAACGATCACCAGCTTGCCGCCGGTCATGCCCTTGCCCACGTAGTCGTTGGCGTCACCTTCCAGGTACATGTGCAGGCCACCGGCGTTCCACACGCCGAAGCTCTGGCCGGCAGTGCCGTTGAAACGGAAGGTGATCGGCGCCTTGGCCATGCCCTGGTTGCCGTGCTTGCGCGCGATTTCACCGGAGATGCGTGCGCCGATGGAACGGTCGCAGTTGCAGATATCCAGAGCGAAGTCGCCACCGCTGGCGTCGTTGATCGACGCGCTGGCCATGTCGACCATCTTCTCGGCCAGCAGGCCTTTGTCGAACGGTGGGTTGCGATCCACCTGGCAGAATTGTGGCTTGTCTGCCGGGATATGGTCGCTGCCCAACAGCGGCGTCAGGTCCAGGTGCTGTTGCTTGGCGGTCTGGCCTTCGAGGATGTCGAGCAAATCGGTACGCCCGATCAACTCTTCCAGCGAACGCACGCCCAGCTTGGCCAGCCACTCACGGGTTTCTTCGGCGACGTAGGTGAAGAAATTCACCACCATGTCGACGGTGCCGATGTAGTGGTCTTTGCGCAGCTTCTCGTTCTGCGTCGCGACGCCGGTGGCGCAGTTGTTCAGGTGGCAGATGCGCAGGTATTTGCAGCCCAGGGCGATCATTGGCGCAGTCCCGAAGCCAAAGCTTTCGGCGCCGAGGATCGCGGCCTTGATCACGTCGAGGCCGGTTTTCAGGCCACCGTCGGTCTGCACCCGGACTTTGCCGCGCAGGTCATTGCCGCGCAGGGTCTGGTGAGTTTCAGCCAGGCCCAGTTCCCACGGCGCGCCGGCGTACTTGATGGAGGTCAGCGGCGAGGCGCCGGTGCCGCCGTCGTAGCCGGAGATGGTGATCAGGTCGGCATAGGCCTTGGCCACACCGGCGGCGATGGTGCCTACGCCGGCTTCTGCGACCAGCTTCACCGAGACCAGGGCCTGCGGGTTGACTTGTTTCAAGTCGAAAATCAGCTGCGACAAATCCTCGATGGAGTAGATGTCGTGGTGCGGCGGCGGCGAAATCAGCGTCACGCCCGGCACTGCATAACGCAGCTTGGCGATCAGGCCGTTGACCTTGCCGCCTGGCAGTTGGCCGCCCTCACCGGGCTTGGCGCCCTGGGCGACTTTGATCTGCAGCACTTCAGCGTTAACCAGGTATTCCGGGGTTACACCGAAACGACCCGTCGCCACTTGCTTGATTTTCGAGCTCTTGATGGTGCCGTAGCGCGCCGGGTCTTCACCGCCTTCGCCGGAGTTGGAACGCGCACCCAGGCGGTTCATGGCTTCGGCCAGGGCTTCGTGGGCCTCAGGCGACAAAGCACCCAGGGAGATACCGGCGGAGTCGAAACGCTTGAGGATCGATTCCAGTGGTTCGATTTCGCTGATCGCCAGCGGGGTGTCCAGGGTTTTCACCTTGAACATATCGCGGATCATCGACACCGGGCGGTTATCCACCAGCGCGGTGTATTCCTTGAACTTGGCGTAGTCGCCCTGCTGCACAGCGGCTTGCAGGGTGCTGACCACATCCGGGTTGTACGCGTGATATTCGCCACCGTGGACGAACTTGAGCAGGCCGCCTTGCTGGATCGGCTTGCGCGCGCTCCAGGCTTCGGCCGCCAGGGCTTTCTGTTCGGCTTCGATATCGACGAAACGCGCACCTTTGATGCGGCTCGGCACACCCCGGAAACTCAGGTCGCAGACCTCTTCGGAGAGACCGATGGCTTCGAACAATTGAGCGCCACGGTACGAGGTGACGGTGGAGATGCCCATCTTCGACAGGATCTTCAACAGGCCCTTGGTAATGCCCTTGCGGTAGTTCTTGAACACCTCATAGAGGTCGCCCAGCACTTCACCGGTGCGGATCAGGTCGCCCAGCACTTCGTACGCAAGGAACGGGTACACCGCCGAGGCGCCAAAACCGATCAGCACCGCAAAGTGATGCGGGTCGCGGGCAGTGGCGGTTTCGACGAGGATGTTGGAGTCGCAGCGCAGGCCTTTTTCGGTCAGGCGGTGGTGCACAGCACCCGTGGCCAGCGAAGCGTGGATCGGCAGTTTGCCTGGCGCGATGTGGCGGTCGGTCAGCACGATCTGGGTACGACCGGCGCGCACAGCTTCTTCGGCCTGATCGGCGACGTTACGCACAGCGGCTTCAAGGCCGAGGCTCTCGTCGTAGTTCAGGTCGATGATCTGGCGGTCGAAGCCTGGGCGCTCCAGGGTCATCAACGAGCGCCATTTGGCCGGAGAAACCACCGGCGAACTGAGAATGACGCGGGAAGCGTGCTCAGGCGATTCCTGGAAGATGTTGCGCTCGGCACCGAGGCACACTTCCAGCGACATCACGATGGCTTCGCGCAGCGGGTCGATCGGCGGGTTGGTCACCTGGGCGAACTGCTGGCGGAAATAGTCGTACGGCGTGCGCACGCGCTGGGACAGCACGGCCATTGGCGTGTCATCGCCCATGGAGCCGACGGCCTCGTAGCCTTGCTCGCCGAGCGGACGCAGCACCTGGTCGCGCTCTTCGAACGTGACCTGGTACATCTTCATGTACTGCTTGAGCTGGTCGACGTCATAGAAAGCCGAACCGTGGTCGTTGTCTTCCATGGTCGCCTGGATGCGCAGGGCGTTCTTGCGCAGCCATTGCTTGTACGGGTGACGCGACTTCAAGCGGTTGTCGATCGCATCGGTGTCGAGGATCTGCCCGGTTTCGGTGTCCACCGCCAGGATCTGGCCAGGGCCGACACGGCCTTTGGCGATGACATCTTCAGGCTTGTAGTCCCACACGCCGATTTCCGACGCGAGGGTGATGAAACCGTTGGTCGTGGTGACCCAACGCGCCGGGCGCAGACCGTTACGGTCGAGCAGGCACACCGCGTAGCGGCCGTCGGTCATGACCACACCGGCCGGGCCGTCCCACGGCTCCATGTGCATCGAGTTGTACTCGTAGAACGCACGCAGATCCGGGTCCATGGTTTCGACGTTCTGCCACGCTGGCGGAATGATCATGCGCACGCCACGGAACAGGTCGATGCCGCCGGTGACCATCAGCTCGAGCATGTTGTCCATGCTGGAGGAGTCGGAGCCCACGCGGTTGACCAGCGGGCCGAGCTCTTCGAGGTCCATCAAGTCGTTGGCGAACTTGGTGCGACGGGCCACGGCCCAGTTGCGGTTACCCGTGATGGTGTTGATCTCGCCGTTATGGGCGAGGAAGCGGAATGGCTGAGCCAGCGGCCATTTCGGCAAGGTGTTGGTGGAGAAGCGCTGGTGGAACACGCAGATTGCGGTTTGCAGGCGCTCGTCGCTCAGGTCTGGATAGAAGGCGGTCAAATCCGCCGGCATCATCAGGCCTTTATAAATGATGGTCTTGTGCGAAAAGCTGCAGATGTAGTGGTCAGTATCGGCGGCGTTGGACACCGACGAGCGACGACGCGAGGTGAACAGCTTGATCGCCATGTCCTGATCGCTCAGGCCATCGCCGGCGATGAACACTTGTTCGATCTGTGGCAGGCGCTCCAGGGCCAGACGGCCGAGCACGCTGGTGTCGATCGGCACTTTGCGCCAGCCCACCAGTTGCAGGCCGGCAGCCACGATCTCGCGGTTCATGTTCTCGCGAGCGGCTTCGGCTTTGACCGGGTCCTGGTTGAAGAACACCATGCCCACGGCGTACTGCTTGGGCAGGTCGACAGCAAATTGTTCTTTTGCGACAGCACGCAGGAACTGGTCGGGCTTTTGAATCAGCAAGCCGCAACCGTCACCGGTTTTGCCGTCGGCGTTGATCCCACCGCGGTGGGTCATGCAGGTCAGGGCCTCGATGGCCGTTTGCAAAAGGGTATGACTGGGCTCGCCCTGCATATGGGCTATCAGGCCAAAACCGCAGTTATCCTTGAATTCATCGGGTTGGTACAGACCTGCTTTCATAGACACTTTCTCACCAGGCTGCCTCTGTTACCGAGGCAAATTTCTTTTCAATTCAACCCGTTACCTTCCACGCCGAACGTACGCCAGCTTTGCGGGGGCAAAAGGGAGGTCATTGTACACACCGACACGAACGCTCACAAATTTAGCGACGAAATGTCGCAAATCTATGTCGCATTTATGAAAGGTTTAAAGCGATATGCTGTGCTAGTCAAAACTTTTTTAATTCTGACCGCTACGACTCAAAAGCTACTGTGACGCAGACACCACAAAGCGCGCGGCCTTGAGGGCAGCACGCACTTGCGGATTTTTTTGAGGTGCCGGGAGAGGCGGCCTGGGTAAGGCCGCCGAATCTTCAGCGAGTTGTTGCGAGTTCTTGTTGAACGCTGGCAACAGTGCGAGGCCAAGGTTTACCAGCCTGAACCTTCGCTGGCAAGGCTTTGATCGCGGAATCAGCTGCTGCACGGCTTGGGAAGCTGCCGTAAGTGATCACGTAGAGAGGCTTGCCGTTGAGCACTTTCTTGAAATAACGGTACTCGCCGCCCTGCTCTTTCACGAAGGCCTGAGCGTTGGCTTCGGAACTGGTACCGAGGATCTGCACCACGAAGTGGCCGGCCGGCTGGCTGGTGTACCAGCTGCTGCCCGCGGCGGCAGGCGCAGCCGCTTTGGCAACGGCGGCAGGTTTCTCAGCGGGCTTGGCGGCTGGCGCCGGCTTGGCCACTGGCGCAGGCGCGACTGGCTTGGCAACCGGAGCTGGCTTGGCGGTAGCGACGGTCGGTGCCGGGGTCGGCTTGGCCGCTGGAGTGGCTGCCGGGCCCGCTGGCACGCCTGCAGGCGGCGCAGTCGTGGTCACGGTTGGCGGCGTGGCGCTGGAGCCTTCCACCGGCACACCGTCATCGCCTTCGGAAATACCACCGGCGGCTTCGGCCAGCGGGCCGCGCATCACCGGCTGACCCACCATCGGCAGGTTGGTCGGCTGGCCGGAGTTGGCGAATTCGACATTTGGCGTGGGTTTGCCCAGTGGCAACTGCGCCTGTTCGGTTGGCGCACCGGCGGTGGCGGGTGCCTTGCTGCGGCCCGGAATCAACCAGGCGGCGGCAACAGCGACCACGACAACGGCGGAAATAGCCAATACGTGCTTCTTAGGCATAGTAAACCCCATCTTTGGACGCTTAACCGCAGAGCGGCTTGCAATCATGGCTTCGATCAAGGCATCCCGGGCAACCTGGTTGATGGTGCCAGGCCAGCCGTCGGAGCTTTCGTGAATATCAGAGATCTGCGAAGCGGAGAAAAGTTCGATACCGGCCCCGGCGCCTTCAAGGCGTTGAGCCAGGTATTCGCGGGTTTCTTCCTCTTCGTACGGTTGTAATTCGATGACGTGAAACAGCTCCTGATCACCACTGATCTGCTCCAGATCGGCGATCAACGACGACTCGCCAAACAGGAACACGTGCGGGCGACCTTCGGGCGTGCCCGCCGCCAGCGCCAGCAGCGCTTCCAGGGCAGACTCGTCGAGTTGTTCGGCGTCATCGACCAGCAAATACACTTCTTGCCCGGTCAGGCCCAGTTGCACCACTTGCTTGAGAATCGCGTTCGGCTCGGCATTGGACACATTCAGCGCCTGAGCCACCTGGCGTAGCACACCCGCCGCATCCCCCGCACCACGGGCCGACACCACCACGCTCTGGACCGATTGCTTGTTGGTGCTGGCAACCAGCGCCTGGCGCAGCAGGGTTTTGCCACTGCCCAACGGGCCGGTCACCACCAGCAGCAATTGGCTGTAGCGCGCCAGATGGTGCAATTGGCCAAGCACCGGCTTGCGCTGGGCAGGGAAAAATTTGAAACCAGGCACCCGCGGAGCAAAAGGGTCATGGCTTAACTGGTAATGGCCGAGGAACGCCTCGTCGGCATGCAAACTAGTCATCGGGATCTTATTAACCTTTAAGCTGGGCCAGGGCGCGGTAATCCGCTCCCAGCGTGGCCTGTAAAATCTCTTTCGGATAATCGTCGGTCACTACCGCTTCGCCCATGTGGCGCAGCAACACCAGTCGCAGGCGACCGTCGATCACTTTCTTGTCTATTGCCATATGTTCGAGGAAATCCGCCTCGGTCATCTCCAAGGGTGGAACGACCGGCAAGCCGGCGCGCTGGAACAGGCGTATACCCCGGTCCCGCTCCTGGGCACTGATCCAGCCCAGGCGTTGCGACATTTCCAATGCCATCACTGTGCCAGCCGCTACGGCTTCCCCATGCAACCACACACCATAGCCCATGTGCGTTTCGATCGCATGGCCGAAGGTGTGGCCCAGGTTCAGCGTGGCGCGTACACCGGACTCCCGCTCATCGGCATTCACCACCAGCGCCTTGGCCGCGCAGGAACGAGAAATCGCTTCAGTCAGCGCCACCTGGTCCAGCGCGCGCAGGGCATCCATATGTTCTTCGAGCCAGGTCAGGAACGGCTCGTCGCAGATCAGCCCGTACTTGATGACTTCTGCCAGCCCCGCCGACAACTCGCGCGGCGGCAGCGTGTTGAGGGTGGCGGTGTCGATCAGCACGACATTGGGCTGATAGAACGCGCCGACCATGTTCTTGCCCAGCGGGTGGTTGATGCCCGTCTTGCCGCCCACCGACGAATCGACCTGGGAAAGCAAGGTGGTCGGCACCTGGATAAAGTCCACACCGCGCTGGTAGCAGGCTGCCGCAAAACCGGCCATGTCGCCGATCACACCGCCGCCCAAGGCGACCACGGTGGTACGACGGTCATGGCGCGCAGTCAGCAGCCCATCGAAGATCAGTTGCAGGGTTTCCCAGTTCTTGTGGGCCTCGCCGTCAGGCAAGATCACTGAGATCACCGAATACGCCGCGAGGCTGCGGCTCAGACGCTCAAGATACAGCGGCGCGACCGTTTCGTTGGAGATGATCGCCACCTGCCGCCCGGCAATATGCGGAGCGAGCAATTCGGGCAGGTCCAACAAACCTTCGCCAATATGGATTGGGTAGCTGCGCTCGCCTAGATCGACCTTAAGTGTCTGCATGTGTCCCCGCGTGAAGATATATGTACGATCGGCAACGCTCGGATCTGACGCCGCCTGATGGCTCTACGCCACACCCCGAAGGCTGATAACGCGTCGCCGAGAATAGCGCATTTCGGGCCAGGCTTTAACGGGGCGGCAACTGTGCCAGGCGTTCAAGAATGTCGAGAACGACCATTCGTGGCGGCCGCTCATCGGTTTCCACCACCAGATCGGCGATTTCCCGATAAAGCGGATCACGCAACGTCAGCAAGTCCCGCAACGTTTTTGCCGGGTCGGCCGTGCGCAACAATGGGCGGTTGCGATCGCGGGCGGTGCGGCCCACCTGCTGCTCGACCGATGCGTGCAGATAGACCACGCGGCCACCGGCATGCAGTGCCCGGCGGTTTTCATCGCGCATGACGGCGCCGCCGCCGGTGGCCAATACCACGCCATCGCAGCCGCACAGCTCGGCAATCATCGCCTGCTCGCGGTCGCGAAAGCCCAGCTCGCCTTCCTTATCGAAGATCCATGGGATATTGGCACCCGTGCGCAATTCAATTTCCTTGTCGGAATCTTTGAACGGCAGGCGCAGCTCTTTGGCCAGCAAACGGCCGATGGTGCTTTTTCCAGCCCCCATCGGTCCTACAAGAATCAAATTTCGCACAGAATCAACGACTCACAGCAATCGCCTGGTTATTCATAATACGCGGAGTCAGGAATACCAGCAGCTCGGATTTTCTTTCCGCCAGCACATCGCGCCGGAAAAGGCGGCCAAGATACGGCACATCGCCCAAAAATGGCACTTTATCTACCACTTTGCTTTGGGTATTGGAGAAAACCCCACCGATGACGATGGTCTCGCCATCCTTGACCAGCACCTTGGCGTTGACTTCGTTTTTCTTGATCGGCGGCACGTCGTTGAGCTTGTTCAGATAGTCAGGCTCGTCCTTGGTGACCTTGACCTCCATGACCACCCAGCCATCAGGGGTGATTTGTGGCGTCACCTCCAGCGACAGCGAGGCCTCCTTGAACGACACCGACGTGGCACCCCGCGAGGTGGATTCCTGATAAGGGATCTCGGTGCCCTTGAGGATCCGCGCGGTTTCCTTGTCAGAGGTAACCACCTTGGGCTGCGAGACGATTTCACCGTTGCCGGTTTTCTCCATGGCCGTCAGCTCAAGGTCCAGCAGCAGGTTGTCGGTGATATAAGCGATACCCAGGCCTGAAGTACCGGTGAGCGAACCCATGTCGACAAACGGCGAGCTGGGCAGGCTTTCCGACGGTTCAGCGCCCTCGGCCAACGGTTTGTTGATACCGCCCGCCCCCCAATTGCCACGGTTGAGGCGCCCACCCCAGCGCACGCCAAGACTTTTGTCGTAATCGACATTGGCTTCAACGATTCGCGCCTCGATCATCACCTGGCGCACCGGGACATCCAGCTGCGCCACGATCCGCCGCAGCTCTTCGAGCCGTTCGCCGGTCTGGTAGGCGATGATGTTGTTGGTACGTTCATCCACGGCGACCGAACCGCGCTCATCGGGGATGCCTTCCAGGCTGGTGACAGATTGGAACAATTTGGCCAGGTCCGCCGCCTTGGCGTAATTGACCTGCAACAGTTCCCGGCGCAAGGGCGCCAACTCGGCCATTTGCTTGCGCGCCTCCAGTGTCAGCAGTTCGCGTGCGGCCAACTCTTCGGCCGGCGCCACCAGCAACACACCGGCTTTCACACGTTTGTCCAACCCCTTGGCTTGCAACACCAGCTCCAGTGCCTGATCCCAGGGCACCTCCTTGAGCCGCAAGGTGATGGAGCCTTGCACATCGTCGCTGGCCACCAGATTAAGCCCGGCGACATCCGCAATCTGCTGCAATACAGCGCGCAAAGCGATGTCCTGGAAGTTGAGGGTCAGCTTGTCGCCGGAATAGTGGGTACTCAACGCCGAGCTGCCGGGAGGTGGCAGCTGGATCAGGTCCAGGCGATTGGGCACAGCAAAAGCCATCGGTGCCGTGAACGCTATCCATAGCGCCACACCGAAGGACGAGAAAGTCCTTTTCATTGGTTGATTCCGTTATGAGTTGATAGTTAACACCAGGGTTCGCGAGCGCTGCAGCCATGCGCCCTGCTCATCCGGGAACAGCTCGGCCAGCTCGATATGGCCGGCATGAATGGCTGTGACCCGGCCGTGGTTGGGGCCCAGGTAGTCACCCACCGCCAGGCGGTGCACAGCCGAGGCTGCGCGCAGCAGGACGAAGGTTTGTGTGCCGCGGGACAAGGTGCCGACCATTTCGACTTGATCGAGGGCCAGACCTTCGAGCACTCCACGTTTACGCGCGAAGTCCGGTGCAGGTGCCGGCTGGCCTGGCGCGTGATAGGCCTGCGAGGCAGGGGGCTGGAACGGATCACGCAAAGAGGTCGCATCGTAGACAAATTGCGCCACCGGCTCGACAACGCGCTCAGGCTTGCCGCCAGGCAACCTGCCGCGATAAGCCTTGGCCAGTAGCTCAAGGCGCACTAACGGCCCATCAGAGCGAAGCGCAACATCGTGCACCGTGACGATCTGCGACAACCCGCCCAAGGCACTCACGAACGTCACCAGGTCATGGTAGGCGCCAAAAACCGCCACCTGCACCGGTTCCTCGATGAAGAGCGGCAGAGACAGTTCGTCGAGGACCGTGACGCCCTCGACCACCAAACCGTTGGCAGCCGCCAGCCGCGCAATGTCGTCGAGCAAGCCAGGCATATCCGACTCACCGGGCAATTGTCGTAACAGCCCGCCAACCGCCTCCTGCATCACCTGCTCCTGGCGGGCACGGTGCTCAAGACTGTCTGCCAACCCAGCCTTTTGTGTGAGGTCCTGTTGCAGCGCCACTTCCTGCGCTTCCAACGTGTGCAACCGCTCGCCTGCCGGCGTCAGCAACCAACCATCGCCCACCCCCCACACCAGACCTGCCAGCGCACAGCCCAGCAGAACCTTGCCCGGCAGGGGCCATTTAGCAGCGTTGTGAGAGAGCGTGGAAAAGTCGAGCCTGGGCAGGCTCATGGCTGGGCCTCGGTGGATTCCCCCTGGCGCACCATCAATTGAAAGGCGTTGCCGCCACCTTGCCCTTGCGCACGTACCTGTTGCAGTCGCGTGGCGTGAGCACCTTCTGATGCCTCCAGGCGACGCATCAGCTGGGCGATATCCTGGCTGGATTCGGCACTGCCGCTGACACTCACGGTGTTGCCCCTGGCTACAACCTCGTGCAGATGCACCCCATCCGGCACAGCACGGGCCAACTGGTCCAACAGCTGGGCGCTGGCCGAGCGGGATTCGTGCAGGTCCTGAACGACCTTCATGCGCGCAGCCAGTTGCTGGCTTTGCTCCTGCAAGTCGTCGATGGTCTTGATGCGGGCGTCCTGAACGGCGACTTCTTTAGTCAGGTGATTGTTGCGCGTCACCTGACGGTCTATAGCCTGATCGATGACCTGGTCCGCCAGCCAAACCGCCGCGAGCGCCACACCGGCGAACGCCAGCAGACATATCAGGAAGTATTTGCGCCGCCGCTCCGCCAGCGCCTGGCGCCAAGGCAAAAGATTGATTCGTGTCATCCAGCGAAACTCCTCAGGGCCAACCCGCAAGCAACTCCCATCCCGTGGGCATCCACGGCCCATTGTGCGCCATCAACCCGATGGCCCGGCGTGAAGCTGGCGAAATCCTGACGGCAAGCGCGCTCCAATGCAAACCCTTCGACGTCCACCACTCGCGCCGCCAGCCCGGCCAGAGCCAAAACCGCTTCGCGGGCCTCGACCTGCTCCTTGAGGCAGGCCGCCAGCAACACCTCGACTCGCGCCGCGCCCTGGGGCGACGGGCCACGGACCTGAAAATCAATGGCAACATCGTCCAACGGGTAAGGAATGTACTGGTCGGCCTCCATCTGGATCTTCCAGACCATTTCCTCGTCACTGAGCCCCGCTTCCATTTCGATCACCCGCGTGATGACCGATGGGCCCGACACCGCCACGGCCGCCTGCCGGGCGGACGTGTGCAAGCGAGATAACGCCTGCTGTAACGTCCACGCTATCGCTTCAAGGTCCAACAACGTGCCATCGACCACGGCATTGGCAGGCAACGCCTGCGCAGCATAGGACTGAACGCTGTAGCCACTGGCTGAATGGGCCAGCTCAATCAGCTTGATAGCTGCGTCATTGATGTCGACGCCCAGCAGGGTATCGGCTTTTCGCCTGAAAAATCCCTTTCTCATAAAACTCCCCAAAACTTTGCCTGTCATACCGCCTGATTGCGGCCGGGTGCGGTGCATTCGGTCGACTTGTTTAACTGGCACGAATGACGCCCCAAGCCGAAAATGCTTTAATGCCCAGCGTTTTTTCCCGCTTTTTATCTGCTGCTCGGGTCGATCCATCGTTTGCCATGCATGCCCCGACGCCTAACTCATTCTTTTCTCTGGAAATCCAAAAGCCTTGATTCGTCTGCTGAAGTTTTTCGGGTACTCCATTGTCGCGATCGTCTGCGGGCTGCTGCTCGTACTCAGCGGTGCCTACCTCTACCTTAGTCCGGGTTTGCCTTCCGTAGAGGCGCTCAGAAGTATCCAGTTGCAGATTCCTTTGCGGGTTTACAGCAGCGATGAAAAACTGATCGCGGAGTTCGGCGAAATGCGCCGTACACCGATCCGTTTCGCCGACATTCCACCCAATTTCATTAACGCGCTGCTGTCGGCTGAAGACGATAATTTCGCCAATCACTACGGCGTCGACCCGAGCAGCCTGGTGCGTGCCGCCACACAGTTGGTAAAAAGCGGACACATTCAGTCCGGCGGCAGCACCATCACCATGCAGGTGGCGAAGAACTTTTTCCTCACCAGCGAGCGCAGCTTTTCGCGTAAAGCCACTGAAATCCTGCTGGCATTGCAGATCGAACGTCAGTTGACCAAGGACGAAATCCTTGAGCTGTACGTCAACAAGATCTACCTGGGCAACCGCGCCTACGGGATCGAAGCGGCGTCCCAGGTCTACTATGGCAAGTCGATTCGTGACGCCAGCCTGGCGCAGATGGCAATGATTGCCGGCCTGCCAAAGGCCCCGTCACGCTTTAACCCACTGGCCAACCCCGCGCGCAGCAAAGAGCGTCGCGACTGGATCCTGGGGCGCATGTACAAGCTGGGCAAGATCGACCAGGCCGCCTATGAAAGCGCCGTCGCCGAGCCGTTGAATGCCAGCTATCACGTGCCGACACCGGAAGTGAATGCACCGTACATCGCCGAAATGGCGCGTGCCGAAATGGTCGGCCGTTATGGCAGCGAGGCCTACACCGAAGGCTTCCGTGTGACCACCACAGTTCCGAGCAACTTGCAGGACATCGCCAACAACGCTGTCCATGACGGCCTCGTCACCTATGACCAGCGCCATGGCTATCGCGGCCCCGAATCGCGCCTGCCCGGCAAAACCCTGAGCGCCTGGACCACCGAACTGAGCAAACAGCGCCCCATCAGCGGCCTGGAGCCGGCCATCGTCACCCAAGTGAAGAAGGATGGCGTGCAAGTACTGACCCGCACCGGTGAAGGCCATGTGTCGTGGGACAGCATGAAGTGGGCACGCCCGTTCCTGAACACCAA
Organism: Pseudomonas sp. AP19; assembly: GCF_001728855.1. Classification (NCBI taxonomy): domain Bacteria; kingdom Pseudomonadati; phylum Pseudomonadota; class Gammaproteobacteria; order Pseudomonadales; family Pseudomonadaceae; genus Pseudomonas; species Pseudomonas sp. AP19. The sequence continues at coordinate 125,766 of NZ_LXJP01000001.1, read as the reverse complement.
CAGCATGGGCCCGATGCCCAAGCAGCCGTCGGACGTGGCGCAGGTGGGTGACTTGATCCGCGTAAAACGCCAGAAAGACGACAGCCTGAAATTCAGCCAGGTGCCTGTGGCTCAAGGCGCGCTGGTGTCTCTTGACCCGCAGAACGGTGCCATCCGCGCCCTGGTCGGTGGTTTTGCCTTCGAGCAAAGCAACTACAACCGCGCCACCCAGGCCAAGCGCCAGCCGGGCTCAAGCTTCAAACCGTTCGTCTACAGCGCTGCACTGGACAACGGCTACACCGCCGCCAGCCTGGTCAACGACGCGCCGATCGTGTTTGTCGACGAGTACCTGGACAAGGTCTGGCGTCCGAAGAACGACACCAACACGTTCCTCGGCCCGATCCGTATTCGCGAGGCGCTGTACAAGTCGCGTAACCTGGTGTCGATCCGCCTGCTGCAGGCGATGGGCGTTGGCAAGACTATCGACTACATGACGCGCTTCGGCTTCAACAAGTCGGACCTGCCACCCAACCTGTCCCTGGCCCTCGGCACCGCGACCCTCACGCCGATGGAAATCGCCACGGGCTGGAGCACCTTTGCCAACGGCGGCTACAAGATCACGCCGTACCTGATCGACAAGATCGAGAGCCGCAATGGCGACACACTGTTCACCGCCAACCCGCCGCGCGTGCCGGGCGATGTGGTCAACGGGGTTGCAGCACCTGATGGCATCGCCGCACCGAGCAACGGTGGCATCACCATCGAGCCGACACCCGGCGCAGCGCCAGCTGCAAACGCCCCGGCGCCAACCGAGCCACAAGCACCGGCGGTAGCTGAACGTATCGTGGATGGCCGTACCACCTATATCCTCAACAGCATTCTGGAAGACGTGATCAAGAAAGGCACCGGCCGTCGCGCCCTGGCCTTGGGCCGTGCAGACATCGCCGGCAAGACCGGTACCACCAACGAGTCCAAGGACGCCTGGTTCTCCGGCTACAACGGTGATTACGTGACCACCGTATGGACTGGTTATGACCAACCGGAAAGCCTCGGTCGTCGCGAGTTTGGTGGCACCGTCGCCCTGCCGATCTGGATGAGCTACATGGGCGCGGCCTTGAAAGACAAGCCGCTGCACACCCAACCTGAGCCGGAAGGCATTCTCAGCCTGCGGATCGATCCGGTGAGTGGCCGTGCGGCTTCACCCAGCACGCCAAATGCGTACTTCGAGTTGTTCAAGAGCGAAGACACCCCGCCGTCGGTCAACGAGCTGGGTAACGGCACCGCACCGGGCAGCCCGCTGCCGGCGGATGAGGCGGCACCGATCGATCTCTTCTAACTCGCGCAGATCCAATGTGGGAGCGGGCTTGCTCGCGAACGCGGTGGGTCAGTCAATGAACCTGGCGACTGACCCACCGCGTTCGCGAGCAAGCCCGCTCCCACCCTTGGAGCCCCACTAGGCCCAAGCGAATCGCCACAAAAAAGCCCCGACTCGTGAGAGCCGGGGCTTTTTGTTGGTGCGCTACAACCGCTTAGCCGTTGAACACATCATCCACGCTTTGCAGCGGGTAGTGCTTCGGATACGGCAGGGTGGCCACACCGGTCTCGATGGCGGCTTTAGCCACGGCATCGGAGATCAGGGTGATCAGGCGCTTATCCATTGGTTTCGGAATGATGTACTCACGGCCGAACGCCAGCGGGGCACCACCGTAGGCATCGCAGACATCCTGCGGCACCGGCAGCTTGGCCAGTTCACGCAGGGCGTTGGCGGCCGCTACTTTCATCTCTTCGTTGATGCGCTTGGCGCGAACGTCCAGGGCACCACGGAAGATGAACGGGAAGCCCAATACGTTGTTGACCTGGTTCGGGTAGTCCGAACGGCCAGTGGCCATGATCACGTCGTTACGGGTGGCGTGCGCCAGTTCCGGGGAGATTTCCGGATCCGGATTGGAGCAGGCGAACACGATCGGGTTGGCCGCCATGGACTTCAGGCCTTCGGCGCTGAGCAGGTTCGGGCCGGACAGGCCAACGAACACGTCTGCACCGTTCAAGGCGTCAGCCAGGGTGCGCTTCTCGGTCGCGTGGGCAAACATCGCCTTGTACTGGTTCAGGTCGGTACGCTCGGACTGAACAACGCCCTTGCTGTCGACCATGAAGATGTTTTCCAGCTTGGCGCCCATGCTCACCAGCAACTTCATGCAGGAGATGGCCGCAGCACCAGCGCCCAGGCAGACGATCTGAGCGTCAGCCAGGGTTTTGCCAGCGATTTCCAGGGCGTTGATCATGCCGGCCGCAGTAACGATCGCGGTGCCGTGTTGGTCATCGTGGAATACAGGAATGTCGCACTGTTCGATCAGGGCCTTTTCGATCTCGAAGCACTCAGGTGCCTTGATGTCTTCCAGGTTGATGCCACCGAAAGTGATGGAGATGCGCTTTACAGTGTCGATGAAAGCTTGCGGGCTTTCGGAATCGACTTCGATGTCGAAAACGTCGATGCCGGCAAAGCGCTTGAACAGCACGCCCTTACCTTCCATGACTGGCTTGGAAGCCAATGGGCCAAGGTTACCCAGGCCGAGAATCGCGGTGCCATCGGAAATCACTGCAACCAGGTTGCCTTTGCCGGTGTACTTGTACGCCAGTTCAGGATCGCGGGCGATTTCACGTACGGGCTCGGCAACGCCAGGGCTGTAGGCCAGCGACAGATCGCGGGCAGTGGCAGTGGCTTTGGTGAGCTCTACACTCAGCTTTCCTGGACGAGGATGGGCGTGATATTCGAGAGCGGCAGTTTTCAAATCAGACATATCGGCATTCCGCTTTTACTGTTGGTCGACGGACCGCCGAGGATACGCGTGTCGCAAAGTCCCTACAAGACTGGGCAGTCACAGGTGTCAAGGGCCCTGCGCTAAGACTTTCGGCCAAGAGCCACGGGATACAAGGGCTCAACTGTTCACAATCAACTTAAAAAATGTCTACAATTTTTTCTCAACAATCGCTTTTAACCGCGCATCGCCAAATCACAGGCACAAAAAAGGCGCCCACAAGGGACGCCTTTTTCAACAGCTGACAAAAGCCCAAAAGGCTTTTGAGGCTTACTCCGCTGGAGTAGCAGCCTTCTTGCCGAAAGCACCAAAGCGATCTGCGAAGCGCTGTACACGGCCGCCGGTGTCCAGAGTTTTCTGCTTACCGGTGTAGAACGGGTGGCACTCGTTGCATACGTCAGTACCCAGTGGCTTGCACAGGTTCGAACGTGTTTCGAACTTGTTGCCGCAGCTGCAGGTTACTTCGATGGTTTCGTACGCTGGATGGATATCGGCTTTCATGGTGACTTCCTCGGGCTAGCGTGCCGCCACTCGACACTATTGTCGAATACCGCACGTAATTAGGCCGCGGATTCTACCAGACCTTTCTAAACGCGCAAGCCGCACTTCCTGTGGTTTACCCCTATAAAGGCCCCTTTCATCAGAAAAAACCCCACACACCACCGTCCATGTGGGCACTGGGCTTGCCCGCGATCGCGATATCTCAGGCACCCCATCCAGCGACTGCCGAGCCGCCATCGCGGGCAAGCCCGGCGCCCACAGTTGGGCTGCCGTATTCCGAACAACGCGGGACACCCCCACAGCAGGTCTGCTAGGCTCCCGCCCCTGCGCCACTGCCTGCCTTTAGATGAGACTCCCCGCGTGCCCGACGCCATTTTGCGCCTAGCCCTGCCTTCGCCCCTGCGCCGCCTGTTCGACTACCGGGCGCCGGCCGGCGTGCTGCGGGCGCAGTTGCAGCCAGGCATGCGCGTGCGTGTGCCGTTTGGCCGCCGGGAGATGATTGGCATCCTGATCGAAGTCGCCGATCACAGCGAAGTGCCCGCCGAAAAGCTCAAGCCGGCACTGGCCATCCTCGACGCCACACCACCGCTGCCGCCCGCCTTGTTCAAACTGTGCCTGTGGACCGCCCAGTATTACCAGCACAGCCTGGGCGACACGCTGAGCTGGGCGCTGCCGGTGCTGTTGCGCCAGGGCGAACTGGCCGAAGCGCGCCAGGAACGCTTTTGGTCGATGGTGCCCGGTGCGCGCCTCGACGACCCACGCATCGCCCGCGCGCCGCGCCAGCGTGAAGCCCTGGCGACCCTGGCACAACACCCGCACGGCGTGGCCCACCAGCTGTTAAGCAAGCTGATGCTGAGCAAGGACAGCCTCGACCTGCTGCTGGCCAAGGGCATGGTGCAGGTGGAAATCCGCAAGCACGCGCCGGACCCGCGCCACGACCACTGGCTGGCCCAGCCCGAACTGCCGCTGAACCCCGAGCAGCGCGCGGCGTATGAAGCCATTCGCGCCGGTTTCGATACCTTTCATGCGTTTCTGTTGGCTGGCGTCACCGGCAGCGGCAAGACCGAAGTGTATTTGCAACTGATCCGCGAAACCCTGCAGGCCGGTAAACAGGCGCTGGTGTTGATCCCCGAGATCAACCTGGGCCCGCAAACCCTGGCGCGCTTCGAACAACGCTTTAACGCGCGCATCGCCCTGGTGCACTCGGCGGTCAACGACCGTGAGCGTTTGGAGTCATGGCTGGCGGCGCGGGACGGTGAGGCCGACATTATTATCGGCACCCGCTCGGCACTGTTCACGCCCATGAAAAACCCCGGGCTGATCATCATCGACGAGGAGCACGACGGCTCCTATAAACAGCAGGAAGGCCTGCGCTACCACGCCCGCGACCTGGCGCTGGTGCGCGCACGCCAGGAAAACATCCCGATTGTGCTGGGCTCCGCCACGCCCTCGCTGGAAAGCCTGCACAACGCCTACACCGGCCGTTACGGGCTCCTACGCTTGAATGAGCGCGCAGGTGGCGCCAAGCAACCACGTTTCCTGCGCCTGGATGTAAAAAGCCGCCCGCTGGACAGTGGGATTTCCGGGCCGATGCAACAAGCCATCGGCCAGACCCTTGCCGCCGGCCAGCAAGTGCTGGTGTTTCTCAACCGCCGCGGTTTTGCACCGACGCTGTTGTGCCATGACTGCGGCTGGATGTCCGAGTGCGAACGCTGTGATGCGCGTATGACCGTGCACCAACGCTACGGCGAGTTACGCTGCCACCACTGCGGGCATGTCGAGCGTGTGCCGCGCCACTGCCCGCAGTGTGGCAAAGTCGATTTGCGCCCGGTAGGCGCGGGCACCGAGCGCGCCGAAGAGCGCTTGGGCATCCTGTTCCCGGATTACCCGGTGCTGCGGGTCGACCGCGACAGCACCTCGCGCAAAGACGCGATGAACCAGCTGTTCGCCACCATCCAGAAAGGCCAGCCGTGCATTCTGGTCGGCACGCAGATGCTTGCCAAAGGGCACCACTTCCCACGTGTCACGCTGGTGTCGATCCTGGATGCCGACGGTGGCTTGTTTTCCGGAGACTTCCGCGCCAGCGAGCGCATGGCGCAGTTGATCGTGCAGGTCGCAGGCCGTGCGGGGCGCGCCGAAGAACCGGGCAAAGTCATTATCCAGACCCACCTGGCCGACCATCCGCTACTGATACAGCTGACCGAACAAGGCTATTTTGCCTTCGCCGAACAAGCGCTGAGCGAACGCCGCTCGGCCGGTTTACCGCCCTTCTCTCATCTGGCCCTGCTGCGCGCTGAAGCGCACAAACCCGGGCAGGCCGAAGGCTTTCTGGATGAAGCGTGCAGTGCCGCCGAACGGTTACTCGGCGAACTGGGTCTGACCGGCATCGAATTGCTCGGCCCGGTGCCCGCCCCCATGGAACGTCGCGCCGGGCGCTACCGTGCTCAGCTACTCTTGCAGGCATCATCCCGTGCACCGCTGCATCGGCTATTAAGTAGCTGGTTGCTTGCCCTGGAGCAAATGCCCAGCGGCCGGCAAGTGCGATGGTCGTTGGATGTGGACCCGGTGGACCTGTATTGACAGAAACCGCCTGATTGCAGGCGGCCAGCGCCCACCTGTAGAAATATTCATCCATTAAAATCTGGCAGCGGGCTTGCCCGCGATGAGGCCCGCAGGTCTACCAACCCGTCTGAACGGTTGGCAAGCCCGCCCTCGCCACGGATAATGCCCAGTTTTTCCACCTGCGCATCGCGCGCCGCCGCTTGCGGTCGAAAGAGAACACCATGAAAGACACCATTCGCCAGCTGATCCAACAAGCCCTCACCCAACTCGTCAACGAAGGTGTGTTGCCTGAAGGCCTGACGCCGGCGATCCAGGTGGAAAACACCCGCGACAAGACCCACGGTGACTTCGCCAGCAACATCGCGATGATGCTGTCCAAGCCTGCGGGCATGAAGCCACGCGACCTCGCGGAAAAAATCATTGCCGCACTGCCGGCCGACGCAAGCGTGACCAAGGCGGAAATCGCCGGCCCTGGCTTCATCAACTTCTTCCAGAACACCCAGGCCCTGGCTTCGCGCCTGGATGCGGCCCTGGCCGACGCCAACATCGGTGTGCGCAAGGCCGGCCCGTTGCAGCGCGTGGCCATTGACCTGTCAGCACCGAACCTGGCCAAGGAAATGCACGTCGGCCACTTGCGCTCGACCATCATTGGCGACGGCGTGGCGCGGGTGCTGGAGTTCCTGGGTGACGACGTGATCCGCCAGAACCATGTGGGCGACTGGGGCACCCAGTTCGGCATGCTGATGGCGTACCTGCAGGAAAACCCGATTACCAGCAACGAACTGTCGGACCTGGAAAATTTCTACCGCGCCGCGAAGAAGCGCTTCGACGAATCCGAAGAGTTCGCCGACCGCGCCCGTGGCCTGGTGGTCAAGCTGCAAGCCGGTGACAAGGAATGCCTGGAATTGTGGGGCCGCTTCCGTGAGATCTCGCTGTCGCACTGCCAGGAAATCTACGAACTGCTCAACGTGAAGTTGACCATGGCCGACGTGATGGGCGAAAGCGCCTACAACGACGACCTGATCAACGTGGTCAACGACCTCAAGGCCAAGGGCCTGCTGGTTGAGAGCAACGGCGCGCAGTGCGTGTTCCTCGAAGAATTCAAGACCGCCGACGGCGAGCCGTTGCCGGTGATCATCGTCAAGGCCGATGGCGGCTACCTCTATGCCACCACCGACCTGGCGGCCGTGCGCTACCGCAGCGGCGTGCTGAAAGCCGACCGTGCCCTGTATTTCGTCGACCAGCGCCAGGCCCTGCACTTCCAGCAGGTGTTTGAAGTGGCACGCCGCGCGGGCTTCGTCACCCACCCGATGCATATGGAGCATATGGGTTTCGGCACCATGAACGGCGCCGACGGCCGCCCGTTCAAGACCCGCGACGGCGGCACCGTGAAGCTGATCGACCTGCTGAACGAAGCCCAGGAGCGTGCCTACAACCTGGTGAAGGAAAAGAACCCGGAGCTGGCCGAAGCCGAGTTGCGCAACATCGCCCGTGTGGTGGGCATTGGCGCGGTGAAATACGCCGACCTGTCCAAGCACCGCACCAGCGACTACAGCTTCAATTTCGAGCTGATGCTGAATTTCGAAGGCAATACCGCACCGTACCTGCTGTACGCCTACACCCGCGTGGCCGGCGTGTTCCGCAAGTTGGGCAAGGACTTCAGCGAAGTTGAAGGCCAGATCAATCTTGAAGCGCCCCATGAACAGGAACTGGCCGCCAAACTGGCGCAATTCGGCGAAGTGCTGAACAGCGTCGGCGAGAAAGGCACGCCGCATATCCTTTGCACCTATTTGTACGAAGTCGCTGGCCTGTTCTCCAGCTTCTACGAGAACTGCCCGATTCTCACTGCCGACGATGAAGCCCAAAAGCAAAGTCGCCTGCGCCTCGCCGCATTGGCTGGACGGACCCTCAAGCAAGGCCTGGAACTGTTAGGCCTGGAAACTCTGGAGCGTATGTAAGTTGGCTGCCAAGAAAAAACCTGCACCCAAGCGCGGCGCCAGCCGCTATCAGGCACCGGCGAAGAAACCTATTCCGGGCTGGCTATGGATGGCTATCGGCCTGGCGGTCGGCGCATTTGTGGTGATTCTGATGAAGCTGGAGCCCGGCAAGGGCGACGACGTCAAACGCGTCAAGCAAGAGCAGCAGAAGGCCACAAAAATGGCCGAAGCGAACAAAACTGCGCCTAGCCCTACAGCACCGGTGAAGCCGAAATACGACTTCTATACGCTGCTGCCGGAATCGGAAGTGATCGTGCCGCCCGACGCCGTGCCGGAGAAGACCCTGCCGACGCCGCAAGTGCCGACCACGCCGGTGACCCCAGCGGAAGCCGCAAAAATCGACACAGCCCGTGCCCAGGCCGCATTGGCCGGCATCACCCCGCCACCGCCGCCGCCCGTCGCGACGACCAAGGCGGCGCCGGTGACCAAGTTCTTCCTGCAAGCGGGCTCGTTCCCCAAACAGGCCGATGCGGATCGCGTGCGCGCTCAGATCATTCTGTTGGGCCAAGCGGTGACGGTGGAGTCCGGCACCGTGAAGGACGCGACCTGGTATCGCGTACTGGTCGGGCCGTTCAGCAACCGCGAACAGCTGACCGTGGCGCAGAAACAATTGGCCGGCGCGGGCTTTAGCAACCTGTTGTTACAACAACGCCAGAGCCGCTGATTCTGAGAACACAGTAGGCCCCATGTGGGAGCGGGCTTGCTCGCGAATGCGGTAGATCAGTCACTATTTCCGGCGACTGACATACCGTATTCGCGAGCAAGCCCGCTCCCACATTTGGTTTCGGGGCGCGCTCAAACGTGTGTCGGACCCATAAACACCACTCGTCCGCCATAACCCCCTACGGTTGAAATCCCTCCCTCCACCCCCATATGAGTTTCCATCAGGGCATTTTCGCCCCGCTGCGTGGAGACTCACCCTTGACCACCATCGTTTCAGTACGTCGCCACGGCAAAGTCGTCATGGGCGGCGACGGCCAGGTTTCCCTTGGCAACACCGTGATGAAAGGCAACGCCAAAAAAGTGCGTCGCCTGTACCACGGCCAGGTACTCGCAGGCTTTGCCGGCGCCACCGCCGACGCCTTCACCCTCTTTGAGCGTTTCGAAGGGCAACTGGAAAAACACCAGGGCCACCTCGTTCGCGCCGCTGTCGAACTGGCTAAAGAATGGCGCACCGACCGCTCCCTCAGCCGCCTGGAAGCCATGCTGGCAGTCGCCAACAAAGATGCGTCCTTGATCATCACCGGGAACGGCGATGTGGTTGAGCCTGAACATGGCCTGATCGCCATGGGTTCCGGCGGTGGCTACGCCCAAGCGGCAGCCAGCGCCTTGCTGAAGAAAACCGACCTGTCGGCCCGTGAGATTGTCGAGACTGCCCTGGGCATCGCCGGCGATATCTGCGTGTTCACCAACCACAACTTCACCATTGAGGAGCAGGACCTCGCCGAGTAAGCCGTAGGCTTATTCCGCTTGAGGCCGCCAAACACTATGTCCATGACTCCCCGCGAAATCGTCCATGAACTGAATCGTCATATCATCGGCCAGGACGATGCCAAGCGCGCCGTTGCCATTGCGCTGCGTAACCGCTGGCGCCGGATGCAACTGCCCGAAGAACTGCGCGTTGAAGTAACGCCGAAGAACATCCTGATGATCGGTCCGACCGGCGTCGGTAAAACCGAAATCGCCCGGCGCCTGGCCAAGTTGGCCAACGCCCCGTTCATCAAGGTCGAAGCCACCAAGTTCACCGAAGTGGGCTACGTAGGCCGCGACGTCGAATCGATCATCCGTGACCTGGCCGACGCGGCCCTGAAAATGCTCCGCGAACAGGAAGTCACCAAGGTCAGCCATCGCGCCGAAGACGCCGCCGAAGAGCGCATCCTCGACGCCCTGCTGCCGCCGGCACGCATGGGTTTCAACGAAGACGCCGCACCGGCCTCGGATTCCAACACCCGCCAGCTGTTCCGCAAGCGCCTGCGTGAAGGCCAGCTGGACGACAAGGAAATCGAGATCGAAGTCGCCGAAGTGTCTGGCGTCGATATCTCCGCACCGCCTGGCATGGAAGAAATGACCAGCCAGTTGCAGAACCTGTTCGCCAACATGGGCAAGGGCAAGAAGAAAAGCCGCAAGCTCAAGGTGAAGGAAGCGCTCAAACTGGTGCGCGACGAAGAAGCCGGGCGCCTGGTCAATGAGGAAGAACTCAAGGCCAAGGCCCTGGAAGCGGTCGAGCAACACGGCATCGTGTTTATCGACGAGATCGACAAGGTCGCCAAGCGCGGCAACTCCGGTGGCGTCGATGTCTCCCGCGAAGGCGTACAGCGCGACCTGCTGCCGCTGATCGAAGGCTGCACCGTGAACACCAAGCTGGGCATGGTCAAGACCGACCACATCCTGTTCATCGCCTCGGGTGCATTCCACCTGAGCAAACCAAGTGACCTGGTGCCGGAGCTGCAAGGCCGTCTGCCGATTCGCGTGGAGCTCAAGGCGCTGACCCCGGGCGACTTCGAACGCATCCTCAGCGAGCCACACGCCTCGCTTACCGAGCAATACCGTGAGCTGCTGAAAACCGAAGGCCTGGCCATCGAGTTCCTGCCGGACGGCATCAAGCGCCTGGCGGAGATCGCCTGGCAGGTCAACGAGAAGACCGAGAACATCGGTGCCCGTCGCCTGCATACCTTGCTTGAGCGTCTGCTGGAGGAAGTGTCCTTCAGCGCCGGCGACATGGCCGGCTTGCAGAATGGCGAAGCGATCAAGATTGACGCTGCGTACGTCAACAGCCACTTGGGTGAATTGGCGCAGAACGAAGACCTGTCTCGTTATATCCTGTAAGCCTCACTCAGGACCGCTTTGCTTTACTGTGGGAGCGGGCTTGCTCGCGAATGTGCTGTATCAGCCTCAGATCTGCTGACTGACACAACGCATTCGCGAGCAAGCCCGCTGCTACATTTTGAAGCCGGTTCCTTCAGGATCATCACCAATGTCAAAATTCCCCACTGCTGTAAACCTGCACAAAACCTCCAACACCCTCGGCCTCACCTACGGGCCCGACGAGGTCTACCAGCTTCCCGCCGAACTGCTGCGCACCCACTCGCCTTCCGCCGAGGTGCAGGGCCACGGCAAACCCATCCTGCAATTCGGCAAACTCAACGTTCGGTTGATCAAGGTAGAACCGGCCGGTCAGTACGCACTGAAATTGACCTTCGACGACGGCCATGACAGCGGACTGTTCACCTGGGACTACCTCTACCAATTGGCCGTGCGCCAGGAAGCGCTGTGGGCCGACTATCTTGCGGAACTCAAAGCTGCCGGTAAAACCCGCGACCCGAGTGAGTCGGTCGTGCGGCTGATGCTCTAGCCCAGGCTTCTTGCTCTTTAGAGGGCATTTTCTAATTTCATCTGCTTGAATGCCCTGTCGCGTGGTCAACGATTGGCCCGCTTGCGAAAAAAATTAAACTCGGGTAACCAATGGAACTGGCAAGTTCCCTGCATTTAACGATGCGGTATTTACGGTCACCCGAGTCGCAGTACCAGGCTGGTGTCGTGTATCGAAATTGGGTGCGCAGCAATCGCCGGTACTCGTCTTTCGGACAATGGAGCGTCGTAGATGAGTAACAAGAATAACGATGACTTGAAACGCCAGGCCTCGGAAAACACCCTGGGGCTGAACCCGATCATCGCGTTACGCAAAAAGGACTTATTAGCCTCGGCGAAGATGGTGCTGACCCAAGCCATCAAGCAACCGTTACACAGCGTTAAACACGTTGCCCACTTTGGCATCGAATTGAAGAACGTGATGTTCGGCAAATCCGCGCTGGTGCCCGAAAGCGACGACCGCCGCTTCCACGACCCGGCGTGGAGTCAGAACCCGCTCTATAAGCGCTACCTGCAGACCTACCTGGCGTGGCGCAAGGAACTGCACGACTGGATCGCCGACAGCAACCTGTCGGAACAGGACATCAGCCGTGGCCACTTCGTGATCAACCTGATGACCGAAGCCATGGCCCCCACCAACAGTGCGGCCAACCCGGCGGCGGTCAAACGTTTCTTTGAAACCGGCGGTAAAAGCCTGCTCGATGGCCTGTCCCATCTGGCCAAGGACATGGTGCATAACGGCGGCATGCCGAGCCAGGTCAACATGGGCGCCTTTGAAGTGGGCAAGACCCTGGGCACCACCGAAGGCGCCGTGGTCTTTCGCAACGATGTGCTGGAGCTGATCCAGTACAAGCCCATCACCGAACAGGTGCACGAGCGCCCACTGCTGGTGGTGCCGCCGCAAATCAACAAGTTCTATGTATTCGACCTGAGCCCGGAGAAAAGTCTGGCGCGCTTCTGCCTGCGCAATGGCCAGCAAACCTTTATCGTCAGTTGGCGCAACCCGACCAAGGCCCAGCGCGAGTGGGGCCTGTCGACCTATATCGAAGCGCTCAAGGAAGCGGTCGATGTGGTCACGGCGATTACCGGCAGCAAAGACATCAACATGCTTGGCGCCTGTTCCGGCGGCATCACCTGCACCGCCCTGCTCGGCCACTACGCGGCGCTGGGCGAGAAGAAGGTCAATGCCCTGACCCTGTTGGTGAGTGTGCTGGACACCACGCTGGACACGCAGGTGGCGCTGTTCGTCGACGAGCAGACCCTGGAGGCGGCCAAGCGCCACTCCTACCAGGCCGGTGTGCTGGAAGGCCGCGACATGGCCAAAGTGTTTGCCTGGATGCGCCCCAACGACCTGATCTGGAACTACTGGGTCAATAACTACCTGCTGGGCAACGAGCCGCCGGTGTTCGACATCCTGTTCTGGAACAACGACACCACGCGCTTGCCGGCTGCCTTCCATGGCGACTTGATCGAGCTGTTCAAAAACAACCCGCTGGTGCGCGCCAACGCTCTGGAAGTGTGCGGCACGCCGATCGACCTCAAGCAGGTCACCGCCGACATCTACTCGCTGGCCGGCACCAACGATCACATCACGCCGTGGCAGTCCTGCTACAAGTCGGCACAGCTGTTTGGTGGCAAGGTCGAGTTCGTGTTGTCCAGCAGTGGGCATATCCAGAGCATTCTCAACCCGCCTGGCAACCCCAAGGCGCGCTACCAGACCAGCGATGGGCTGGCAGGCAAGCCGCTGGAGTGGCAGGAAAATGCAACCAAGCACACCGACTCCTGGTGGCTGCACTGGCAGGCATGGCAGGCAGAGCGGGCGGGAAAATTGAAGAAAGCACCTACAAGTTTGGGTAACAAGGCTTATGCCGCAGCTGAGGCTGCACCGGGTACTTATGTACACGAACGATAAACGAAACACTGTTTTGTAGCTGGAATGCGGTCAACTGTGGGAGCGGGCTTGCTCGCGAAGGCGGTGTGTCAGCCACCGAATGCATCAACTGACACACTGCTTTCGCGAGCAAGCCCGCTCCCACATTGATCGGGTTCCGACAGGGAAATATCGCGCCATTTCACAGGGCTTGAGCATGCCGCAACCGTTCATCTTCCGTACCATCGACCTGGATGGCCAGACCATCCGCACGGCGGTGCGCCCGGGCAAGCCTCACTTGACGCCGCTGCTGATTTTCAACGGTATCGGCGCCAACCTTGAGCTGGTGTTTCCGTTCGTCCAGGCGCTGGACCCGGACCTGGAAGTGATCGCCTTCGATGTGCCGGGCGTAGGCGGCTCCTCGACGCCCAAACGGCCCTATCGATTTCCAGGATTGGCCAAACTTACCGCACGCATGCTCGATTACCTCGACTACGGCCAGGTGAACGCCGTTGGTGTGTCCTGGGGCGGGGCGCTGGCGCAACAATTTGCGTATGACTACCCCGAGCGCTGCAAGAAGCTGATCCTGGCGGCCACCGCGGCCGGGGCGTTCATGGTGCCGGGCAAGCCGAAGGTGCTGTGGCTCATGGCCAGCCCCCGGCGTTATATCCAGCCGTCCCATGTGGTGCGCATTGCGCCAATGATTTATGGCGGCTCGTTCCGCCGCGATTCAAAACTGGCCGCCGAGCACGCCAGCAAAGTGCGCTCGGCCGGCAAGCTGGGTTACTACTGGCAGCTGTTCGCGGGGCTGGGCTGGACGAGCATTCACTGGCTGCACAAGATCCGCCAACCCACCCTGGTGCTGGCGGGGGACGACGACCCGCTGATCCCACTGATCAACATGCGCATGCTCGCCTGGCGTATTCCCAATGCACAGTTGCACATCATTGATGACGGCCACTTGTTCCTGATCACCCGGGCCGAAGCCGTGGCGCCGATCATCATGAAGTTTCTCGAGGAGGAGCGCCTGCGGGCTGTGATTCACCCGCGACCGGCGGTGTAAGGACTGCACCGCCGCGCAACTTGCCGAGAACCGACTATGGTTCTGAATTGGCGTGCCTGTTGTTGCCTTGACGAAGGAGTGTTGGCTCATGCGAGAAAGACCCGTGACGAACCCGGCGCCCATCCCTGCCGCGTTCATCAATGCGCAAAATGCGATTACTGGCCTCAGGGGGCGGGATCTGCTGGCAACCCTGCGCAGCGTCGCAAGTCACGGCTTGCGCAACCCGGTGCATACCGCGCGTCACGCGCTGGCGCTGAGCGGCCAGCTGGGCCGCGTCCTGCTGGGCGAAACCGTGCACGAGCCCAACCCTAACGACGCGCGCTTTATTGACCCCACCTGGAAGCTCAACCCGCTGTATCGACGCAGCTTGCAAGCCTATTTGAGTTGGCAGAAACAGACCCGCCACTGGATCGATGACAGCGCCTTGAGCGCAGATGATCGAGCCCGTGCGCACTTCGCATTCGCCTTGTTCAACGATGCCGTCTCGCCCTCCAATACGCTGCTCAACCCACTGGCCATCAAGGAGTTGCTCAACTCAGGCGGCAACAGTGTGGTGCGCGGCGTGAGCAACCTGTTCAACGACTTACTGCACAACAATGGCTTGCCAAGTCAGGTCAGCAAACACGCTTTTGAAGTGGGCAAGACTGTCGCCACCACCCCGGGTTCAGTGGTGTTTCGCAACGAGCTGTTGGAGCTGATCCAATACAAGCCCATGAGCGAAAAACAGTACGCCAAGCCCCTGCTGATCGTGCCGCCGCAAATCAACAAGTACTACATTTTCGATCTCAGCCCGGCCAACAGCTTTGTGCAGTACGCCCTGAAAAACAGCCTGCAGACCTTTATGGTCAGCTGGCGCAATCCGGATGTGCGTCACCGTGAATGGGGCCTGTCCACCTATGTGGCGGCGCTGGAAGAAGCGTTGAATGTGTGCAGGGCGATCACCGGCGCCCGCGAGGTCAACCTGATGGGCGCCTGCGCCGGCGGCCTGACCATTGCCGCGCTGCAAGGCCACCTGCAAGCCAAACGCCAGCTACGGCGCATTTCCAGCGCCAGTTACCTGGTGAGCCTGCTGGACAGCCAGATCGACAGCCCCGCCACCCTGTTCGCCGATGAACAAACCCTGGAAGCCGCCAAGCGCCGCTCCTACCAGCAAGGCGTGCTGGACGGTCGCGACATGGCCAAGGTGTTTGCCTGGATGCGCCCCAACGACCTGATCTGGAACTACTGGATCAACAACTACCTGCTGGGCAAGGAACCGCCAGCGTTCGACATCCTGTATTGGAACAACGACAACACGCGGCTGCCCGCCGCGCTGCATGGCGATTTGCTGGACTTCTTCAAGCACAACCCGTTGAGCCACCCCGGCGGCCTGGAAGTGTGCGGCACGCCTATCGATTTGCAGAAGGTCACGGTGGACAGCTTCAGCGTGGCCGGGATCAACGACCACATCACACCGTGGGACGCGGTGTATCGCTCCACCCAATTGCTGGGCGGCGAGCGGCGCTTCGTACTCTCCAACAGCGGGCATATCCAGAGCATCCTCAACCCGCCGGGCAATCCCAAGGCCAACTACGTCGAAAACCCCAAGCTGAGCAGCGACCCACGCGCCTGGTACTACGACGCCAGCCACGTCGAAGGCAGCTGGTGGCCGCAGTGGCTGGCGTGGATTCAACAACGCTCCGGCGTGCAGCGCGAAACCCTGACCGCCCTGGGCAACCAGAATTACCCACCGATGGAAGCGGCGCCGGGCACCTATGTGCGAGTGCGCTGAGCTCAACGATCACATTAAGAAGACTGGATGAAGACCCGCGACCGTATCCTTGAATGTGCCCTGCAGTTGTTCAACCACAAGGGCGAACCGAACGTGTCGACCATGGAGGTGGCCAATGAAATGGGGATCAGCCCCGGCAACCTCTACTACCACTTCCATGGCAAGGAACCGTTGGTGCTCGGGCTGTTCGAGCGCTTTCAGAACGAGCTGGCACCGCTGCTCGACCCACCGCCGGATGCGCAGTTGAAGGCCGAGGATTATTGGTTATTCCTGCACCTGATCGTCGAGCGCATGGCCCATTACCGGTTTCTGTTTCAGGACCTGTCGAACCTTGCTGGGCGGCTGCCGAAGCTGGCCAAGGGCATTCGTCACTTGCTCACGGCGCTCAAGCGAACACTGGCTTCGTTGCTTGCGCGGTTGAAGGCAGCCGGGCAGTTGGTCAGTGACACCCAAGCATTGGGGCAACTGGTGGAGCAAATCACCCTGACCTTGCTGTTTTCCCTGGATTACCAGCGAATTCTCGACCGTGAAGGCGAAGTGCGGGTGGTGGTGTACCAGATCATGATGCTGGTGGCGCCGCATCTGCTGTTGCCGGCGCGACAGGCGACCGAGCGGTTCGCACTGAAATACCTGGATGATCTGGATTGAACATGTGGGAGCGGGCTTGCCCGCGATAGCGGTGGATCAGCCAATTTCAATGTGACTGACACTGCGCCATCGCGGGCAAGCCCGCTCCCACATTGGATTTGAGGTGTTCATAAAGTCGCAAAAAAACGCCCGACCTTCACAGGCCGGGCGTTTGTTGTGCCCTGAAAAAATCAGGACTGACTGGATGACGTCGGCGTTGCCGGCGTGACAGTCGGGGCAGTAGCAGCGTGCGTCGGCGCGGACACCGAGTTGGCTGTCGACGCGGTTGGCGCTGGGGTTGCGGGCTTGGCCGCGACGGCAGGCTTTGGCGCTGCGGGCTTTTTCGCGACCGCGGGCTTCTTGGCGGCGGCTGGTTTTGCCGCTGGCTTGGCAGCCACAGGTTTTGCTGTTGCGGTTTTTGCTGCAGCAGCGGGTTTTGCCGCTGCAGTTTTAGCGGCTGGCTTCGCGGCCGGTTTGGCGACTGCCTTGGCTGCAGGTTTAGCCGCTGGCTTGGCAGCGGTTTTCGCCGCCACTGGCTTGGCTGCCGACTTGGCGGCCGGTTTGGCAGCAGCGGTTTTTGCCGCAGGCTTGGCAGCCGCTTTAGCCGCAGGTTTGGCCGCCGGCTTGGCTGGCGCTTTAACCAGTGGCTTGGCCGCGGGTTTCGCAGCGGGTTTGGCAGCGGCGGTTTTCGCGGCAGGCTTGGCAGCAGGTTTAGCGGCTGCCGTTTTAGCCGGGGCCACTTTGGCACCGGTGAGTTTTTCGATTTGCTTGGTCAGGGTATCGACCTTGCTGTGCAGCGTCTTCAGTTCCGCTTTGCTGGGCACGCCCAATCGCGAAATAGCACTGTTGAGACGCTTGTCGAAAGTCTCTTCCAACTTGCCCCAGGTATCCGAAATGCTCGATTTCGCAGAACCGGCGCTCGCTTTTGCCGCCTCTACTTTTTTACCGACTGTGCTCTTGGTCAACTTCTCGGCCTTCTCGCCGTCCTTGACCAACGTCTCGAAGTATTTGCCGCCGTCACTGCTAACCTTCGAGTACACGCCTAAACCAGCAAGCCAGATTTTACGGGAATATTTTTCAACTTCCCCGATCCACGAGCTGCCTTCTTTCTGAGTAGTCTTTTTAACAGCCATCCCGATGTCTCCTTAGTGTTTACGCGCGACACGTTCTAGCAATGCCGTCAGCTCTTCGAGCTTAGCAGAGAGTGTCTCAACGTCATGTTTAGACGCAATGCCGATTCGATTCAAGGCACTTGCAACACGCGTGTCAAAAGCTTTTTCAACTTTATCCAGTTGAACTTCAACCAGGCCTTTGACGCTTGAGACATTACTCTTTACTTGGTCAATCTGACTGTTGGCGGCATCAAGTTGTTCAACCACAACTTTTTTACCTTTACTTTCAACATGTTGACCAGACTTAACCAGCTCTTTGAAGTACTCGGCACCCTCGCTGCCGACCTTGGCATAGGCACCAAGGCCCGCCAGCCAGATCTTGCGGGCATAGCTTTTAACGTCACTCAGGGCGGTAGACTGAACGTCGATTTTTTTCTTCAAAATAACTTTGGCCATGGTGCACCTCACGCAGATTAGGGTCGAGGAACGGCCCGCAGGAGTTGAGGGCTTGGGCACAAAGTAGGGTGAAAAATTAGAATCGGCACCCTAAGAACACAGCGATCAGGCCAATGCCTTATCCAGGGCCTTCTCGATTTCAGACTTGATAGTGCCACTCATGGCCGACATCAACAGTCCCAGTTCCACATCAATACGCAACGAATCATCCGCAACCAACACAGTGCCTTTAACCCCCGAACGCTTGAGGTTCAAGGTATCGCCGGACCACGATGGCTCCAGGCCATATTGCTCCTTGAGTTTGTTCGCCAACTTCTCGGCCTTCGCGCGCGCGCCGTCCTTACCCAGGGTGTGTGCACGTTCAACGGTAATACGGGCCATTGCTATGACTCCTCTTTATAGCGACTGGAACACCTGCCATGCGGCAAAAGGTCTCGGTGACCGTCTATCTTACCTTCAGCCTTGCCAAGACAAAGCAGGCCTTGGGGATTATCATGTCCCGCATTCTCTTTTGGTGACAGCGATATGACTGATCAGCGCAAAGGCAGCGATGCCGAACCCACCACTCACTTCGGTTTCAAGAACGTCCCGGAAAGCCAGAAAGCGGAAAAAGTCGCTGAGGTGTTCCACTCCGTAGCCGCCAAGTACGACCTGATGAACGACGTGCTGTCGGGCGGCATGCACCGCCTGTGGAAGCGCTTCACCATTGAGTTGTCGGGCGTACGCACCGGCAACCGCGTGCTGGATATCGCCGGCGGTACGGGCGATCTGGCGGCCAAATTTTCCAAGCTCGTCGGCCCTACCGGCCAGGTCGTGCTGGCGGACATCAATGGCTCGATGCTCAAGGTCGGCCGCGATCGCCTGCTGGATAAAGGTGTGGCCGGCAATATCGAGTTCGTCCAGGCCGATGCGGAAAAGCTGCCGTTCCCGGACAACCATTTCGACTGCGTGACCATCGCCTTCGGCCTGCGCAACGTGACCCATAAAGAGGACGCGATCCGCTCGATGCTGCGCGTACTCAAGCCGGGCGGCCGCCTGCTGGTACTGGAGTTCTCCAAGCCGACCAACGCGCTGATGTCCAAGGTCTACGACACCTACTCGTTCGCCTTCATGCCGCTGATGGGCAAGCTGATCACCAACGACGCCGAAAGCTACCGCTACCTGGCTGAATCGATCCGCATGCACCCCGACCAGGAAACCCTCAAGTCGATGATGGTAGAAGCCGGTTTCGACCGCGTGACTTACCACAACATGACCTCGGGTATCGTCGCCCTGCATCGCGGTATCAAGCCCTGATGCTGTTCGCCGGTCTTCTCGCCAGCGTTGAACACGGCCTCAACCGTGTGCTGCGCCTGGACAGCACCGCCCTGGCGCGGCTCGCGCACTTGAACGGCAAAATCATTGCCGTCGATTGCCGCAGCCCCGCCTTGCAGCTGTTTATCCTGCCCAGCGATGAAGGCCTGCTGCTCGCAAGCGCCTGGGCCGCCGAGGCCGATTGCACCCTGCGTGCGCCGGCGTCGAGCCTGTTGCACCTGGCGCTGAGTCGCCATAAAACCGCCATCCTGCACAGCCCAGAAGTGGAGCTGGAAGGCGACAGCGCGGTGCTGATGGACCTGGCCGCCGTGCTGCAAGACCTGGAACTGGATTGGGAATACGAGCTGTCGCGCTGGATCGGCCCCGTCGCCACCCAGCTGATCAGCGGGCACCTGCGCAGCCGCTCGCGCTGGTACCAGCAGGGGTTCGCCAGCCTCAACCAGAACCTCGCCGAATACCTGAGCGAAGAATCGCGCACCCTGGTTGGGCAACGGGAAGCGCAAGCGCGCTTTCGCGAACTCGACAAGGCCAAAATCGACCTGGAACGCCTTGAGGCGCGCTTCGAGCGCCTGAGCCGGTCCCTTGATCCAAGCGATAACGCATGAAGCTGCTCGCCGTCCGCCGTTTGTTTCGTATCCAGCGCGTCGTAATCCGCTACCGCCTCGATGACCTGCTGTTCGCCCTGCCCTTGCCGTGGTTTCTGCTGGCGGTGCGTTATGTACTGCCGTGGCGCTGGTTCCCGCGCAAGCCGCTGGAGCTGAGCCGTGGCGCGCGCCTGCGCCTGGCGTTGCAGGACCTGGGGCCGATCTTTATCAAATTCGGGCAGATCCTCTCCACGCGGCGCGACCTGCTGCCGGAAGATATTGCCGACGAACTGATGCTCTTGCAGGACCGCGTACCGCCCTTCGACTCCCAGCAATCGATGAAGCTGATCGAAGAGCAGTTGGGCAAGAAGATCAGCGAAGTGTTCAGCCGCTTCGACATCGACCCACTGGCCTCGGCTTCGGTCGCACAAGTGCACGCCGCGCAGCTCAAGACCGGCGAAGAAGTGGTGGTGAAGGTGATTCGCCCGGGCCTCAAGCCGATCATCGGCCAGGACCTGGCGTGGCTGTTCATCCTCGCCCGCGCCGCCGAACGTTTCTCTGCCGATGCGCGCCTGCTGCACCCGGTGGACGTGGTCGCCGATTACGAAAAAACCATCTACGACGAACTCGACCTGCTGCGCGAAGCCGCCAACGCCAGCCAGCTCAAGCGCAACTTCGAAGGCTCGCCCCTGCTGTACGTGCCCCAGGTGTATTGGGACTGGTGCCGCCCGAAAGTGCTGGTGATGGAGCGCATCTACGGCGTGCAGGTCACCGACCTCGCCACCCTGGCAGACCAGCGCACCGACATGAAGATGCTCGCCGAACGCGGGGTGGAGATTTTCTTCACCCAGGTGTTCCGCGACAGCTTCTTCCACGCCGACATGCACCCCGGCAACATCTTTGTCAGCACCGTGAACCCGTGGAGCCCGCAGTACATTGCGATCGACTGCGGCATCGTCGGCAGCCTGACCCCGGAAGACCAGGATTACCTGGCGCGTAACCTGTTCGCCTTCTTCAAGCGTGACTATCGCCGCGTGGCGCAGTTGCACATTGATTCGGGCTGGGTGCCGGCGGAAACCAAGCTCAACGAATTCGAAGCGGCGATCCGTACGGTGTGCGAACCCATCTTTGAAAAACCGTTAAAAGATATTTCATTCGGCCAGGTGCTGATGCGCCTGTTCCAGACCGCGCGCCGCTTCAATATGGAAGTGCAGCCGCAGCTGGTATTGCTGCAAAAGACCCTGCTCAACATCGAAGGCCTGGGCCGTCAGTTGTACCCGGACCTCGACCTGTGGAATACCGCGCAGCCGTTCCTCGAACGTTGGATGCGCGAGCGCGTCAGCCCGAAAACCCTGCTGGGCAACCTGCAAAGCCAAGTGGAGCAACTGCCGCACCTGGCCAACATGACCCGCGACCTGCTGGAGCGCATGTCACAACCCCACGCCAAAGACCCTGCGCCGCCCTGGCAAACGCGCAAGGACGACTGGTTCCTGCGCCTGCTGGGCGCTGCGCACCTGGTCGGCGGCGTGATGCTGGCCATTGGCGGGCCGCTGAACCAATTGGGGCATTGGCCGGCGGGCATCATGGTCGCCGTGGGTGTTTATCTGATCGTGCGTCGATAACCCATCCGGTTATACACTGTCGCAAATTGCCGGAGCCGAACATGAAAGACTGGCTGGACGAGATCAAGTGGGACAGTGACGGCCTGGTGCCGGCCATTGCCCAGGACTACAAGACCGGGCGCGTATTGATGATGGCCTGGATGAACCGTGAGGCCCTGAGCCTCACCGCCACTGAGCAGCGCGCCATTTACTGGTCACGTTCGCGTGGCAAACTGTGGCGCAAGGGCGAAGAGTCCGGGCACGTGCAAACCCTGCACGAGATGCGCATCGACTGCGACGCCGACGTGGTGATCCTCAAGGTCGAGCAAATCGGCGACATCGCCTGCCACACCGGCCGTCACAGCTGCTTCTATCGCGTGTTCGAGAATGGCGAATGGAAGGTTGTGGAACCGGTGCTTAAAGACCCGCACGCCATTTACTCGGCAGGACATTGAACATGAGCGATACCCTGAACCGTGTGGCCCAAGTGCTGGAAGACCGCAAAGGCGCGGACGCCGACAGCTCCTATGTCGCCAGCCTGTACCACAAGGGCCTGAACAAGATTCTGGAAAAACTCGGCGAAGAATCCATCGAGACAATCATCGCCGCCAAAGACGCACAGATCAGCGGTGATTGCAGCGATGTGATCTACGAAACCGCTGACTTATGGTTCCACAGCCTGGTCATGCTCGCCCAACTGGGGCAGCATCCACAGGCCGTGCTGGATGAACTGGACCGTCGCTTCGGCTTGTCCGGGCACGTCGAAAAGGCCTCGCGCCCGTCCGCCTGAATAACTTTTACAGAGGAATTGCAGCATGGGCATTTTTGACTGGAAACACTGGATCGTCATTCTCGTGGTGGTCGTTCTGGTGTTCGGCACCAAGAAACTCAAGAACCTGGGCACCGACGTGGGCGAGTCGATCAAGGGCTTTCGTAAAGCCATGAACGATGATGAAAAGCCCGCTGACCCGGTCGTCAACCCGGTACCTCCGGCCCAGCCTGTGCACCCGCAGGCGACCCAGCCGATCACCGAGCGTCGGACTTTCGACGTGCAGGCTGAAAAAGTCGAAGAGCCGACCCGCAAAGACTCGTGAGCACTGACTAATGTTTGGTATCAGCTTCTCTGAACTGCTCCTCGTCGGCCTCGTGGCCCTGCTGGTACTGGGGCCGGAACGCCTGCCCGGTGCCGCACGCACGGCCGGCCTTTGGATCGGGCGCCTGAAACGCAGTTTCAACGCCATCAAACAGGAAGTTGAACGGGAAATCGGCGCCGACGAAATCCGCCGCCAATTGCACAACGAACATATTCTGTCGTTGGAGCAGGAAGCGCGGAAGATTCTGTCGCCGGTGCAAGAGCCGACCAAACCGGCCGAGCACAGCATCGCGCCACCGCCCGTGGCCGACGTTGCGCCGGTGGTGGAACACACCCCCACGCCGCCCGCTCACACCCCGACCGAGCCAGCGCCGACGCCCGTTGCGTCGCCCGCTCCCCATGACCCTACATTGCCGCCGCGAGCCCCATGAGCGCTGATAAACCGGAAGACGACCATCACATGCCGCTGGTCTCGCACCTCACCGAGCTGCGTACCCGCCTGCTGCGTTGCGTAGCGGCCATCTTCATCATCTTTGCCGGGCTGTTCGCCTTTACCCAGCAAATCTATACCTTCGTCTCCACGCCGCTGCGCCAGTACCTGCCGGCCGGCGCGACGATGATCGCCACCGACGTGTCGTCGCCGTTCCTGACGCCGTTGAAGCTGACCATGATGGTCTCGCTGTTCCTGGCGATTCCGGTGATCCTGCATCAGATCTGGGGCTTTATCGCACCGGGCCTGTACAAGCATGAGAAGCGCATCGCGGTGCCGCTGCTGGTGTCGAGCATCCTGCTGTTCTACACCGGCATGGCCTTCGCCTATTTCCTGGTGTTCCCGCTGATCTTCAAATTCTTCGCCGCCGCCACCCCGGCCGGCGTGGAGATGATGACCGACATCACCAGCTACCTCGACTTCGTGATGACGCTGTTCTTCGCCTTCGGCGTGGCCTTCGAAATCCCGGTGGCCGTGGTGCTGCTGGTGTGGATCGGTGTGGTCGACGTCAAATACCTGAAGAAAATCCGCCCGTACATCATCATCGGCTGCTTCGTGGTCGGCATGATCCTTACGCCGCCGGACATCTTCTCGCAGACCCTGCTGGCCGTGCCGATGTGGATGCTGTTCGAGATCGGCATCCTGTTTGGCAGCCTGATCAGCAAGCGTGGCGACCACCCGGATGACCAACCCGTCGACGACGACCAGCCGCCTGCGACGCAGCCGTGAACCTGCTGCTGCTTGAAGAGGCCGACTTTATCGCGGCCGACCGGGTCATATTGCGTGATCGGCGCCTGGTGCACATGCAGGAAGTCCACCGCGCTGCGGTGGGTGACAACCTGCGCGTCGGGCGTATCGGCGGGCTGATGGGCAATGCGCAACTGCTGCGCCTGGAAGCCAGCGAAGCCGAGCTGCAAGTCAGCTTTGAACAACCGCCGCCGGCCAAGCTGCCGCTGACCCTGCTGCTCGCCCTGCCACGCCCCAAGATGCTGCGCCGGGTGCTGCAAACCGTGGCCGCGATGGGCGTGCCGAAGGTGGTGTTGGTCAACAGTTACCGGGTTGAAAAGAGCTTCTGGCAAACTCCGTTTCTAGAGCCCGAGGCGATTCGCGAGCAACTGATCCTTGGCCTGGAACAGGCACGGGACACCGTCCTGCCCGACATCATTATCGAAAAACGCTTCAAACCGTTTGTCGAAGATCGCCTGCCCGCCATGACCGACGGCACCCTGGGCCTGATCGGCCATCCCGGTGATTACCCGGCCTGCCCGCGTGGCCTGGATGAGCCTGTGACCCTGGCCATCGGCCCGGAAGGTGGCTGGATTCCTTACGAGGTGGACCTGCTGGCCAAGGCCGGCTTGCAACCGGTGCAACTTGGCGCACGAATCCTGCGCGTAGAAACCGCCGTCACCGCCCTGCTCGCCCGCCTCTTCTAACAACGCCAAACCCTGTGGGCGCGGGCTTGCCCGTGATAACGGTGGATCAGTCAGACTATCTGCCACTGGTACACCGCTATCGCGAGCAAGCCCGCTCCCACAGTGGATTGGCGTCGCTACAGAATCTTCCTACGCTGCCGATAGCCTCTGAATAAGTCCAAGCCTTGTTCAAAGGGAGTTCGCCGTATGTATCGTTGGTTAGCCGAAAAACTCGGGAATGTGAGCGTCAATCGCAAGCTGAGCATTGGCTTTGGCCTGGTGTTGGTCCTGACGCTGTTGATCACCTTCACGGGTTGGACCGGCCTGGGCGATGTGATCAATCGCGGCGACAAACTGGGCTTCATCTCCAGCCTCAACGGCCTGACCAAAGACCTGCGCCTGGCGCGTCTGGACTTTGACATGCGTCGCGGCGAACAGGGCACGGACGCGGTCACCGGCCTGCTCACGCAGCTGGACACCGGCCTGAAAACGGCCCAAACCCTGATCGAGCAACCCGATGACAAGGCCCTGGTAGAACAGCAACTGGAGGCCTTGAACCAATACAAAAAGGCCTTCGCCACCATGGTGCAGGCGGGTCTGAAGCGCGAAGGCGCCCGCAGCAAGCTCGGCGACACCGCCGACAACGCCGTGGCCAAGATCAAGGAGATCGAAGCCGCCTTGCTGCAAGGCGATAGCATCACGCAGTTCAACAGCGTGGTCGATCTGAGCAAGCTGATCCAGCAATCACGCTTCCAGGTTCGCGGCTACACCTACAGCGGCAAGACGGAGGCCGAACAGCCGGCCCTGGACGCTATCGACAATGCCCTGAAGAAAATTACCGAACTCCAGGGCCAATTGCCGGCCCAGTATCAGGCCAACCTGCAAGAGGCCAGCACCTCCCTGCAGGCCTACCGCGGCGCCGTCAGCCAATACCGCGACTCCCAGGTCGCCAGCGCTGCGGCCCTGAAAATCATGATCGCCCAAGGCGATATCCTGCTGGGCCACAGTGAGAAACTCACCACGTCCCAAACTGCCGTGCGCGATGCCGATGCCGCACACGCCAAGCAACTGTTGCTGCTGGCCACCGTGCTGGCGCTGATCTTCGGCATCGTCGCCGCCTGGGCCATCACCCGTCAGATCGTTATTCCGCTGAACCAGACCCTCAATGTCGCTGAGCGCGTCGCCTCCGGCGACCTGAGCCACAACCTGAACTCCACGCGCCAGGACGAACTGGGCCAACTGCAACGCGCCATGCAAAGCATGACCCTCGGGCTGCGCACGCTGATTGGAGGCATCAGCGAAGGCGTCACCCAGATCGCCAGCGCCGCCGAACAACTGTCCGCCGTGACCGAGCAGACCAGCGCCGGGGTCAACAGCCAGAAGATCGAGACCGACCAGGTGGCCACCGCCATGAATGAAATGGCCGCCACTGTGCAAGAAGTGGCACGCAACGCCGAGGAAGCCTCGGAGGCGGCTGTCGCGGCGGATCAGCAGGCGCGCGAGGGTGACAAGGTGGTCGGCGAAGCCATCGCCCAGATCGAGCGCCTGGCCACCGAGGTCGGCAATTCCACCGAGGCCATGGGCCATCTGAAACGCGAAAGCGACAAGATCGGCAGCGTGCTCGACGTGATCAAATCGGTGGCCCAGCAAACCAACTTGCTGGCACTCAACGCCGCCATTGAAGCGGCGCGTGCCGGTGAAGCCGGACGTGGCTTTGCCGTGGTGGCCGATGAGGTACGCAGCCTGGCCCAGCGCACCCAGAAGTCCACCGAAGAGATCGAAGAACTGATCGTCGGCCTGCAAAGCGGCACCCAGCAGGTCGCGGCCATCATGGACAACAGCCGTGGCCTGACCGACAGCAGCGTCGAGCTGACCCGGCGTGCCGGTAACGCACTGGGTAATATCACGCGTACGGTTTCGACCATTCAGGCGATGAACTCGCAGATTGCTACCGCCGCCGAGCAACAAAGTGCCGTGGCCGAAGAGATCAACCGCAGCGTACTGAATGTGCGTGATGTCTCTGAACAGACCTCTTCGGCCAGTGAAGAAACCGCTGCATCCAGTGCGGAACTGGCGCGCCTGGGGATTTACCTGCAAACCCTGGTCGGCCGCTTCAAGGTTTGATCCCGTCGCGACGGCCATCATGGCCGTCGCCCTCACAGCTTGTGAAATTTCCTACGCGCTTTTCAGGTCGTGGATTACACACCTAGCGCCGAATAAAAGTAGCGTTTCAACTTCCCTGGCCGCTGTCAGCCGGACCGTCGAAACGCTCCTTTTGATTCGTTGGAGGTTTACCATGATTCGTCCACTGACCCGCCTGTTAGGCAATCTCGGCATCACCCTCAAACTTGCCCTGGGCTTTGGCCTGGTGCTCTGTCTTAGCCTGGTCATCGCGTCCACGGGCTGGCAAGCGTTGGACGCCTCGCTCGCACGCTCTCAGAAGCTGACCATCCTCTCGCAACTGGCGGTCGTCGGCGAAGAGCTGCGCGCCGATCGTATCGTTTACCGAACCCTCAGCGACCCGGCGAGCCTGGTCAAGATTGGTTTGCATATCGAAAAAATCGACGGCCTGCTGGTGACGCTTTCGCCGCGTTTTTCCGACCCGATCAATCAACAGCAGTTGCAACAAAGCCGCCGCTTTGCGACCGGCTTCAAAACCGCCTTGGGTGGCCTGGAAAATTTGATCAAACAGCGCGAAACCGCGCAGGAACAGCTCAAGCTTGGCGCGGTACAGGCCAGCGACGTGCTGGCGCAGTTGTCCAGTGACCTGCCCAATCAGGACGACGAAAGAGCCCTCGATGCCGTAGAGCAACTGCGGCAAGCCATGGAGCAAGCCGAAGACCGCGCGCGCAACCCCGCCTGGGCTGCGGCTTCGTTGGACAGTTACGCCAAAGGCGTCGATGAATCGATCCAGGCACTCGACCGCGCAGAGGCCACCGTGATGACACTGCCCGTTAACAACGTCGCGCTTAAGAGCGCGTTGCTCGACTATCGCACGCAATTGGCGCGGCTCAAGGACGCCCAGCTCACCACCGAGACCACCCAGAACCAGCTTGAGCAATGGCTGGATCAGTTGCTCACGGAAAGCGACCTGTTGAGCCAGGACCAAACCGCCAAACGTGACAAAGAAGCGGGCATCGCTCGCACCTTGCTGCTCAATGTCACCGCAGCGGCACTGTTAGTGGGCGCACTGGCCGCGTGGCTGATCGCCATGCAGATCGTCAAACCGCTGCACCATGCGCTGTTGGCTGCCAATCGAGTCGCCGAGGGCGATCTGAGCCAGGACATCACCACCACTCGCCGCGATGAATTGGGGCAGCTGCAACGCAGCATCGGGCAAATGACGCTCAACCTGCGCGGCTTGATCGGGGGCATCGGCGACAGTGCGCGACAGATCGCCAGCGCTGCCGAGCAGTTGTCCAGCGTGACCGAACATTCGCGCGCTGGCGTCGAGGAGCAGAAACAGGAAACCGAACAAGTGGCCACGGCCATGAATGAAATGCTCGCCACCTCCCAGGAAGTTGCACGCCACGCCGAGCAAGCCTCGAACGCTGCCACCGAAGCCGATCAACAGGCAAGCGCGGGCGACCAGGTGGTGGCCGAGGCGATTACTCATATCGAACACCTGGCCCAAGAGATGGCTCACTCAAGCCAGGCCATGCAAGGGCTGCGGCAGGAAAGCCAGAAGATCGGCAGTGTGCTGGAGGTGATCAAGTCGGTCTCGGAGCAAACCAACCTGCTGGCCCTCAACGCCGCCATCGAAGCCGCTCGCGCCGGTGAAGCCGGCAGAGGTTTTGCGGTCGTTGCCGATGAGGTACGCAGCCTGGCGCAACGCACCCAGCAGTCGGCGGAGGAAATTGAAGAACTGATCGGCAGCCTGCAACGCGGTACACAGCAGGTCGCCGACATCATGGACAACAGTCGCAGCCTCACCGATAACAGTGTGCAACTGACCCGCCGCGCGGGGGACGCTCTGGCCAATATCACTCGCACAGTCTCGGTGATCCAGGAGATGAACCCTCAGATTGCCGCCGCTGCCGAGGAGCAAACCGCAGTGGCCGAAGAGATCAATCGCAGCGTGCTGAAGGTCAAGGATGTGTCGGAACAGACCTCGACCGCCAGTCAGGAGACCGCAGCGGCCAGTGTCGAACTGGCGCGCCTGGGCTCGGATTTGCAGGGTTGGGTGGGCAAGTTCAGGGTGTAAAACCGTTACAGCACCTGGCGCAGAAAGGCCTGGGCCCGCGGGTCTTTCGGCGCCTCGAAGAACTGCGCCGGTGAGGCGTCTTCCAGCAACTTGCCATGGTCGAAGAACAACACCCGGTCCGCCACTTCGCGGGCAAAGCCCATCTCGTGGGTGACGCAGACCATGGTCATGCCTTCCAGAGCCAGGGTCTTCATCACGTCCAGCACTTCGCCGACCATTTCCGGGTCCAGCGCCGAGGTGGGCTCATCAAACAGCATCACCTTGGGTTCCATGGCCAACGCACGGGCGATCGCCACCCGCTGTTGCTGACCACCGGACAAACGCGAGGGGAATTCGTTGGCCTTTTGCGCAATGCCGACTTTTTCCAGCAGTGCCAGCGCCTTGGCTTCGCGCTCTTTTTTGCCGCGCTTGCGCACGACTTTTTGCGCCAGGCAGAGGTTTTCCAGCACGGTCATGTGGGGGAACAGGTTGAAGTGCTGGAACACCATGCCGACTTCGCGGCGATAGGCGTTCACATCCGTTTTCGGGTCGGCCAGTTGCAGGCCGTCGATGCTCACCGAGCCTGCGTCAAACGCCTCCAACCCGTTAAGGCAGCGCAGAAAGGTGGATTTTCCCGACCCCGAAGGGCCGATCACCACCAGCACTTCACCCTTGGCGACTTGGGTGGTGACGTGGTCCACCGCGCGCACCACGTGGCCACGGGTATCGAAGACTTTTACCAGATCGCGGACTTCAATCACTTTGCGCGAGCCTCCGCTCAAGCCGGCTGGCCATTTTCGACAGCGGCAGGTTGATCAACAGGTACAGACCTGCCACACAGAACAGGATTTCAAACGGCGAGAACGAGGTGGTGATGACTTCACGGCCGCTTTTGAGCAGCTCGGTAATCGCGATCACCGACACCAGCGACGTGTCCTTCACCAGGCTGATAAATTGCCCGGCCAGCGGCGGCAACACGCGCTTGAACGCTTGCGGCAACACCACGTGACGCATCGACTGGCTGGCACTCAAACCCAGGGACCGTGCGGCTTCATTCTGGCCACGGGTGATGGACTGCACGCCGGCGCGGACGATTTCCGCCACATACGCGCCGGTGAACAGCGACAACGCGGCGATCCCGGCGAATTCCCGGGACAGGTTAAGCACCGTTCCGATGAAGAAATAGAAAATAAAAATCTGCACCAATAGCGGCGTACCGCGCACCAGTTCGACGTAGATCGTCGACAGATCGCGCAGGGTCGGGTTGCTGGACAGACGGCACAAACCGGTCGCCAGGCCAATCACCAGCCCCAGAATTCCGGAGATAACCGACAGCCACAAGGTGGTCCACAAGCCCCACATCAGCGGGCCCAGCGCCCAATGCCGGGTTACGCCGATCACATCGCCTTCAGCCACGTCGTCACCGCGCGCCACTTGCAGGCTATTGTCGGCAACCGTCAGCGTTTGTTCGGCACCGGCGTCATTGCGCAGCGTCACGTGGGCTACGTCGCCGTTGCGCACCAGTTCAATGACGGTGGAGATGTCGGCGGCACGTTGCGAGGTTTCCGCCTGATAGGCGAAGTACTGCGGCACGCGGTTCCAGCGCCACTCGTAGGACATCAGCGAGGTGGCGTAGTACAACGCGCCAGCCAGGCCAACCAGCACGGCCACAGTCAGCAGGTGCCAGGGCCATTGGGCTTTTTTCTGTTTCATTTCAGCTTCCGGGATTGATGTCGCCTGTCAGGCCGCTTTCGCGAGCAAGCCCGCTCCCACACTTGACCGAGTTCCAACATGAGAATGCGGTCAAGTGTGGGAGCGGGCTTGCTCGCGAAAGGCGCGACTCGGTATTCAGCCTGGCTTATTCCATGTCCTTGAGCCACTCGGCGCTCTTGAACCACTTGTCATGGAGGCGATCGTAGGTGCCGTCGTTACGGATCTGGTGCAGGAAATTGTTGATGTAGTTGAGGCTGTCGTAATCGCCTTTTTTCAGGCCGAACGCCAACGGCTCAAAGGTGAAGGGCTCGTCCAGGAACACCAGCTTGCCGTTGCCGACTTTTTTCTCGGCAACCACGTTGTACGGAGCGTCATACACAAAGGCATCGGCCTTGCCGTTGACCACGTCCAGCACGCCTTCCTGCTCATTGTCATAGCCGTGGTACTTGGCTTTGGAGATCATCTTTTTGGCGATCATCTCACCGGTGGTGCCGAGCTTGGAGGTCAGGCGATATTTCTCGTCGTTCAGGTCTTTGTAGGACTTGATGGTGCCTTCCAGGTCTTTGCGAATCAGCAACGTCTGGCCGACCACGATGAAGGGTTCGCTGAAGTTCAGGCGCAGGTTGCGCTCCTGGGTCAGGGTCATGCCGCTGCCGATCATGTCGAACTTGCCGGTCAGGAACGCAGGGATGATGCCGTCATAACCGGTGGAGACCAGCTCCAGTTTGACGCCCATGGACTTGGCCATGGCCTTGAGGATGTCGACTTCGAAACCGATGATCTCACCGCGCTTGTCGGTCATTTCGAACGGCATGTAGGTCGGGTCCATGCCGACTTTCAGCGTGCCGCGCTTGACCGCATCGTCGATGGCGCCAGCATGCGCTGCAGTGACGGCGACCAGCGCGGTGACGCCGAGCATCAGCCTCGAAAGATACTTTTTCATCATCACGTCCCCTGAACCATTGCTTGTAAGGTCGGCGCGCAAAAGGGCTGCACCATTTCGGGGTGCGATCCTAACCCACTCGCTGCCCGTCACAAAGGTTTCACAGGTAAATGTTATCGGCGTAGGTCGGAAAAGCCCCACAACGGTGCAGAGAAGCACGGGCGTAGACACGTGCGCAGGCAACTGATTGATGTGTAAACAGTTATGACGATCAGTCCATCTCCCCCACCCAGGTGGTGTCCTTGAACCACTTGTCATGCAACTGATCGTAGGTGCCGTCCTGCGCTATTTGATTGAGGAAATGGTTGATCCAATTCAGGCTGTCGTAATCACCTTTTTTCAGGCCGAACGCCAGGGGCTCAAAGGTAAACGGCTGCTCAAGTGCAAAGAGTGTGTGGTTTTCCGGCCTGGCCATCGCAATCAGGTTGTAGGGCGCGTCATGAATGAAAGCATCGGCCCTGCCCTCCACCACCTCCCGCACGCCTTCTTCCGGCGTGGCGAAACTGCGCAGGCGAGCGGCGCCCAGAAAACGTTGCGCCGCGGCTTCCCCCGTAGTGCCTTCAATGGCGGCGATCCGGTAACCCGCTTCGTCCAGGTCTTCTATGCTGGAAACCTTGCCCGCAAGGCTCGGATGCAGCAGTACGGTCTGGCCCACCACGATAAAGGAGTCGCTGAAATTGAGTTTAAGGTTGCGCTCCTGCGTCACCGTCATGCCGCTGCCAATCAGGTCAAACTTTTTCGCCATCAGGCCCGGCAGCAACTCGGTATAGGGCACCGCCACCAACTCCAGCTCGACCCCCAAGGCTTGGCTCATCGCCTGGAGCAAATCGACTTCAAAGCCGACGATACGCCCCTGTTTATCCGTCATTTCAAAGGGCACGTAGGTGGGCGTGGTGCCGACTTTAAGCACGCCACGCCGAACGGCATCCTCTAGGGCGCCAGCATTCACCCAGCCGACACACGCCAATGCGGCAACGCCGATCAGCCATGCCGAATAATACCTGTTGATCATGAATCCCCCCGCAGCCTCGTCAATATGGGGGGCGATCCTACCCCAGCAAAAGGCACGGCAATACGTCTCGAACAAAGGTCTTTTGTTTCGAAATAACAAGGGGTTAGAGCTAAGAGGAAGAAGCGTGAAACGCTGTAGGACCAGCGCTTCGAACGCCCCCGAGGTGAACCCTCGGGGGTGTCTGAATCAGGCCAGTTGGGCCTGGGACGACAGGGGTTGCAGCGGCAGCAATGGCGCGTGCGGATCAGCCTTGATCGATTCACGCCAGGCGCCGAGCCACTCGGCGTGGCCTTCGTTCCACACCTGCTGGTGCAGACGAGCGAGGGCCACCGGGTCACTGAGCAACGCCAGGCGCTCGCCATTGTTGAGGCCGGCAGGGCCGACTTTCAACGCGTGGCGAACACGTTCCTGACGCAGGTGCTCGATCGGCTCCGCCTCACGGTGACGCGAGGTCGCCAGGGCGCAGGCCAGGGCGTTTTGCTGCGGGTCGACCACCGAACGCACAAACCCGTCATTGAGGGCGTGCCAACGGTTTTCGTGGGTGTACTTCTCGGTCGACAGCAGGGCTTGCGGCGGATTGTATTCCTCGGGGATCAGGAACAGGCTCTCGTCGCGGGACTTGAGGCCCAGCTTGACCCGGCTGGAGATCACCGACACCGGAATCGACAGCATCAGCGAACCCACGATCGGGATCAGCCACCACAGGAAGCTTGGGTTCAACCACACCACCAGCAGCGCCCACAGGAAGCCAAGCAGGGTTTGTGGACCGTGGCGCTTGACCGCCTCGCTCCATGGCGTGGAGTCGTCGTCACGCTGCGGCGAGTTCCAGGTCGCAGCCCAGCCGAGGAACGCAGCGAGCACGAAACGGGTGTGGAAGATCATCCGCACCGGGGCCAGCAGCATGGAGAACAACATCTCCAGCAGCATCGACAAGGTCACCTTGAACTTGCCGCCGAACTCTTTCGCGCCCTTGGCCCAGATCAGGATGATGCTCAGCAATTTAGGCAGGAACAGCAACACAATGGTGGTGGAGAACAGCGCCACCGCCTTGTCCGGATGCCATTGCGGCCACAGCGGGTACAACTGGCGTGGCGCCATGAAGTACTGGGGTTCCATCAGGGTGTTCACCGCCAGCAACGCTGTCGACAGCACCAGGAAGAAGAACCACAACGGTGCCGACAGGTACGACATCACGCCGGTCAGGAACACCGCACGGTGTACCGGGTGCATGCCTTTTACCAGGAACAGGCGGAAGTTCATCAGGTTACCGTGGCACCAGCGACGGTCACGCTTGAGTTCGTCCAGCAGGTTCGGCGGCAGCTCTTCATAGCTGCCCGGCAGGTCGTAGGCAATCCACACGCCCCAGCCGGCACGGCGCATCAGCGCTGCTTCAACGAAGTCGTGGGACAGAATCGCACCGGCAAACGCCCCTTTACCCGGCAACGGCGCGAGGGCGCAGTGCTCGATAAATGGCTTCATGCGGATGATGGCGTTGTGGCCCCAGTAGTGCGATTCACCCAACTGCCAGAAGTGCAGGCCAGCCGTAAACAGCGGGCCATAGACGCGGGTAGCGAACTGCTGCATGCGCGCATACAGGGTGTCCATGCCCGACGCCCGTGGCGCGGTCTGGATAATCCCGGCATCCGGCGTGGCTTCCATCAGGCGCACCAGGCTGGTCAGGCATTCGCCGCTCATCACGCTGTCGGCGTCGAGGACCACCATGTACTTGTATTCACCGCCCCAACGACGGCAGAAGTCGTCAAGGTTGCCGCTCTTGCGCTTCACGCGACGGCGACGACGGCGATAGAAGATCTTGCCGAAACCACCGGCTTCGCGGCACACATCAAGCCAGGCTTGTTGTTCGGCGATGCAGATATCGGCTTCGTTACTGTCGCTGAGGACGAAGAAATCAAAGCGATCCAGGTCACCGGTGGCGGCTACCGACTCAAACGTCGCACGCAGACCGGCAAATACCCGGGGCACGTCTTCGTTGCAGATCGGCATCACCAACGCGGTGCGGGCATCTTTCGGAATCGGCTCGTCGCCGGCACTTTTACCGGAGATCCGGTATTTATCGTGACCGGTGAGCAGTTCGAGGAAGCCCATCAGCGCGGTCCAGAAACCGGCCGAAACCCAGCAGAACAAGATCCCGAACATGATCAGGATGCTGGTTTGCAGGGCGTAAGGCAGTACCTGGGTGGCGGTTTGCAGCAGGGTCTGATTGCGAATCTCGTCGAAGTCGACCAGCGACCAGCCCTGGTACGGCATGATGCCTTTCATGTACCAGCCGGCAACGATGGTCTGGCCGAGCATCAGCACCAGCAGGATATAGCGACGGATCGAACCCACGGTACGCCAGCGAGCCGCTGGCAATACACGCTCGTCCTTCGGCGGTGCCGGAGGGTTGGTGCGACCGGTCATCCGGCGCCAGCCGCGCACCAGGATGTTGGTACGCCAAGGCTCGGGCACCACTTTGGTCCGACGGATCGGCGGCGTGGCCTTCAGGCAGACACGGCCACTGGCATCGAGTGCCAGCATTTCTGCATCTTGCAGCTCTTCAGCCGTGTTGAGGGTCAGCCGACGGCCAACCGACGCTTGGGCAGCGTCGGTTGGTGCGTCGAAGGTTGCGGACGACAAACGTTGGTGCAGCTCGCTGAAGGAAGTGCAGCCCGCCAGTTCGGCGCGCTGCTCTGCAGTCATCGGGAGGTGCGCCAGGTACTCGGAGAGCGTCTCGGGCGTGGCTTGAGAATTACTCATCGGCAGGCAACTGATAGCTCCAGGTCTCGGTCAGGACATGTTCTGTCTTGGCCGGATCTGGGTTAGAGAGTGGAGTGGCTGAGGCCGCTTCTGGCTGCTTGGCGTCCTTGTCTTTCGCGTCTTTGGCGTCTTTAGCTTCTTTCGCGTCTTTCTTGGCCTGTTTCTCGTGTTGCTTGGCCAACAGCTTGTCGGCTTTGAGCACCTGGGTCGAGACCTTCTCAGGCTCAGGTTTGACGATGTCCTCAACCAACGCCGCACGCATTTCGGTCGGCTTGCCTGCGTCTTTGATCTTCATGCGCAGGGTCAGGCGCCAGCCTTTGGTGTGCTCGTTGTAGCGCACGCTGTTTTCAACGATTTCGGCGTTGTCGCCAACACTCACCTGGCTGCGAACCGGGGCGTCCGCCGGCAGGTTCTTCAGGGCCGGGCCCTCGAAGTCCACCAGGTAGGCCACGCTGCCGTCAGGCTGACGGATCAGGTTGGATTGCTTCACGTCACCGGTGGAACGCAGGGTCTGCTTGACCCAGGCGCTGTCGGCCGGGTGCAGGGCCTTTTCGTCCATGGTCCAGTGCAGGCGGTAGCTGACGTCCAGCGGCTCGCCGACTTTCGGCAGTTCGGCCGGGCTCCAGAACGCAACGATGTTGTCGTTGGTTTCGTCGGCGGTCGGAATCTCTACCAGGTCGACGGAACCCTTGCCCCAGTCGCCTTCAGGCTCGATCCAGGCGCTTGGGCGCTTGTCGTAGTTGTCGTCCAGGTCTTCGTAGTGGCTGAAGTCACGGCCACGTTGCAGCAAGCCGAAACCACGCGGGTTCTCGACGCTGAAGTTACTGACCGACAGGTGTTTAGGGTTGTTCAGTGGGCGCCAGATCCACTCGCCATTGCCGGCATGGATCGACAGACCGCTGGAGTCGTGCAGTTCACGACGGTAATTGAGCACTTTCGACGGCTGGTTCGCGCCGAACAGGTACATGCTGGTCAGCGGGGCAATGCCCAGCTTGGTGACCTTGTCGCGCAGGAACATCTGCGACTTGACGTCGACAATGGTGTCGGTGCCAGGGCGCAGGGTCAGGCGATAGGCGCCGGTCGCGCGTGGCGAATCCAGCAGGGCGAAGATCACCAGCTGTTTTTCGCCCGGTTTTGGACGCTCGATCCAGAACTCGGTGAAACGCGGGAACTCTTCGCCGGACGGCAATGCAGTGTCGATCGCCATGCCACGGGCGGACAGGCCATAGGCCTGGCCTTTGCCGACGACGCGGAAGTAGCTGGCGCCGAGCATGGTCATGATTTCGTCTTGCTTGTCGTCTTTGTTGATCGGGTAAAGCACACGGAAACCGGCATAACCCAGTTGTTCGGTGGACTTTGGATCATATTTCACGTCACCGAAATCGAAACGCGTCGGGTCGTACTTGATTTCATGAACACTGTCGGCGGTCACTTCGTTGATTTTCACCGGCGTGTCGAAGTGCATGCCCTGGTGATAGAAGGACAGTTTGAACGGCGTGTTCTGATCGGCCCATTCGGCTTTTTCGTTACGGAAACGAATCTTCTGATAGTCGGCGAATTTCATTTCGCGAAATTCGTTAGGCAGATTGCTGCGCGGAGCTTCGTATTTCTGCCCGGCCAGCTCTTTTGCCTTGGCCGACACATCATCCAGACTGAATGCCCACAGTTGACCCGCGCCGAACAGGCAAAACAGGGCAGAGCCCGTTACCAGTGCGTTTCGTAACCGTTTGGCAGACAATTTTGGTGCATTACAGGGACTAACAATCACGAGCAACCCTCGCCGAAAACAGATCAAAAAACCAACGGCCAGCTATCTATATGCCAGGTTGGCGAGCATTGTTCCGACTCCCCTGGGTCAAAATGATTCCCCAATGGTCGACGGACAAGTCTCTACCTAAGTCAAAAATGGACCAAACAACGCTGATCCCCGTAGCGCGCGATTATCTAGTAGCCCGCGAAACAACGCATCAGGGACAACGAAGTATTTGTAGCGAAACCCTGCGTTTTTAGGCATTAAAGTCGTTTTTAATACATTCATGTCTGTAAGAGGAAGGTCACAGGGCCATCATTGACCAAATGCACCTGCATATCCGCGCCAAAACGCCCTGACGCCACCTTGCCATGCAATTGTTGCGCTTGTAACAACAAGTACTCAAAAAGCGCTGCTCCGAGTGCCGGAGGGGCCGCCGTGGAGAAGCTCGGCCGCAGCCCGCTTTTGGTGTCCGCCGCCAGGGTGAACTGCGACACCAGCAACAAACCACCACCGATATCCTTCAAGGACAGGTTCATCTTGCCCTCGTCGTCACTGAATACCCGGTAGTTAAGCAGCTTGTGCAACAGTTTGTCGGCGCTCTCGGGCGTATCTGAAGGTTCGACGGCTACCAGCACCAACAAACCCTGGTCAATTGCCCCTACGACTTCGCCCGCAACCTCGACGCGGGCGCCACGCACCCGCTGCAACAGGCCCTTCATGCTTCTTCAGGGGGCAGATCAAGCAGGCGTCGTGCCATCTCGCCGGTCGCGCGCACCAACGCATCGGTGATGCCCGGTTCGGACGCGGCATGGCCGGCTTCGCGGATCACTTGCAGCTCACTGTTGGGCCACGCCTGATGCAGCTCCCAGGCATTGTCCAGCGGGCAGATCATATCGTAGCGGCCATGAATGATTACGCCAGGCAGATGGGCGATCTTGTGCATGTCGCGAATCAGCTGGTTGGGCTCCAGGAAGGAGTCGTTGGTGAAGTAGTGGCACTCGATACGCGCAATGGACAGCGCGCGCTGCGGCTCGGAAAAACGCTCGACATGCTGCGGGCTCGGGCACAGGCCCAACATACGACCTTCCCAGCCGGACCAGGCTTTGGCCGCGTGCATCTGGGCGATCTGGTCGTTGCCGGTCAGGCGCTTGTGGTAAGCCGCAACCATGTTGTGGCGCTCATCCGCAGGGATCGGCGCAAGGTAATCCTGCCAGTAATCGGGGAACATGCGGCTCGCGCCGTCCTGGTAGAACCAGTGAATGTCTTGCGGGCGAGCCAGGAAGATGCCGCGCAGGATCAGGCCATGCACACGCTCAGGATGGGTTTGTGCGTAGGCCAGGGAAAGGGTCGACCCCCAGGAGCCGCCGAACAGCACCCATTTTTCGATGCCCAGGTGCTCGCGGATGCGCTCAAGGTCGGCGACCAAGTCCCAGGTGGTGTTGTTTTCCAGGCTTGCGCGAGGGGTGGAGCGCCCGCAACCGCGCTGGTCGAAGGTCACAATGCGGTAAAGGTTCGGATCAAAGTAGCAGCGGCTCTGCGCGTCGCAACCGGAGCCCGGGCCGCCATGAATGAAGACGACGGGCAAGCCCTCGGGGGAGCCACTTTCATCGACGTACAGCGTGTGGGTGTCATCGACTGCCAGATCGTGCCGGGCGTAGGGTTTGATCTGCGGGTACCAAGTCTGCATTGCGCGCTCCGTAGGGTGTCGGTTTCATCCCTGGGGGGACGTCTATTATTTTTTGCCGTCTGGCATCATAAACCCGAATTGTGCAATGAGCATGTCCTTGAGCGCTTAGACCTGTGTCAGCCCTTCGCTCCTCAGGTAATCCAGCAGACAGTCATACAGTTGATCCACCTCCGCCACTTGGCCGCGCGCGCGCAAACAGCCGTGGATCAGGCCCTTGCCCGGATACATCAGCGCGGACACGCCCGCCGCTTGCAGGCGTTCGGCGTAGAGCCTGCCGTCATCACGCAGCGGGTCGAACTGGGCCACGGCGATCAATGCCTTGGGCAAACCGCTGAAATCCTCGGCCAGCAGTGGCAGTGCATAGGGCGATGGATGGCCGGTGCCCGGCAGGTAGAGCGCCCGGTAGCCGTCGGTGTCGGCCGTGCTGAGCAGCGGCGCATCCCGGCAGTCACGCCGCGACGGCAAATCAGACGCGCCGCCCAGCCCTGGATAAATCAGCACTTGAGCCAGGGGCAGCGGCTGGCCGTCATCGCGCAGGCCCAGACACAGCGCCGCAGCCAGATTGCCGCCCGCGCTGTCACCGATCACCGCCAGACGTTGCAGGTGGATGGCGTGCGGCCCCTCGCCCGCCTGGATCGCTTGCCACACCGCGCGGCAATCCTCGTAAGCCGCCGGGAACGGGTGTTCGGGTGCCAGGCGATAATCGATGGCGAGCACCAGCACCTGCAGCGTATTGGCCAACTCGAAACACATGAAATCATGGGAATCCAGCCCGCCGACCACCCAACCGCCGCCGTGCATATAAAGGAGACAGGGCCAGCCCTCCGTCGGCGCCGGAGCCGTGGGTAAGTAACTGCGCACGCCTACGCCGCCCAGTGCGAAGTCCGAGACTTGCAGCCCTTCAGGCTTCGGTGGCGTGAAGGCCTGGCACATACGGTTGTAGTTGTGGCGTAAGCCTGCCAGCGACGCGTCGTCACGGGTGAAGGCGTCGGTTTTGGCGACGAAGGCGCGCATCGGCGAAGAAATAGGATATTCGGACATACGTAAATGTCTCTGACAATGGCGATCAACCGGTGGGAGCGGGCTTGCTCGCGAATACGGTGTATCAGCCGCCTGATCAGCTGGTTGACCCACCGTATTCGCGAGCAAGCCCGCTCCCACCTCTGCGCTGTGTTGTTTGATCTACCGTGGCCGGCTTAAGGTTTGAGGCTGGCCTGCACTGCTGCCATGCCATCGCTGCCATCAAACGCCGTAACCCCGGCCAACCAGCGCTGCAAATCCTCAGGGTGGTCACGCAGCCATTGCTTGGCCACATGCTGCGGCGACTGACGCTCCATGATCGGTACCATCAACTGGCTTTCCTGGGCGGCGGTGAAGGTCAGGTTTGCCAGCAGGCGGTTGGCGTTGGGGCAACGTTCGCCAAAGTCCGGCGCGGTGACGGTGGAAACCGTAGCGCGACCTTCGTCCGGGCCGAACACATCTTCACTGCCGGTGAGGTAGGCCATTTTCATATTGATGTTCATCGGGTGTGGGGTCCAGCCGACAAACACCACGAACTCCTTGCGATTCACCGCGCGCTGCACCGCCGCCAGCATGCCTGCCTCACCGGAGGCGACCAGTTTGAAGTCGCCGAGGCCGAAGTGGTTGGTGTCGATCATTCTCTGGATATCGGTATTGGCACCGCTGCCGGGCTCGATACCGTAGATCTTGCCGCCCAGTTTGTCCTTGAAGCGGGCGATGTCGGCGAACGTTTTCAATCCGGCATCGGCCACGTACTGCGGCACGGCCAGGGTGGCTTGGGCATCGGAGAGGCTGGGCGTGTCGAAGACCTTGACCTGCTTGGCGGCCAGGAATGGCGCGATATTGTTGTCCATCGCCGGTTTCCAGTAGCCGAGGAAGATCTCCAGGCGCTTGTCGCGGATGCCGGCAAAGATGATCTGCTGCACCGCACTGGTCTGCTTGCTGTCGTAGCCCAGGCCGTTGAGCAGCACGTCGGCCATGCCCGAGGTGGCGATCACGTCGGTCCAACTGACCACGCCCATGCGCACCGCTTTGCAGGAGGCCGGTTCAGCGGCCATGGCTTGTGCACTCAGGAGTGCGGCGCCGATGAGGGTCAACAGGTAACGGTTGAACGGTCTTTTCATCAAAGAGGTCTCACTCGGCAGCTTTATTGTGGGGAGTGGCGTCTGACGCGCCCTGCCCACAACCTTACCCAGCGGGACCTCTGCTAACACGACCAGTGGCGACCGGCAGTTGCACTGGGGCGACCGTGAGGCCGCCATCGCGGGCAAGTCGAACGCTATTTCAGCAGCACCGAAAATTACCGGTAGTGCTTGTGCCCCCAGTTCAGGAACCCTTCCAACAATTGCTTCAACACCACCCGTGTCGGCTCGGCCAGATCAGGCCGATAACGAAACGGCTCGAACTCTTCCATATAAGCGCTCTGGCACAGCTCCAATTGCACGGCGTGGATATCCTGCGCCGGGTCGCCGTAGTGGCGGGTGATGTGCCCGCCCTTGAAGCGCCCGTTGAGCACGTGGGTGTACTGCGGATGCGTGGCGCAGATGGCTTCCAACTGGCTGGCCAGCTGAGGATCACAAGCGGCGCCGTTGAAAGTGCCGAGGTTGAAGTCCGGCAGCTTGCCGTCGAACAGGTGCGGGATCACCGAGCGGATCGAGTGCGCATCAAACAGCAATGCATAGCCAAACTCAGCCTTGAGCCGCGCCAGTTCTTCTTGCAGGGCGCGGTGGTACGGGCCCCAGATTTTTTGCAGGTAGGTGGCGCGCTCCGCCGGGGAAGGCTCCAGGCCTTCGCGGAACAACGCCACGCCGTCGAACAACGTCGCCGGGTATAGCCCGGTGGTGGCACCGGCGTACAAGGGTTTGTCGTCCGACGGCCGGTTCAGGTCGATGACAAACCGCGAGTACTCGGCCGACAAGGTGCTGGCGCCCAGTTCCTCGGCAAAGTCATACAGCGTGGGAATGTGCCAATCGGTGTCCGGCAGGCTTTGCGCTTCGGGGATCAACCCGGCTTCCACCGCGGGCGTCAGGCGCAGGCCGGCGTGGGGCATGCTGATCAGCAGCGGCACACGGCCTTGTTTGAAGTTCAGAACCTTATCCACAGCAGTACTCCTCGTTCACAAAGGCAGCCTTAAACAGTGACATCGACGCCGTGGCGCACGACGCGTTTATCCAGTTCGCCGCCCAGCCAGTAGGCCAGGTCGGCGGGACGATCAATCTGCCAGGCGACAAAGTCGGCGACCTTGCCCGCCTCCAGCGAACCATGGGTCTGGCCCATGCCCAGCGCGGTGGCCGCGTGTTGCGTGGCGCCCGCCAGGGCTTCTTCCGGGGTCATCCGGAACAGGGTGCAGGCCATGTTCAGCATCAGGCGCACCGACAACGCCGGTGAGGTGCCGGGGTTGAGGTCACTGGCGATGGCGATCTTCACGCCGTGTTTGCGCAGGGCTGCCATCGGCGGCAACTGGGTTTCGCGCAGGAAGTAGAAGGCGCCCGGCAACAGCACCGCGACGGTGCCGGAAGCGGCCATGGCGATGGCATCTTCTTCGGTCATGAACTCCAGATGGTCCGCCGACAACGCCTGGTAACGCGCGGCCAGGCTGGAGCCGTGCAGCGACGACAGTTGTTCGGCGTGCAGCTTCACCGGCAGGCCCAGTTGCTGGGCGACTTTAAACACCCGCTCCACCTGTTCCGGGGAAAACGCCAGGTATTCGCAGAACGCATCCACCGCGTCCACCAGCCCCTCCGCTGCCAGGGCCGGCAGCATCTCAGTGCAGATGTGGTCGATGTAATCATCCGCGCGGTCCTTGTACTCCGGCGGCAACGCGTGGGCCGCCAGGCAGGTGGCACGCACGCTGACCGGCAGCGCTTCGCCGAGGCGCCGAATCACCCGCAGCAATTTGCGCTCACTGGCCAGGTCCAGGCCGTAGCCGGATTTGATCTCCACCGTGGTCACGCCGTCGCGCAGCAGACTGCGCAGGCGCTTGTGCGCGCTGGCAAACAATTCATCTTCGCTGGCGGCACGCGTGGCGCGCACGGTGCTGGCAATACCGCCACCCTTGGCGGCGATTTCGGCGTAGCTCACGCCTTCCAGGCGCTGCTCGAATTCGCCGCTGCGATTGCCACCGAACACCGTGTGGGTGTGGCAGTCGATCAGCCCGGGGGTGACCCACGCGCCTTGCAGGTCATGCACCTGCGCGTAATCCGCCGCTGGCGCCTGGCTACGGGGGCCGATCCACTCGATCAGCGAACCCGCGGTGACCATGGCGGCATCCTCGATGATCGAGTATTTGCCCTGGGCCATGGTTGCGACGTGGCAGTGTTGCCAAAGCGTTTTCATCAACGCCTCCCTAAGTTATCGATGAGACAAAGCCGAGTCGTAATGGACCTTGGCGCCCTGCCCGGCAACGGGCTTGACCCACAGCAGGTAGGCGAGCACCAGCAGCACGATCCAGACGGCGCCGACCAGCAAAGCGGCCTGGGTGTCCGGGAAGTAACCCAGCACGCCAAACACGAACAGCATGAACACAATGGCGGCCGCTGGCGCGTAGGGCCAGAACGGTACCGGGAATTTCAGCTCGGCGACCTGCGCCTGGGTCATCGAACGGCGCATCGCGACCTGAGTGAACAAAATCATCAACCACACCCACACCGTGGCGAAGGTCGCGATCGAGGCAATCAACAGGAACACATTTTCCGGGATCAGGTAGTTGAGCACCACGCCGCCAAGCAGCGCCGCGCCCATCACCACCACGGTCATCCAGGGCACGCCTTGCTTGGACAACTGAGCAAAGCCCTTGGGCGCCTGACCTTGCTGGGCCAGCCCGTACATCATGCGGCCGGCGCCGAAGATGTCGCTGTTGATGGCTGAGACCGCCGCCGAGATCACCACGATGTTAAGAAGGGTCGCCGCCGAGCCGATGCCAAGGTTGCTGAAGATCTGCACGAACGGGCTGCCCTGGCTGCCGATCTGTGGCCACGGGTAGAGGGCCATCAGCACAAACAGGGTCAGCACATAGAACAACAGGATGCGCAGCGGCACCGCGTTGATCGCCTTGGGGATAACGCGTTGCGGGTCCTTGGCTTCACCGGCGGTGATGCCGATGATTTCGATGCCGCCGAAGGCAAACATCACCACCGCGAACGAGGCGATCAAACCGCCGACCCCATTAGGCATGAAGCCGCCATGGGCCCACAGGTTGCTCAGGCCACTGGCCTGAGTCTCACCCGCCGAGTGGATGCCGAACAGCATGATGCCGAAGCCGCCGAGAATCATCGCCACGATGGCGCCAACCTTGAGCAACGACAGCCAGAACTCCATCTCGCCAAACACTTTGACGCTGCACAGGTTCAGGCCGCCGATCAAAAACACAATGCCGAGCACCCACACCCAACGCGCGACGTCAGGAAACCAGAAGCCCATGTAAATGCCGAAAGCGGTAACGTCGGCGAGGCAGACGATGATCATTTCAAACGCATACGTCCAGCCGAGGATAAACCCGGCCATGGGGCCCAGGTAGGTGCTGGCGTATTGGCCGAAAGAGCCGGACACCGGGTTGTGCACGGCCATTTCGCCAAGGGCGCGCATGACCATGAACACAGCGGCACCGCCAATCAGGTAGGCCAGCAGAACGGCAGGGCCCGCCATCTGGATGGCCGAGGCGGAGCCATAGAACAGCCCGGTGCCGATCGCGGAACCGAGTGCCATGAAGCGAATATGTCGGGCACTGAGCCCGCGTTTCAAACCCTTTTCTTGCTGGTGCATTTCTCTTCCCTAATTATTTTTATCCCGAGAAAATCCATCGCTATCGCACATTAAATGTGGGCGCTGTCGAGCTTTAGCGAGGCTGCGAAGGCGGTGTGTCAGGCAACAAAAATGTTGCCT
The DNA here is from genome assembly GCF_001728855.1 of Pseudomonas sp. AP19. Lineage (NCBI taxonomy): Bacteria > Pseudomonadati > Pseudomonadota > Gammaproteobacteria > Pseudomonadales > Pseudomonadaceae > Pseudomonas > Pseudomonas sp. AP19. The sequence continues at coordinate 81,200 of NZ_LXJP01000001.1, read as the reverse complement.
GTGCCGACGCCTTCGCAGCCTCGCTGGGGCTCGACAGCGCCCACATTGGACAGCGGCGAGCTTAGAGGCTTGGCAGCAACGTGGCCGGCACCAGCTCATTCAGGCAGCGGCTGGCGAGCAGCTCAGTGGCGGCAATGATGTCCGGGGCAAAGAAGCGGTCCTTGTCGTAGAACCCCACTTTGGCGCGCAGGATGCCACGGGCTTTTTCCAGCTTCGGCGAAGTTTTCAAGCCTTCGCGCAGGTCCAGGCCCTGGCAGGCCGCCAGCCATTCAACGGCAAGGATGCCACGCGTGTTCTCAGCCATTTCCCACAGACGCTTGCCGGCAGCCGGGGCCATGGACACGTGGTCTTCCTGGTTGGCGGACGTCGGCAGGCTATCAACGCTATGCGGATGGGACAGCGCCTTGTTCTCGCTGGCCAGGGCTGCCGCCGTGACCTGGGCGATCATGAAGCCGGAGTTCACCCCGCCATTGCCCACCAGGAACGGCGGCAGTTGCGACATGTGCTTGTCCATCATCAGCGAGATACGACGCTCGCTCAGGGAGCCGATTTCAGCGATGGCCAGTGCCATGTTATCCGCGGCCATGGCCACCGGTTCGGCGTGGAAGTTACCGCCGGAGATCACGTCGCCTTCGGCTGCGAACACCAGTGGGTTATCCGACACGGCGTTGGCTTCCACCACCAGCACTTCGGCGGCCTGGCGGAATTGAGTCAGGCAGGCGCCCATGACTTGCGGCTGGCAGCGCAGGGAGTAAGGGTCTTGCACCTTGTCGCAATTCTGGTGCGACTGCGAGACCTGGCTGCTTTCGCCCAGCAGATCGCGATAGGCCGCAGCCGAATCGATCTGCCCGCGTTGGCCACGCGCCGCGTGAATCCGTGCGTCGAACGGCGAGCGCGAGCCCAGCACGGCTTCCACGGTCAAGCCACCACACGCGAGTGCGCCGGCGAACAAATCTTCGCCTTCGAACAGGCCGCGCAGGGCGTACGCGGTGGACACCTGCGTGCCGTTGAGCAGCGCAAGGCCTTCCTTGGCGGCGAGGGTCAGCGGCGCCAGGCCGGCGACTTTCAGCGCTTCAGTGGCTTCCAGCCATTCGCCTTTATAGCGCGCCTTGCCTTCGCCGAGCAGCACCAACGACATGTGTGCCAGGGGCGCCAGGTCACCGGATGCACCGACCGAACCTTTGAGCGGGATGTGGGGGTACACCTGGGCATTGATCAAGGCGATCAGCGCGTCGATCACCTGGCGGCGAATCCCCGAGAAGCCACGGCTCAGGCTGTTCACCTTGAGCACCATGACCAGCCGCACCAGCGCATCGCTGATCGGCTCACCGACGCCGGCGGCGTGGGACAGCACCAGGGAACGCTGGAGGTTTTCCAGGTCTTCGCTGGCGATGCGGGTCGAGGCCAGCAGGCCAAAACCGGTGTTGATGCCGTAGGCCGTGCGATTCTCGGCGAGAATCTGCTCCACGCAGGCAACGCTGGCTTCGATCTGCGCCGTGGCGCTGTCATCCAGGCTGAGGGTTACCGGCTGCTGGTAGATAGCCCGCAGTTGGGCAAGGCTCAGTTGGCCTGGAATCAGATTTAGCGCAGTCACATTCATACTCCTTGTGAATTGTTCTTTTGAATACTTCTGTTGAATAAGTGCTCAGTGCAAATTCGGTAATACGTGGTGCAGCAAAGTGCTGTCGTTGAGCAGCGCGGCGGCGCTCGCGATGTCCGGCGCCAGCCAGCGGTCCTGCTCATAGGCCGGGACTGTTTCGCGCAACAGGCGCCAGGCACAGTGAGTGCCTGCGCCGAAACGCTGGTCCTTGAGAAACTCGAAGGCCTGGGCCGCCAGCAGGTATTCGATGGCGAGAATCTGGGTGACGTTGGCCAACAGCTGATGCAGCTTGAGCGCGGCATTGGTGCCCATGCTCAGGTGGTCTTCCTGCAGGCCGGAGGTGACGAAGTTGTCGAGCACCGCCGGTTGGGCCAGTTGGCGGTTTTGCCCGCACAGGGATGCCGCGACGTACTGCACGATCATCATCCCGGAGTTGACCCCGGGGTTGCTGACCAGGAACGCCGGCAAGCCGCTGACATGCGGGTTGATCAGGCGGTCCAGGCGGCGCTCGGCCACCGCGCCGATTTCAGCCATGGCAATGGCGAGCATGTCGGCCGCCAGCGCTACGGACTGACCGTGCGGGTTGGCCTGGGACACTACGCGGTAGTCGTCCGGAGTGCCGAGCACCAGCGGGTTGTCCGTGGCGCTGTTGAGTTCGGTCTCGATCTGGCGAGTGGCGTGTTCTACCTGGTCGCGGGCTGCACCGTGAATCTGCGGGATCGAGCGAATGCTCAGGGCGTCCTGGGTGCGGATGCCCTTGCTGCTGGCGATCACTTCACTGCCGTCGAGCAAGGCGCGCAGGTTGATACCCACGTGTTGCATGCCGGGGTGCGGCTTGAGGGCGATGATGGTTTCGTCAAACGCATCGATCTGGCCGCGCAGGGCCTCAAAGCTCATGGCGCCGATTACGTCGGCCCATTGCAGCAAGTGATGCGCGTCGGCCAGGGCCAGGCAGCTCAGGCCGGTCATGCACGGCGTGCCGTTGACCAGGCACAGGCCGTCCTTGGCGCCGAGCACCACCGGCTGCAAACCTTCTGCGCTCAGGGCCTGTTGCGCCGTAACGATGCGGCCCTGGTAGCTCACATTGCCAACACCGAGCAAGGCCACGCCGACGTGGGCCATGTGGGTCAGGTAACCCACCGAACCCTGGGACGGCACTTGCGGCGTGATGCCGTGGTTAAGCAGCGCCAGCAACGAATGCACCACCTGCGGATGCAGGCCGGATTTGCCGTGGCTGTAGTTGATGATGGCCGCGCAAATAATCGCGCGGGTCTGCTCGTCGCGGAGCACCGGGCCGACGCCACAAGCGTGGCTGAGCAGGGTGTTGCGCGACAGCTGGCTGAGTTGCTCGCCCTTGAGCGACACGTTGCACAGCGCGCCCAGGCCGGTGTTCACGCCATAGGCGCGTTCACCGCGGGTGACGATGCGCTGCACGATGGCCTGGGCATTGTCGATGCGCGCCCAGGCGTGGCCCGACAGTTCGAGCACCGCGCCATGACGGGCCACGGCGACCACGTCCTGCCAGCGCATCGGGGCGTCGGCGATGATGATTTTTGCTGCCTGGGACATCTTCATACCTTCTTCAATTCTTGTGCAGCCTTACCGGCCTCTTCGCGGGCAAGCCCGCTCCCACAGGGGAACGCATTCCAAATGTGGGAGCGGGCTTGCTCGCGAAGAGGCCAGCCGGCTCACCTCAAAATCCGGGTCAGACCACCGCCGCCCGCCGCTGAACAAACCGGTCCACATACTCATCCGCCGGCGAATGCAAGATCTCGCGTGGCGTGCCGACCTGGATCAGCTTGCCGTCCTTGAGGATCGCAATGCGGTTGCCGATACGCACGGCCTCGTCGAGGTCGTGGGTGATGAACACGATGGTCTTGTGCAGGGTCTTTTGCAGCTCGAGTAACTGGTCCTGCATCTCGGCGCGGATCAGCGGGTCGAGCGCACTGAAGGCTTCGTCCATCAGAATGATGTCGGTGTCAGCCGCCAAGGCGCGAGCCAGGCCCACACGCTGGCGCATGCCGCCGGAAAGCTGGTGCGGGTATTTGTTTTCGTAGCCTTTGAGGCCCACGGTTTCGATCCAGTGCAGCGCGCGTTCGGCGCAGACCTGCTTGGTTTCGCCACGCACTTTCAAGCCATAGGCGACGTTGTCGAGCACGCTCTTGTGGGGCAGCAGGCCGAAGCTCTGGAACACCATGCTGATCTTGTGCCGACGGAATTGGCGCAAGGCTTCCATGTCCAGTTGCAGGATGTCTTCGCCGTCCACCAGGATCGCGCCGCTGGTGGGATCGATCAGGCGGTTGAAGTGACGCACCAAGGTCGACTTGCCGGAGCCCGACAAGCCCATGATCACAAAGATCTCGCCGGTGCCGATGCTCAGGGACAGGTCATTCACGCCGACCACGCAGCCGGTCTCGGCCAGCACCTGGTCCTTGGTCTTGCCCTGGCCAACCAGGGCCAGCGCGTCCTTGGAGCGGTTGCCGAAGATCTTGAAGACGTTCTTAACTTCAATTTTGCTGACAGTAGTCATTTGTTCGCCTCATGCCGTGGACGACCATAGGCCTGGGTAATGCGGTCGATGACCACTGCAAGAATCACGATCGCCAGCCCGGCTTCGAGGCCACGGCCAACGTTGAGGGTCTGGATGCCGACGAGGACGTCTTCACCCAGGCCACGGGCACCGATCATCGAGGCAATCACCACCATCGACAGCGCCATCATGGTGGTCTGGTTGATCCCGGCCATGATGCTCGGCAGCGCCAGCGGCAGTTGCACGCCGAACAGTTGCTGCCAGCGGTTGGCACCGAAGGCATTGATGGCTTCCATGACCTCGCCGTCGACTTGGCGAATGCCCAAATCCGTCAGGCGAATCAGCGGTGGCGCGGCGTAGATCACCGTGGCGAAAATCGCCGGCACCTTACCGAGGCCGAACAGCATCAGCACCGGAATCAGGTACACGAAGCTGGGCATGGTTTGCATGATGTCGAGCAACGGCATCAGCACCGAACGCAGGCGATTGCTGCGTGCCGACAGAATGCCCAGCGGAATGCCGATCAGCACCGAGATCACCGTGGCGACCATCATCAGTGCGAGCGTTTGCATCAGTTTGTCCCACAGGCCCACCGCGCCCACCAGGAACAGCAAGCCAACGATGACCGCCGTGGTCAGCACCTTGCGGGTGGCGTGCCAGGCGATCCCGCCGACGATGATTAGCATCAGCCACCAGGGCGCCGCGCGCAGCAACCCTTCCAGGTTGACGATGGCCCATAGCAGGGTGTCGGAGATGTGCCGGAACACATCGCCATAGTTGGTGACCAGCGAGTCCACCCAACCGTTGACCCAGTCGGCGATGGAAAACGTAAAACTCTCAGGAAACATAGCGTGCTCTCGATCCAGTGGGTTGTGGCCAGGCGTCCGGTTGCCGGTGAAGGCAACCGGAAACGCTCAACCTACAAGGCCGCGTCGATTTTCTTGGCTGCGTCGTCGCTCACCCATGCGTGCCAGACTTCAGGATGTTCCTTGAGGAAAATTTTCGCCAGTTTTGGCGACTCAATTCGCTCTTTGGCCATGCGGCCCAGGTTCTGGTTCAGCAGATCGATAGGCAGGTTGACCTTCTCCAGCACGGCCACCAACTCCGGCGCCTGCTCATGGAAGGTCTTGGACAAGCCAACCTTGATGCTCACGGTTTTATCCACACCGGGTTTTTCTTCCAGCTTGACCAGATCAACCTGGCCCATCAGCGGGGTGGGCGACCAGTAGTAAAACAGGATCGGCTCGCCACGCTTGTAGCTCGACAGCACCGCCGCATCCAGCGCCGGGCCGGTGCCCGGGCGGAAGTTGGTGTAGGTGCTTTCCAGGCCGTAGCTTTTGAGCATCTCGCTGTTGTCCAGCTCACAGGTCCAGCCGGCCGGGCAGTTGTAGAAACGGCCTTTGGACGGCTCTTCCTGGTCCTTGAACACCGAGGCGTATTTGGCCAGGTCGGCGATGTTTTTCAGGCCCGGCGCCTTGGGTTCCAGCTTGCGCTTGGCGTCGCCTTCGATCACATAACGCGGCACGTACCAGCCTTCGACAGCACCGACAACCGGGGCACCGACGCCGACGACTTTGCCGGCCTTCTCGGCCTTGTTCCAGACTTCACTGCGGCCGACCCACTCTTCGGCAAACACCTGGATGTCGTTGCTGCTCAGGGCGTTTTCCATGGTGATGGAGTTGCCCGGCAGGCTGTCGGTTTTGCAGTCGTAGCCTTTCTCCAGGACGGTTTGCAGGATGTCGGTGAGCAACATGCCGCTTTCCCAGTTCAGGCCGGCGAATTTCACCGGTTTGCCGGATTCGCACCAACCGGCCGCTTGCGCGCCGACACTCGCCAGCAGGCCTGCAGAAAACAGTGTGGCCAGCAGGGTCTTATTCATGTTCATTGTTGTGACGCTCCCAATCTTGAAATGGATTACGGAAGTCAGTAGGCATCCTGCCCTGTCCACGTCCCATCAGGCCTGTGCAGTCAGCCCGTTTGTCGTTGGTGTAGCGCCCTGCTCTTGCGGCAGGATCAGTCGTTCAGGAATTGCGCTGTGCCATTTTTTCGCACAGACGTAATAGAGGGCTGCGGGAAGCACCAGACCGATGATCCAGGAAATATCCACATCACCCAGCGCGGCCACCAGCGGGCCGGTGTAGAACTTGGTCGAGATGAAGGGCAATTGCACCAACACGCCGAAGACATACACGCTGATACCGAGCAGGTTCCAGCGGCCGTAGCGACCGTTCGGGTCGGCCAGCGCCGGCACGTCATAGCGCTCGCGGGTGATGCAGTAGTAATCCACCAGGTTGATCGCACTCCAGGGCGTAAAGAACGCCAGCAGGAACAGGATGAAAGACTTGAACGCCCCGAGGAACGAGTGCTGGCCGAGCAACGCGATCAGGGTCGCAGTGCCGACAATGACCAGCACGAAAACCAGGCGCTGCAGACGCGTGACCTCCAGGCGACCCCGAAAGCCGCTGATGATGGTCGCGATGCACATGAAACTGCCGTAGGAGTTCAGCGTAGAGATGGTGACCTTGCCGAAAGCGATGCTGAAGTACAGCAGCGCAGCCGTGGCCCCCGTGCCGCTCAAACCCACGATGTAAGCCACTTCGTGGCCTGCGAATTGCCCGTTGGACATGGCCGCGGCAAACACGCCGAGGATCATCGCTACCTGTGCACCAATGACCGAACCCGCGCCAGCGGCGAGAAAGGTTTTCAGCGAAGACGTCTTGCTCGGCAAGTACCGTGAATAGTCCGCCACGTAAGGGCCGAAAGCGATCTGCCAGGAGGCCGCGAGCGACACCGCCAGCAAAAAACTGCTCCAACTGAAGTGGCGGATTTGCAGAAGAGCACCAACGTCGGTCTGGCTGATCAGGCGGCTGAACAGGTAGACGAACGCAACCACACCGATGACGCTGGCGACGCGGCCGATCCAATGGATCACCCGGTAACCGAGCACTGTGACCAGCACGATGACACTGGCGAAAATAAGGATACCGACGCTGTCACTGACGCCAAACAACTGGCCCAGCGCTTGGCCGGACAGTACGGTGCCGGTCGCGGTAAAGCCCAGGTACATCAAACAGACCAGTACGATCGGGATGGCCGCGCCATAAACACCGAACTGCACCCGGCTGGAGATCATCTGCGGCAGGCCCAGCTTCGGTCCTTGCGCTGCATGCAACGCCATGACACCGCCACCGATCAATTGGCCGATCAACAGACCGATCAACGACCAGAACACATCACCGCCCAGCACCACGGCCAGAGCCCCGGTGACGATCGCGGTGATTTGCAGGTTGGCACCCATCCATAGGGTGAACTGACTGAACAGACGGCCGTGTCTTTCCGCTTCCGGGATGTAGTCGATCGAACGCCTTTCGATCAACGGGGTGGTGCTTGCACGTGCGTCATTTGCAGCCATGTGTGTTCAACCTCTGATGGATTGTTTTTGTTTGCAACACAGATCAAATGTGGGAGCGGGCTTGCTCGCGAAAGCGGAGGGTCAGCTAACGATTACGGTGACTGGCACACCGCATTCGCGAGCAAGCCCGCTCCCACATTGAATTACTTGATCATCGGGAGATTGAGGCCCTGCTCCTTGGCGCAGTCGATTGCGATCTGGTAACCGGCGTCTGCGTGGCGCATCACCCCGGTAGCCGGGTCGTTGTGCAGTACGCGGGCAATCCGCTCAGCCGCTTCATCGGTGCCGTCGCAGACGATCACCATGCCGGAGTGCTGCGAGAAGCCCATGCCCACGCCGCCGCCGTGGTGCAGCGAAACCCAGGTCGCGCCGCTGGCGGTGTTGAGCAAGGCGTTGAGCAGTGGCCAGTCGGACACAGCGTCGGAACCGTCCTGCATGGCTTCGGTTTCGCGGTTCGGGCTGGCGACCGAGCCGGAGTCGAGGTGGTCACGGCCGATCACTACGGGTGCCGACAGCTCGCCGCTGCGCACCATTTCGTTGAACGCCAGGCCCAGCTTGGCACGCTGGCCCAGGCCCACCCAGCAGATACGTGCCGGCAGGCCCTGGAAGCTGATGCGCTCGCGCGCCATGTCCAGCCAGTTGTGCAGGTGCGCGTCGTCGGGGATCAGCTCTTTGACTTTGGCGTCGGTCTTGTAGATGTCCTGCGGGTCGCCAGACAGCGCCGCCCAACGGAACGGGCCGATGCCACGGCAGAACAGTGGGCGGATGTAGGCCGGTACGAAGCCTGGGAAGTCGAATGCGTTTTCCACGCCTTCTTCTTGTGCCATCTGGCGGATGTTGTTGCCGTAGTCGAAGGTCGGGATGCCTTGCTTCTGGAATTCCAGCATGGCGTTGACGTGCACGGCCATCGACTGCTTGGCGGCCTTGATCACGGCAGCCGGTTCGGTTTTCGCGCGGGCGCGGTATTCGTCCCAGGTCCAGCCGGCCGGCAGGTAGCCGTTGAGTGGGTCGTGGGCGCTGGTCTGGTCGGTGACCATGTCCGGGCGCACGCCACGCTTGACCAGCTCCGGCAGGATTTCCGCCGCGTTACCCAACAGGGCGATGGAGATGGCCTTGCCTTCCTGGGTGTATTTGGCGATGCGGGCCAGGGCGTCGTCGAGGTCGGTGGCTTGCTCGTCGACATAACGGCTGCTCAGGCGGAAGTCGATGCTGACCTGCTGGCACTCAATGTTCAGCGAGCACGCCCCGGCCAGGGTGGCAGCCAGTGGCTGAGCGCCGCCCATGCCGCCGAGGCCGGCGGTGAGTACCCAGCGGCCGGTCAGGTCACTGTTGTAATGCTGGCGACCGGCTTCGACGAAGGTTTCGTAGGTGCCCTGAACGATGCCCTGGCTGCCGATGTAGATCCAGCTGCCGGCGGTCATCTGGCCGTACATGGCCAGGCCCTTGGCATCCAGCTCGTTAAAATGTTCCCAACTGGCCCAGTGCGGCACCAGGTTGGAATTGGCGATGAGCACGCGCGGGGCGTTGCTGTGGGTCTTGAACACGCCGACCGGCTTGCCGGATTGCACCAGCAGGGTCTCGTCGTCGTTCAGGTTAGTGAGGCTCTCGACGATCTGGTCGTAGCACTCCCAGTTACGCGCCGCACGGCCGATACCGCCGTATACCACCAATTCTTTCGGGTTCTCGGCCACTTGCGGGTCGAGGTTGTTCATCAGCATGCGCAGCGGCGCTTCAGTCAGCCAGCTTTTGGCGGTGAGCTTGTTACCGCGGGCGGCGCGGATTTCGACGTCACGGTATTTTGTAGGCTTGGTCACAGCTAGGACTCCTCGGCGATCGATGCGCGAACATGGATGGTGCGCAGGAGAGTCTTACGCACACATCTTTACTTGTACATACAAGCATATGCAATCAAGCGGCCAACTTTCGCAACGCGGGTGTCAGATTTTTTGCGCAGGTGTGCGAAAGCCTTGGAAATTAAGGCGTGGAGGCTTGGCGAAATTTCTTACGGAGGAGTTTTTCAGGGAGGGCGATTGTTCATAACAACGCGGCGTTGCGCCACGCTGGGGCATTCGGTAACAAATTGGTGCGCGAGCCGGAAACAGATCCCTTGAACAGCACAGATACACATGTGGGAGCGGGCTTGCTCGCGAATGCGGTGGGTCAGCCAGCCTATCTGGCACTGATACACCGCGTTCGCGAGCAAGCCCGCTCCCACATGTTTAACCGCGCGGGGTCAGCTCGATAATGCAGCAGCGGCCGGTAACCGAGAGGTCCAGCAGGGCGGTGTTACCGTCGATTTGCAGGCAGTCGTGATGCCCCAGCTTTTGGTCCAGCACCTTCACTTCATCCGCGACGCTGAACACCAGCACGGTCTGCGCGGTAGTGAAAAAACGCTGCACACCATCCATCCACTGCAAGCGTGCGTGGTAATGCTGCGGCGAATAAATCAGGTTGAAATCGCGGATCGGCCCGGTGATCAGGCGACAGGAAACGTCGCTTTCACCGCTGAACGCGAAGGGCTGCAGCGGTAACAACCCGCGCTGCTCCTCGCCATCGACGGTCAGGACCATGCCCGCGCCCTTGATCACGGTAATGACGCGCTGGTAGCCGGCGAAGGTGGAAAACCCACCCGACTCACCAATGTCGGCAATCGACAGGCGCCAGCCAAAGCCATCCAGGCCAGTACCGGCGTCGCGGGTAATTTCTTCGGTGCTACCGCCGCCGTTTTTCCATGGCATGCGGATGTAATCGGTGGCGCGCCAGACTTTCACTGCACTCATTTACTGAAACGTCCTTCCAGGCTATGACGGGAACCGGGGTGGATCAAACGCGCAGCGGTCACCGGCTGGCGCCCGGACCAGGTGCGTCGGCGGATCAACAGGCACGGCTCGCTCGGCTCGATCTGCAGCAACTTGCACTCTTCGGCATCAGCAAGGATCGCTTCGACCACATGCTCGCCTTCGGTCAGCGGCGCAACCTGGTTCAAGTAGGCGTAAGGCGTTTGCTGGGTGAAATCCTGCTGCAAGTAGTCCGGCGCCACCAGGGCGTTGACGAAACGGTCTTCGATTTGCACAGGAATGTCGTTCTCGAAGTGCACGATCAACGAGTGGAACACCCGCCCGCCTTCGCGCATTTCCAGGGCGACGGCGCGCTCGGAGCCTGCGGCCTCTTCGCACAGGTGAATGACCTGGCAGGTATGCCGATGACCGCGGGAGGCGATCTCATCGGCAATGTTGTGCACTTCAAACAGCGCCGATTGGCTCTTGGGTTCGGCGACGAAAGTGCCAACACCTTGCATGCGCACCAGCAACCCTTCGGCGGTGAGCTCACGCAGGGCGCGGTTGATGGTCATGCGGCTGAAACCCAGCTGGCTGACCAACTCGCTCTCCGACGGCACGCGGTAATGGGGCGGCCAGTTGCCGTTGAGGATTTGCTGGCTGATCATCTGTTTGACGCGGGCGTACAAGGGCGCCGGACTTTCGTCCATGTGGGCAGCCAGCGAAGACTTGGCAGGCGGAGTCGGCACAGGGAATCCTTGCAGGGGGAAAAGATGCATAGATTGCCGGAGTTTACCGAGCAGGCAAACGTCTGTATATGTATATACAAATAAACACACGACCGGGGTGCCTTGATCATGTCCGCTTTCTTTGCCGAACGCGCGCTGCTGCCTAATGGATGGGCCAACGATGTACGCTTTGAAGTCAGTGCCGATGGCCTGCTGACCCACGTTGAGCCCAACGCCAGTGCAGAGCGCGCCGAACGGCTTAGAGGCCCGGTATTGGCGGGCATGCCCAACCTGCATTCCCACGCGTTCCAACGCGCCATGGCAGGTTTGGCCGAAGTGGCCGGCAACCCGAATGACAGCTTCTGGACCTGGCGCGACTTGATGTACCGCATGGTCGGCAAGATCAACCCGGAGCAACTCCAGGTCATCGCCCGCCAGCTGTACATCGAGATGCTCAAGGCCGGTTACACCTCGGTGGCGGAATTTCACTACGTGCATCACGACGTCAGCGGCCAGCCCTATGCCGACCGTGCTGAGCTGTCGCGGCAGATCAGCCAGGCGGCCGCCAGCAGTGGGATAGGCTTGACCTTGCTGCCCGTGCTCTACACCCACTCCGGGTTTGGTGGCCAGGCGCCGAATGAAGGTCAGCGGCGCTTTATCAACAGCACCGAAAACTATCTGGACCTGCAAGCACACCTCAAGCCGATGCTTGCCGCCCAACCGGCGCAGCAGCTGGGCCTGTGCTTCCACTCGTTGCGCGCCGTCACGCCGCAGCAAATCAATGACGTGCTGGCCGCCAGTGACAAGGCTTGCCCGGTGCACATCCACATCGCCGAGCAGCAAAAAGAAGTCGATGACTGCCTGGCCTGGAGTGGCAAGCGCCCGCTGCAATGGCTGTATGACAATGTTCAAGTCGATGAGCGCTGGTGCCTGGTGCATGCCACCCACGCGGATCCTGACGAAGTCACGCGCATGGCCAAGAGCCGTGCGATCGCCGGTCTGTGCCTGACCACCGAAGCCAACCTGGGCGACGGGATTTTCCCGGCCGTGGATTTCCTCGCTCAAGGCGGACGCCTGGGCATTGGTTCCGACAGCCATGTGTCACTTAGCGTGGTGGAAGAATTGCGCTGGCTGGAATACGGCCAGCGCCTGCGTGACCAGCGGCGTAACCGCGTGTACCGCAGCGATCAGCCAATGGTCGGCCGTACACTGTTTGATGCTGCCGTGGACGGTGGCGCCCAGGCGCTGGGCCAGCCGATTGGTCGCTTGGAAGTGGGCAAACGCGCGGACTGGCTGGTGCTCGACGGCAACGACCCGTACCTGGCGACGGCGACGGAGGACGGGATTTTGAATCGCTGGCTGTTCGCCGGAGGTGATCGGCAAGTGCGCGATGTGCTGGTGAACGGGCAGTGGGTCGTACGGGACGGGCATCATGCCGGTGAAGAGGAAAGCAGCCGCGCCTTCACGCAAGTGCTGAGGGATATGCTGGGCTAACAAGCCATCCCAAACAAAGGTGGGAGCGGGCTTGCTCGCGAATGCGGCGTATCAGTCATTACATCTGTCGACTGACACTGCGTATTCGCGAGCAAGCCCGCTCCCACATGCTGATCAGCGAAGGCTCAGGTTTACTGCGAAGTCTTCGCCATCTGCTTGTCCGACGTACGCCAGATCAACCGCGTGGTGTCGTACCCTTGCTGCCGCGCCCTGCTGAGCAGGTCTTCGCGGGTGTCGGCGCTGACCGTCGGCGTGCGTGACAAGATCCACATGTAGCGCCGGCTTGGGCTGCCAACGATGGCGGTCTTGTAGTCATCACTGACGTACAGCACCCAGTAATCGCCCTTGGCGACGCCCGGCAACAGCGCCGTGAACCAGTTATTGAATTCCACCCAAAGCTTGTCCGTCTTGCCGGGCACTTGCGGCGTGGCGGTGCCCTTGGCTTCTTCCCACTTCCACTCAGGCGTCAGGCAGCGGTTGAACACCGACATGTCGCCATCCGGCAGCAGGCTGTAGCGCGCTTCGGACTGCGCACAGTTGCGCTGGAAGTACATCGGCAATCGGGCCAACTCGTACCAGGTGCCCTGGTATCGCTTGAGGTTGACGTTGCTCGCTGTCTTGGGTTGCAGATCATCGCCAGAATGGCTGGCGCAGCCCGCCAAAAACAGGCTGGCGCAAAGGAACAAAACAAAACGCATCATTCTTCTTCTCCCGCAGGCTCGCGCCCCGGTTTACTTCAGGCCTTGCCCGGAAAACATCAGAACTTTGTCACCGGCGTACTGCACGCTGATAAAGCTGTTTTTATCGCCCCACGTGCAACTGGACATACCCAGTGCGCCGGAACAATCGGTCGGCTTGCCCAGCAACGACTCAACCTCGGCCTTGGCCATGCCAGCCGACAGCTTCGCGTAATTTTCTTGATTGACCTTGCTGCACGCGGCTAAGAGCACGCAAAAAGCCAACAAAGCGAGACGGCGTAAAGACATGGAAAAGCTCCTGAAGAGACGAAGCAGCTGGGGTATCTGCCAGAAGCTTAGAAGGGAAAAGGGGTGTCTGGTTCCCGACGAGCGAAAACAAAAAAGCCCCGAAAACGCTGAAACGTTTCGGGGCTTTTTATTACCGCAAGGTTTTACTTCTTGTGGTAACCGGTCACACGCTCAACCTCTTCCTTCGAACCCAGGAACACCGCTACACGCTGGTGCAGGCCTTCAGGCTGGATGTCGAGGATGCGTTGGTGGCCGTCAGTGGACGCACCGCCCGCTTGCTCGACCAGGAACGACATCGGGTTGGCTTCGTACATCAAGCGCAGTTTGCCAGGCTTGGAGGGCTCACGGCTGTCACGTGGGTACATGAACAGGCCACCACGGGTCAGGATACGGTGCACGTCGGCCACCATCGCGGCGACCCAGCGCATGTTGAAGTTCTTCTTCAACGGGCCTTCTTCACCGGCCATCAACTCGCCGACATAGCGCGTAACCGGCTCTTCCCAGTGACGCTGGTTGGACATGTTGATCGCAAATTCCTGGGTGGAGGCAGGAATAGTGATGTCTTCGTGGGTCAGCACGAAGCTGCCCATTTCACGGTCCAGGGTAAAGCCTTTTACGCCGTCACCCAGGGTCAGCACCAGCATGGTCTGTGGGCCGTAGATCGCATAGCCGGCAGCAACCTGCTCGGTGCCTGGCTGCAGGAAGGCCTTTTCGTTCAGGGCTTCGTTCTGGCTCAGGTATTCGTTCGGGCAACGCAGTACCGAGAAGATGGTGCCGACCGGCGCGTTGATGTCGATGTTGGACGAACCGTCCAGTGGGTCGAATACCAACAGGTACGCGCCTTTCGGGTACTTGCCCGGGATCTGGTAGGCATTGTCCATTTCTTCGGACGCCATGCCGGCCAGGTGACCGCCCCATTCGTTGGCTTCGAGCAGGATCTCGTTGGAGATGACGTCGAGCTTCTTCTGCACTTCGCCTTGGACGTTTTCAGTGCCCATGCTGCCCAAGACACCACCCAGCGCGCCTTTGGACACGGCGTGGCTGATTTCCTTGCAAGCACGCGCCACCACTTCGATAAGGAAGCGCAGATCGGCAGGCGTGTTGTTGCTGCGGGTCTGCTCGATCAAATAGCGACTCAGGGTAACGCGGGACATGTAAGGCTCCGGAGAATGGGGGGCTTATAAACCCGCGCAGTTTAACGCGAGTCGAGGCGTATTTCCTCTAATCAGAGGATTTAACTCCAATAGAGTTCACGGTTTGCCGGCTGGCGCGCGCAACAAACTGTAGGCCATCGCCCCCAGTGCCGCCACACCCAGCAGGAGCACGGCCCACAGGCCAAGTTTCTTCCAGTCGCCGCCCACTTCGGGCAACGGGACCACGGCGCTGGGTTTGACCACCACCGCTCCCGTGACCGTGGCCTGACCCAACGTCTTGAGGCGCTCGGCGCTGTAGTCAGGGATCAGGGTCGACAACGGCAGGTTCGCCGCCTTGACCGAGCCATTGCCTAACGCCAGGGTAAACGGTGGTTCGCCCCGCGCCAGAAACACCAATTGGGTGGCGCGCACGGCAAAACGCAGAGCCGGGGCTTCGATGCCCAGGCCACCGCCGCGCTCATCCACCTGCAATTTGAGCTCGGCCACAGCCTGACCAGGCAGCTGCAATTCGTCCTGCACCACGTCCTGGCCGTTCTGGGTCAGGCGGTACAACAAACCATTGCTCAGCGGCTGCCAGGCTTGATGGGCGTCGCGGCGCCCCGCCAAGGTGACCGGCGCCAACGTATTGGGCTGTTTCAACTCAACACGCACGCGCTCCACAGGCAGCCCCGTCGGCAGTTGCCAGGTGTATTCCCCGGCTTTGAGCCGCGCCCCCGACAGCGGTTGCGACCACACCAACGGCAGCGGCAAACGGCTGCTGGAGGCGCTGACCAGCTTGGCCGAGGTCAGTTGCGGCGCAGGTTGGCCCTGCCACACCAAACGCAGGTAACGCGCCGACTGCCCCGGCAGGCTGACGTCATGCTGCTCGACGCGCTCATCGGCAAACGACAGGCGCGCCACCTGCCCATCGCCCCACGACTGCCAGTGCTGCAAGTCATCGCTGGCTTCAATGCTGAAACGCTGGAAGCCATCCTGCTCGCGGCGCCAGTCCAGGCTCAGTTGCTGCAGCGGCGCCTTGATCGCGCTGGCATCCAGCACCCAGCCGCGCAGCACTTGCTGACCTGCCTTGGACGGGCGCACTTCGAGCAGCGTGCCTTCGGCAGTGGACTTCATCATCACGTTCGGCACGCTTTCGCGGGTGTCGGCGGCGTACAGTGGAAACCACTTCACGTCAGCCACATCGCGGCGTTCAGTACGCTGCGCTGATTGACGCGACAGCGCATAGGCTTGCGGCTCACCGGCGGCATTGAACACCCGCACATCACTAAGGTCAGCCTGACGCGCGCTCAATTGCACCGCCAATGGCAGCTCCAGGCGATACCAGGGGCCGTTGCCGTTCACGGCCAGCGGCACGTGTGTGGTGAAGTCGGCGGGCGCTTCCTGGGCCCACACCGACAACGTCGTACACATGCCCACCGCGATTACGCTCAACTTACCGATCAAGAGGATGCTCCTTCAGTTTCCAACACCGGTTCGGCGCGCTTGGGCGGCAGCGGCGCAAAGTAGCCCACCACCAGCAACAGCCCGCCCACGCCGATAAACGACACGATCCGCGCCAGCCCGCCACGGTTGCTCAGTTCGACAAAGAACAGCTTGGCGACCACTAGCGCAATCAGCGCCGCGCCGATCAGCCACACTTCGCGACGATGGCGCAGGTGGCCGCCGATCATCAGGCCGAGGGCGACCAAGGTCCACACAATCGACAGGCCGGCCTGCACCAACATCGACTCCAGCAGTGCATCCAGCTGGAAGGGCACGCCAGCCCAATGGTGGGCAGTGCGCATCACCAATGCGGTACAGAAGGCAAACAGCGAAATACCCGCGACACCTTGGGCGATCAGCTCAGCACGCGGCCCGCGTTGCGGCGCCACGCTGCGCGCGCATAAATACACACCCAGCAGCGCAAACAGCAGGCCCAGGTCCAGCGGGTTGAGCAGCGGTACATACGGCAGCGGTTTGGCCGTACCGTCACTGAAGATAGTTGCCAGCCAGAACCAGCCAAGCATCAATACCGCCAGCGGCAGTGCTGCCAGCACGCGGTATTCACGCGGGTAGGCCGAGACTGGCCATGGCCAGCTGCGCGGCGCAGCCGCCAGCACCAGATAAAGGCTCGGCAGAATCGCCCAACCCAACCAGCGCCAGGCGTTGTACTCGCTCGACAGCAACAGCAGGCCGTAACGCAGCTCCAGCGCCAACACGCCGATCAACATCCAGCAGCCGAGTACATGAGCAACGCTCAGCACTCTGCCGGGAACCACTGCCGCCAAGCGCCGCAACGAGGTGAAGTGCACCCCAAACACCGCCAGCCAGGCCAGCCAGCCGTAATGCGCCGCCGGGTGGTAGTAGTCATGGGCAGACACCAGCAACACCACGCCCGCCGCCGGCATCAGCAAGGCGCACAGAATGCCCAGCGATGCCCAGCGCAAACGTTCGGCCAGCACTGCCCAGATCGCCACGCTCACCGCCGCGATGCCGAGCAAAAATGGCCCCTGCAGCTCCTGCGGGATAAACCGCAACACTTCACCGATCAGCGCCAGCGTCCACCAGGCCGCGCCCCACACCAGCAGCAGGTCGGACAGGCGTTGCAGCTTCAACACAGCAAACACCGGCGCATGCGGTTCACGCTGCAAGCGCCAGGCGCCGACCATCGCGGCCAAGCCCAGCACCATCGGTGTCCAGAACCCGCTGTGCGCCAAGGGGCGCAAGCCATCGCCGGTCAGCGGCCCAAGCAACTGCGGCGCCGCCAACAGGAACGAGCCGCCGCCGACCAATTGCAGCAGCAGCCCAAACACGAAGCTGACGCGCTGTTGCAGGTACAGGCTCAGCCAGATGATCAACAAGCCACTCGCCGCCCACACGCCGCTGGCACTTTCCCAAGGCAGTACGAACAGCACAGCAAGATTGATCAGCACCAAACCTGCGAGCAACACCACGGACAGACCGCGCAGTAACCGCACGTCGCTGCGCACCATGTCATCGCGCGCCGCCAGCAGCATGCCGCCGACCAAGGCCAGGCCGATCAGCGAGGCCGTCAACAAGCCGGACCAACCCGCACTGAAGACCGCCGCCCCGTCGCCGCCTTGCAAGCGCAGCAGGAACAACGCCCCGCCAAGCAATTGCACGGCGAAGGCGCTGAACAGGAAGGTACGCGAGCCGATGCGCAGGCCGATAAACAGAGTGACCAGACCGGCGATTGCCCAACTGATGGCCGTGCCTTGGGTCAGTAACAGCAACGGCGCGAGCAGGTACAAAAAGCTCAGGCCCAGGCTCGCCAATACCGGCAAGCCTTTGCGCTCCCAATCGGCTGCCTGTTCAGTCGGCGCCTTGCGCAACTGAGCGAAGCTGAACAGCAATGCCGCGCCCAGTAGCAGCGCACCCAACGGCGCAGCGTCGAGCAAGGTCTGTGCGCCCACGCGCAGCTCGCTGAGGAACGCCAGCGCCGACCCCAGTTGCAACAACAGGCCAAAGGCCCGCGCCAAAGGCCGCTGCTGACGCAAGCCTAGCCAGAAGATCCCGGCGCCCTCCACCGCCCACGCGGCAGCCGTCCAGCGTGCATCGAGGCCCAGTGGAATCGCCAGGCTGGCAAAGATCACACCCAGCGCCAGGCAGGTTTCCGCCAGCAACAAGGCGCGCCCACCCCTCAACAACCGGGCCAGGACCATGTAGATAAGCCCCAAGCCCAACGCACTGAACGCTGCTGCAAACTCCAGGTGCTGCACCAGCGCGAACTGCAAGCCGAAGCCCACCAGCGGCGGACCGAACAGCATGCTGCCGTCGACATAATCGCCCTTGCCCGCCGACCAGCGCAGCAGTGCGTCACGGCCTTCAGGGGCGTCGCCCAGCGCCAGCAGTTTGCGCCGCGCAAACAGCAGCCCGATGGCCAGGTACATCAGGAAAAACAGGATCAGGAACGGCTCGGTGCTCCACAGCAGGTCCGGCGTGTAAGCGCGCATGCCCCAGGCGAAACCAATGCCGAAGGTACCGACAAACCCGATCAGGTTGAGCAAACGCCAGGCCTTGAACCAGGCGATGGCGAGGATGCCGGCGTTGAGCAGCGCGAAGTAGCTGAACAGCGCCACATGGTTACCGGCGCCGGTAGAGGTCAGGATCGGCGCGGCAAAACCACCCAACGCCGCCGCGCAGGCCAGGCCGAGGGCATCCTGGGTGATCGCCAGGATCGCCGAGAACACCGTGACCGCCACCAGCAGGCCGAGTGCCGCGCCGGGATCGATCAACGGGTGCAGGCGCATCGCCGCGAACACGGTCAGGTACAACACGGCAATGCCGGTGCCTTGCAGCATCAAGCCGTAATTGCTGTTACGCAGCCGCAACCACCAGCCCAGCCCGAGCAGGCCGATGGCGGCGGCGGCAACGCCGGCGTAGCGCAGCTCGATCGGCACCACTACGCCTTCGGTGGCGTAGCGCAGCAGGAAGGCCAGGCCGAGGAAGAGCAGCACCACGCCGACGCGCAGCACGGTGTTACCGCCAAACAGCCAATTGCGCGCGCCACTGATGGCCCGTTCGATCAGGTTGGGGCCTCGGGGAATGGCCGGCGCTTCAGGTTGCGGCGTTGGCGCTGCGGCCCAGACGTCATCCGGCAGTGGCTGGCTTGCCTCGGCCACCACGGCAACAGGCGCCAGCTCGGCGGGCAACTCCCAAACAAGTTCGGGCTTTGCAACGACAGGTGCAGGTTCAGGGAGGGGGGCTTCGACGATCACGCTGTTGGTCGGCGCGGGCACTTCCAGTTGCCGCAGGCGCTCACCGAGGGCTATCAATGCCTTCTGCGTGGTCTCTAACTGACGCGCTTGCTGGTCTGCCTGGGCGGACAACTTCGACAGGCGAATCGCCTGGCCAATACCCAGGCCCAAGAGCGCACCGAAGCCGGCATCGGTGAACGACTCATCGAGTGTCCAGCCGAGCACCAGGCCAATCAGCATGAAAATCCATTGCATGGTCGATATCCCTAAGCAGCCCGAGGCGGGCAAACCGGGGCCTAGTATATCGACGCGGGGCTAATGTGGGAGCGGGCTTGCTCGCGAAAGCGGGGTGCCAGTCGACATATTTGTTAACTGACCCTCCGCATTCGCGAGCAAGCCCGCTCCCACACTTTTTACTGCGGTGTTTAGTCGAGCGCTTTCCAGATCTCGGTGGCGTATTCGCGGATCGTCCGGTCCGACGAGAACCAGCCCATGCGCGCCGTATTGAGCACCGCCGAACGCCACCACGCCTTCGAGTCGTGCCAATGCGCTTCGACCCGCGCCTGGGCGTCCCAATAGGCATCGAAGTCGGCACACACCAGGAAGCGGTCGTAGTCGATCAGCCCGTCGATCAAGCCCACATAACGGCCCGGATCATCCGGCGAGAACACCCCGCCGCGGATCGCTTGCAACACATCGTTGAGGCGATGGGAGGCTGCCACATCCGGCCCGGCGTGGAATTCACCGGCGTGCTTGCGGGCTTCCACTTGTTCGGCGCTGAGGCCGAAGATAAACATATGCTCGGCGCCCACCCGCTCATGCATCTCGACGTTGGCGCCGTCCATGGTGCCGATGGTCAGCGCGCCATTGAGGCCGAACTTCATGTTACTGGTGCCCGACGCTTCAAAGCCGGCGGTGGAAATCTGCTCCGACAAGTCCGCCGCCGGAATGATGCTTTCCGCCAGGCTGACGTTGTAGTTGGGCAGGAACACCACCTTGAGCAAACCGCGCACGGTGGGGTCGTTGTTCACGGTGCGCGCGATGTCGTTGGTCAGCTTGATGATCAACTTGGCCTGGTGATAACTCGCGGCGGCCTTGCCCGCGAAGATTTTCACCCGTGGCACCCAATCGGTGCCCGGCTCGGCGCGGATTGCCTGGTACAAGGCCACGGTGTGCAGCAGGTTCAACAGTTGGCGCTTGTACTCGTGGATGCGCTTGACCTGCACATCGAACATCGCCGCCGGGTTCACCGAAATGCCCAGGCGCTCGTGGATGATCTCGGCCAGTGCACGCTTGCTGTGCAGGCGCTGTTCGGCGAAGGCTTTGCGGAACACCTGCTTCTCGGCGAAGGTTTCCAGCTCCGTCAGGCGGGTTTCCATGGTGTCGAGGATGTCCGGGCCCAGGGCTTCCACGAGCATCTCGGTGAGCTTGGGGTTGGCCTGGTACAACCAGCGGCGGAAGGTGATGCCGTTGGTTTTGTTGTTGATGCGCTCCGGGTACAGCTTGTGCAGTTCGGAGAACACCGTGCTACGCATCAGCTGGGTGTGCAAACCGGACACACCGTTGACGCTGTGGGAGCCGAGGAATGCCAGGTTACCCATGCGCACGCGGCGGCCGTTGTCTTCTTCGATCAGCGACACCGCGCGCAACACGTCGAAATCGTGGATGCCCTTGGCCCGCAGCGAATCAATGTGCTGGGCGTTGATCAGGTAGATGATCTGCATGTGCCGCGGCAGCATGCGTTCCATCAGGCCTACCGGCCAGGTTTCCAACGCCTCGGGCAACAAGGTGTGGTTGGTGTAGGAAAGCGTTTCAACCGTCACGTCCCACGCGGCTTCCCACGGAATGTCGTGCAGGTCTACCAGTTGGCGCATCAACTCGGCCACGGCGATGGACGGGTGGGTGTCATTGAGCTGGATGGCAGCGTGCTCACCCAGGCTGAGCACCGAGCCGTGCATGTTTTTGTGGCGACGCAACAAGTCTTGCAGCGAAGCGGAGACGAAGAAGTATTCCTGGCGCAGGCGCAGTTCCTGCCCTGCTTCGGTGCTGTCGGCGGGGTAAAGCACGCGCGAGATGCTTTCGGCGCGGGCCACTTCGGCGACGGCGCCCAAGTGGTCACCGGCATTGAAGCGTTCCAGGTGCAGGTCTTCCACGGCCCGTGCACGCCACAGACGCAGGGTGTTCACACTGGCGCCGCGCCAGCCCACTACCGGGGTGTCATAAGCAACGGCGCGCACGGTTTCGTTGGGCGTCCACACCTGGATCAGCTTGCCGGAGGCATCCGGCAGGGTTTCGACGCTGCCGCCAAAGCCGATCGGGTAAATCACTTCGGCCCGCTCAAACTCCCACGGGTTGCCGAAGTCCAGCCAGCGCTCGGTCTGTTCCTGCTGCCAGCCATCCACAATCGCCTGGCGGAACAAGCCGTGCTCATAGCGAATGCCGTAACCGTGGCCGGCAATGCCCAAGGTCGACATGCTTTCCATAAAGCACGCCGCCAAGCGGCCAAGGCCGCCGTTGCCGAGCGCCGCGTCGGGCTCCAGCAGGCGGATGCGTTCCAGGTCGACGCCCAGTTCGGACAGGGCTTCGCGCGCAATCTCCAGCACGCCGAGGTTGCTCAGGCTGTCGTAAAGCAAGCGGCCGATGAGGAATTCCAGCGAGAGGTAATAAACCCGCTTCTGGCCTTTGCGGTAAATACGGCGCGTATGGTTCATCCAATGGTCGACCATCTGGTCGCGGGCGGCCAGGGCAATGGCTTCAAACCAGTCGTGGTCGAAGGCGTGGTCGGGGTCTTTACCCACCGCGTAAGTGAGTTTGGTCAAGACAGCATCGCGGAATGCGGCTACCTCTGCTTCTCGTGCAAGCGGTTCCTGAGACATCGGTGCGACCTCGGGCGAGATTGAAGGAGTTGCTAGAGCCTAGTCGGTCTGACAGACGGTGAACGTGCTGGTTCGGCAGTTTTTTAACTCATTCACCTTTGCGGGAAAATGATGCAGGGGTCGTGCCCGATCGGGGTTTGAGCAGCCTTCTGGCTGAAAGCCGCAAAATACTGTTCAAAAAATCATCAATCCCGGTATTATCGCGCGCCCAGATAGCGCCCCACCTTGGAACCCTGATGAAGCCTCAACTGATCGCCGCCGCGGAACTCGACCGTCTCGAGACTTGGCAGAAATATTCCGCCCACATGTGCGGTGGCTGCGTGTCCAGCTGCTGCATGCTGCCGGTTGAGGTGAAGATCAAGGACCTGATCCGCATTGGCATCGTCGATGAGTTCGAGCGCGGTGACCCGCCGAAGAACATCGCCAAGCGCTTGCAGAAAGAAGGCATCGTCGAGCGCTACAACTCCAAATCGGAGATTTTTACCCTGCAGCGCATGAGCAACAACGATTGCCTGTACCTGGATCGTAAGACGCGCTTCTGCACTATTTATGACAAGCGCCCGGATACCTGCCGCAACCACCCGAAAATCGGCCCGCGCCCGGGGTATTGTGCGTACAAGCCGAAGGAAGTGGTGCGCGAGACCAATTTCCGGACTCTCGACAAGTTCTGATGATCATGATGATCGTTCCCACGCTCCGCGTGGGAATGCAGCCCTGGACGCTCTGCGTCCGCCCTTAAAAGCGGGACGCGGAGCGTCCCAAGCGGCATTCCCACGCAGAGCGTGGGAACGATCAGGCATAAAAAAACGCCCCCGGCCTTTCGACCGGGGGCGTTTTTCATTCAGCCTGAGTTAACTCAGTTCTTGGCTTTCTTGGCAGCGCGGGTACGCTCGCCTTCGTCCAGGATCTTCTTACGCAGGCGGATCGACTTAGGTGTCACTTCGCACAGCTCGTCGTCCTGGATGAATTCCAGAGCCTGTTCCAGGGTGAAGCGAACAGGTGGAACCAGAGCGATGGTCTCGTCTTTACCCGAAGCACGCATGTTGTCGAGCTTCTTGCCTTTGGTTGGGTTGACGCCCATGTCGTTGTCACGGCTGTTCAGACCAACGATCTGACCGTTGTAGATCTCTTGACCGTGTTCAACGAACAGCTTGCCACGCGCCTGCAGCGTTTCCAGGGAGTAGGTCAGTGCCTTACCGGTTTCTACCGATACCAGAACACCGTTCTGACGGCCGGACATGTCGCCGGACTTCATGGTGTCGTAGCGATCGAAGATCGAGGTCAGGATGCCAGCACCGTTGGTCAGGGTCAGGAACTGGTTACGGAAACCGATCAGACCACGAGCAGGGATGTTGTATTCCAGACGCACACGGCCTTTGCCATCCGGCACCATGTTGGTCAGGTCGCCTTTACGCAGGCCCATCTCTTCCATGACCTTGCCCTGGGATTCTTCCGGGGTGTCGATGGTCACGTTTTCGAACGGTTCCTGCTTCACGCCGTCAACAGTACGGATGATCACTTCTGGACGACCAACGCCCATTTCGAAGCCTTCGCGACGCATGGTTTCGATCAGTACCGAGAGGTGCAGCTCACCACGGCCGGAAACCTTGAACTTGTCAGCCGAGTCGCCTTCTTCAACGCGCAGTGCAACGTTGTACAGCAGCTCTTTGTCCAGACGTTCCTTGATGTTACGGGAAGTCACGAACTTGCCTTCTTTACCGCAGAAAGGCGAGTCGTTTACCTGGAAGGTCATGGAAACGGTTGGCTCGTCAACGGTCAGAGGCTTCATCGCCTCGACAGTGTCCGGCTGGCACAGGGTGTCGGAGATGAACAGCGAGTCCATGCCGCTGACGCAAACGATATCGCCGGCGAAAGCTTCTTCAACGTCAATACGGTGCAGACCGTGGTGACCCATCAGCTTCAGGATACGACCGTTACGCTTCTTGCCATCAGCACCGATAGCCACAACCGGGGTGTTCGGCTTGACGCTACCACGAGCGATACGGCCAACGCCGATAACACCCAGGAAGCTGTTGTAGTCCAGTGCGGAGATTTGCATCTGGAACGCGCCTTCACGGTCAACCTTCGGCGGTGGAACGTGGTCAACGATTGCTTGGTACAGCGGGGTCATGTCTTCCGCCATGGCGGTGTGTTCCAGACCGGCAATACCGTTCAGGGCAGACGCGTAGATCACTTGGAAATCAAGTTGCTCTTCGGTAGCACCCAGGTTGTCGAACAGGTCGAAAATCTGGTCCAGAACCCAGTCCGGACGTGCGCCTGGACGGTCAACCTTGTTGATGCACACGATCGGACGCAGGCCGGCTTCGAAAGCCTTCTTGGTCACGAAACGGGTTTGCGGCATAGGGCCGTCTTGAGCGTCAACCAGCAGCAGAACGGAGTCAACCATCGACATTACGCGTTCTACTTCGCCGCCGAAGTCGGCGTGGCCCGGGGTATCCACGATGTTGATGTGGTAGCCGTTCCAGTTGATAGCGGTGTTTTTAGCCAGGATGGTAATACCGCGCTCTTTTTCCTGGTCGTTGGAGTCCATCACGCGCTCGTCGTTGAGCTCGTTGCGCTCCAGGGTGCCGGATTGACGCAAGAGTTTGTCTACCAGGGTGGTTTTACCATGGTCAACGTGAGCAATGATGGCGATGTTACGTAGATTTTCGATCACTTGTGTATCTCGATCAGAGGATTCGGTGTGCTGACAGGTCGTGGCAGCGATTAACAGTAGAGTCAGGCCTTGCCGTTACAGCTTGACGGCAGAGTCGGGGGGCCGGTGACGCAGGCCACAGGCAAACAGCCCCGGGCTCTTAGCTCGGTCGATAAACGCGCACATTGGCATGCCCCTCACTGAGCAAATGGTGGGCATGCAGGCGACTCATCACGCCTTTGTCGCAATACAGCAGGTACTGACGGCTGTTATCCAGTTCCTTGAAACGCGCGTTCAATGCGTAGAACGGCAGCGTTTGCACGTCGATGCCAGCGATTTCCAGCGGCTCATCTTCGGCGGCATCCGGGTGACGGATGTCGACGACAATCTGGCCGGCCAGGGCTTCACTGACTTCTTCGATTTGCACGTCTTGGCCCAATTCGTCGATTACGCGATCGATCGGCACCATTTTAGCGTTCTCGAGCGCACGCTCCAGAATCGCCATGTCGAACTGTTGTTCTTCGTACTCCACGCGGTTGCGCTTGGCGTGGGTCTTGGGGTTCACCGAAATGACCCCGCAATATTCAGGCATGTGCTTGGCGAAATCCGCCGTGCCGATTTCTTCGGCCAGGTCGATGATGTCCTGCTTGTGACTGGCGATCAGCGGGCGCAGCACCAGCTTCTCGGTCACGCAGTCGATCAGCGACAGGTTCGGCAGCGTCTGGCTGGAGACCTGAGAGATCGCTTCACCGGTCACCAACGCGTCGATCTGCAACTGATCGGCGATTCGGGACGCAGCGCGCAACATCATACGCTTCAATACTACGCCCATATGACTGTTATCGACTTTGCCGAGAATTTCACCCAGCACTTCCTCGAACGGCACGCTTACAAATAGCACGCGTTGGGAGCTGCCGTACTTCTTCCAGATAAAGTGCGCGACTTCCATCACGCCCAATTCATGTGCACGCCCGCCCAGATTAAAGAAGCAGAAGTGGCTCATCAGGCCGCGGCGCATGATCTGGTAGGCCGCCACCGTGGAATCGAAACCGCCGGACATCAGCACCAGGGTCTGTTCCAGGGCACCCAGCGGGTAGCCGCCGATGCTGTTGTGCTGGCTGTGAATCACAAACAACCGTTGGTCGCGAATTTCCATGCGCACTTCAATTTGCGGCGCTTTCAGGGAAATTCCGGCGGCGCCGCACTCGCGACGCAGCTTGCTGCCGACGTATTTCTCGACGTCCATGGAGCTGAAGGTGTGCTTGCCGGCGCGCTTGCAGCGCACCGAAAAAATCTTGCCTTCAAGCTCATTGCCAAAGTGCAGCTTGCACTTCTCGGTGATGTCGTCGAAGTCGCCCAGCGGGTACTCATCCACCTGCAGGAAATGCGCGATGCCCGGCATGCAGCTCAGGCGCTCGGTCATGTCCTTCAAGGCTTTGGCATCGGTGATACGGGTTTCCAGCTCGAGGTTGTCCCACACGCCATTCACCACCACAGCCGGGTCCAGGTCACGGAGCACGGCACGGATGTTCTTGGCCAATTGACGGATGAAACGCATCCGTACCGGTCGGCTTTTGATGGTGATCTCGGGGAACACTTTAACGATTAATTTCATGGAAACAGCGCGCGCCGGGCCTGCTGAAAAAGGGGGGCGCGGATTATAGCGGAAATCGCTCAAGGTTTAACCAGTTAATATGCATTACACACGACGCGCACCAAAACGGGTCATTTACGCCAATTAACGCTACATTGCAGTGCGTGATTTATTCCGTTTCGGCGGATTGCACCGTTATAGGGGCCATTTTGAGGCAAAAAGGCCATGTTGGCGCACTGGCATGCAATTTGCTCTCTTGTGAGGCAGGTTGCCTTGGTCGAGTATTCGCGCCGGCATCACCCACATTCTAAGGGCTAACTCCACTATCCAGCCCGAAGCCACCCGGAGGACACCATGTCGAAGTCGGTTCAACTCATCAAAGATCATGACGTTAAATGGATTGATCTGCGCTTCACGGACACTAAAGGTACTCAGCACCACGTGACCATGCCGGCTCGCGACGCGCTGGATGATGCTTTCTTCGAAGAAGGCAAAATGTTCGACGGTTCCTCCATTGCCGGCTGGAAAGGCATCGAAGCTTCCGACATGATCCTGATGCCGGACGACAGCACTGCCGTTCTCGACCCGTTCACCGAAGACCCAACCCTGATCATCGTCTGCGACGTGATCGAGCCTTCGACCATGCAAGGCTACGACCGCGACCCACGTGCGATCGCCAAGCGCGCCGAGGAATACCTGAAGTCGACCGGTATCGGCGACACCGTATTCGTAGGCCCGGAGCCAGAATTCTTCATCTTTGATTCGGTCAAGTTCAAGTCCGACATCTCCGGTTCCATGTTCAAAATCTTCTCCGAACAAGGTTCGTGGATGTCTGACCAGGACATCGAAGGCGGCAACAAAGGCCACCGTCCAGGTATCAAAGGTGGCTACTTCCCAGTTCCGCCGTTCGACCACGACCACGAAATCCGTACCTCCATGTGCAACGCCATGGAAGAAATGGGCCTGGTCATCGAAGTTCACCACCACGAAGTGGCGACTGCCGGCCAGAACGAAATCGGTGTGAAGTTCAACACCCTGGTGGCCAAGGCTGACGAAGTTCAGACCCTGAAGTACTGCGTACACAACGTGGCTGATGCCTACGGCCGTACCGCTACCTTCATGCCTAAGCCACTGTACGGCGATAACGGTTCGGGTATGCACGTTCACCTGTCCATCGCTAAAGAAGGCAAGAACACCTTCGCTGGCGAAGGTTATGCCGGCCTGTCCGACACTGCCCTGTACTTCATCGGCGGTATCATCAAGCACGGTAAGGCCCTGAACGGCTTCACCAACCCGTCGACCAACTCCTACAAGCGTCTGGTGCCAGGTTTCGAAGCACCGGTAATGCTGGCCTACTCGGCGCGTAACCGTTCCGCTTCGATCCGTATTCCTTACGTGTCCAGCCCACGCGCTCGCCGTATCGAAGCACGCTTCCCGGACCCGGCAGCCAACCCATACCTGGCCTTCGCTGCCCTGGTCATGGCTGGCCTGGACGGTATCCAGAACAAGATCCACCCTGGCGACGCCGCCGACAAAAACTTGTACGACCTGCCGCCTGAAGAGGCCAAAGAGATCCCACAAGTGTGCGGCAGCCTGAAAGAAGCCCTGGAAGAGCTGGACAAGGGCCGTGCGTTCCTGACCAAAGGCGGCGTATTCAGCGACGACTTCATCGATGCCTACATCGAGCTGAAAAGCGAAGAAGAAATCAAAGTACGCACCTTCGTACACCCACTGGAATACGAGCTGTACTACAGCTGCTGATCCGGTAGCGCTGCTTAACGTGGCGTAACGAAAAGACCTCCTTCGGGAGGTCTTTTTTTGCCTGGCGTTTAGCGAGCCGGGGCGTGGCGGTCGAGCAGTTTGCCAACCATCAAGGTGCCGAGGGCACTGAGCTGATGAATCGCCAGGACGGTATCGCGGTGTTTGCCTTCCAGCGCCTCTGACAAATCAAGCAACAAGGTGCTGACTGAGGTAAAGGCTTCGAAGCTGTTGACCAGCAGGGATTCGTCGTCACTGCCAGAGTCGATGGTGAAGACGGATAGAGGTGGATTTGGGGTTGCTTTGAACATGTCTTAACTTCCTCGAATGAGGCCGCCATCGACTCGCTACTAAACGATAGGGTGGCAGCTATGCGCAGGTTAGTAGACCGGGGAAGTTAAGCAAAAGCCGGCGCACCCGAAGATGCCCTACGCACAGCCGCCATAAAGGTCGGAGTGGTACGACTTAACTTAACCCTCAGGCTACTAAACCTGATCACTGATGAGCAGCGACCGAGCAACCTTAGAGACGACAAGCCAGCCGTACAAGCCGGCGGATTCTGGCGCACCTGTAGGCAAGCACGCAAGTTAAGGTAGCCTCTGGCTGACACTGCCAGAAATCTGCAAACCCAATCAACAGGTGGGAGCGGGCTTGCTCGCGAAGGCGGTGTATCAGTTAATGCATCGGGTGACTGACACACCGCCTTCGCGAGCAAGCCCGCTCCCACAAGGAGATCTACGTTGAAACATAAACTTGCATTCGCCCTGTTGTTCGCCTGCGCCACAGCCAGCGCCGCGCCGCCCACCCTGGAGCCTCTGCTCAACAGCATCGCCGAACGCCTGGAGATTGCCGACCAGGTGGCCCTGAGCAAATGGGACAGCCACAAGCCCGTAGAGGACAGGAAGCGCGAACAGGAAGTGATCGCCAGCGTGGTCGCCCAGGCGCCCACTTACAAACTCGACCCCGCCGCCGCCGAGCAATTTTTCTCGGCACAGATCGAAGCCAATAAGCTGGTGCAATACACCCATCTGTCCGACTGGCAGTTCCAGGGCAACGCGCCCGACGACCCGCGCCCAGACTTGGTCAAGCAAATTCGCCCGCAACTGGACCAACTGCAAAAACGCCTGCTGCAGCAACTGGCCGACTTCACCCCGCAGCGCACCGATCCACAGTGCCCGCAATGGCTGGCCACCGCCGTGCATGAGCCGCAGAATGATCCGCTGCGCCAACTGGCAATGATCCGCGCCACCGCCGAGCTGTGCATCTACAAAGGTTGAGGCCTGAAACCCAATCAAAATTGTGGGAGCGGGCTTGCTCGCGAAGGCGGTGTGTCAGTCACCTGATGCATTAACTGAAACACCGCCTTCGCGAGCAAGCCCGCTCCCGCATTTGGACTCGGTGCATTCAGTTGCGCCTTCCAAGCCTTCCTGAACAACCTTCACAAAACTGCACTATATTGGTGCGATAGCTTGCACGCTTCCCACCTGCCCAGCCCATTTTGGTTCGATTCTTCCCGAACAAGCTGGCAGAACGCCACAGTTTCGCGCCTTAAACCCCTATTTCAGGGCTTTAACGCTTCTTTTCGGAGCCTTGGTTTGGTTTTTGCATTTTCCTTGTATCAGCGTGTGCCTCAAGCCCGCGCCTTGCTCCAAAAGAGGTCCTGATGACCATCAGCGATGCACTGCACCGTTTGTTACTCGACAACCTGACCACCGCGACCATCCTGCTCAATGACGACCTGCGTCTTGAGTACATGAACCCGGCGGCGGAGATGCTCCTGGCCATCAGCGGCCAGCGCAGCCATGGGCAGTTCATCAGCGAATTGTTCACCGAGTCGGCCGAAGCCTTGAGCTCGTTGCGCCAGGCGGTGGAACAGGCACACCCGTTCACCAAGCGTGAAGCAATGCTCACTGCCCTCACTGGCCAGACGCTGACCGTCGACTACGCCGTGACCCCAATCCTGAGCAACGGCGCAACGTTGCTGTTGCTCGAAGTGCACCCCCGCGACCGCTTGCTGCGCATCACCAAAGAAGAAGCGCAGCTGTCCAAGCAGGAAACCAGCAAGATGTTGGTGCGCGGCCTGGCCCATGAAATCAAGAACCCGCTGGGCGGGATTCGCGGCGCGGCGCAACTGCTCGCCCGCGAACTGCCCGACGAGCACCTCAAGGACTACACCAACGTCATCATCGAGGAAGCCGACCGCCTGCGTAACCTGGTGGACCGCATGCTCGGCTCGAACAAGTTGCCCTCCTTGGCCATGACCAACGTGCACGAGGTGCTGGAGCGCGTCTGCCAGTTGGTGGAAGCCGAAAGCCAAGGCTGCATCACGCTGGTGCGCGACTACGACCCGAGCATTCCCGATGTATTGATCGACCGCGAACAAATGATTCAGGCGGTGCTTAATATCGTGCGCAACGCCATGCAGGCCATCAGCAGCCAGAACGAGCTGCGCCTGGGCCGCATCAGCCTGCGCACCCGTGCCCTGCGCCAGTTCACCATCGGCCATGTGCGCCATCGCCTGGTGACCAAAGTCGAGATCATCGACAACGGCCCGGGCATTCCTGCGGACCTGCAGGAAACCATCTTCTTTCCCATGGTCAGCGGCCGCCCGGACGGTACCGGGCTGGGCCTGGCCATTACCCAGAACATCATCAGCCAGCACCAGGGTCTGATCGAATGTGAGAGCCATCCTGGCCACACCACGTTCTCGATCTTTCTGCCTCTGGAACAAGGAGCCCCATCGACATGAGCCGTAGTGAAACCGTCTGGATCGTCGATGACGACCGTTCTATCCGCTGGGTCCTCGAGAAAGCCTTGCAACAGGAAGGCATGACCACCCAGAGCTTTGACAGCGCCGACGGAGTGATGAGCCGCCTGGCTCGTCAGCAGCCGGATGTGATCATCTCCGACATCCGCATGCCCGGCGCCAGTGGCCTGGACTTGCTGGCGCGGATCCGCGAGCAGCACCCGCGCCTGCCAGTGATCATCATGACCGCGCACTCGGACCTGGACAGCGCTGTCGCGTCCTATCAGGGCGGCGCCTTTGAGTACCTGCCCAAGCCATTCGACGTGGACGAGGCGGTGGCGCTGGTCAAGCGCGCCAACCAGCACGCCCAGGAACAACAAAGCCAGGAAGCCCCGCCCGCGCTGACCCGCACCCCGGAAATCATCGGCGAAGCGCCGGCGATGCAGGAAGTGTTTCGCGCCATCGGGCGTTTGAGCCACTCCAACATCACCGTGCTGATCAATGGCGAGTCGGGTACCGGTAAAGAGCTTGTCGCTCATGCGCTGCACCGTCACAGCCCACGGGCGGCCTCGCCGTTTATCGCGCTGAACATGGCGGCGATTCCCAAGGACTTGATGGAGTCCGAGCTGTTCGGCCATGAGAAAGGCGCGTTCACCGGCGCCGCCAACCTGCGGCGTGGCCGCTTTGAACAGGCGGACGGCGGCACACTGTTCCTCGATGAAATCGGCGACATGCCGGCCGACACCCAAACCCGCTTGCTGCGCGTATTGGCCGACGGCGAGTTCTACCGCGTTGGCGGGCACACGCCGGTCAAGGTCGACGTGCGCATCATCGCCGCGACGCACCAGAACCTCGAAACCCTGGTGCACGCGGGCAAGTTCCGCGAAGACTTGTTCCACCGTCTGAACGTGATCCGTATCCACATCCCACGCATGTCGGACCGCCGCGAAGACATCCCGACCCTCGCCCGCCACTTCCTCAGCCGCGCCGCCCAGGAGCTGGCCGTCGAGCCGAAGCTGCTGAAAAGCGAGACCGAGGAATACCTGAAGAACCTGCCGTGGCCGGGCAACGTGCGCCAGCTGGAGAACACCTGCCGCTGGATCACCGTTATGGCATCCGGGCGTGAAGTGCATATCAGCGACCTGCCGCCGGAGCTGTTGAGCCTGCCGCAGGACTCCGCGCCGGTCACCAACTGGGAGCAAGCGCTGCGCCAGTGGGCCGACCAGGCCCTGGCACGTGGGCAATCGAACCTGCTGGACAGCGCCGTACCGGCCTTCGAGCGCATCATGATCGAAACCGCCTTGAAGCATACCGCCGGCCGCCGCCGCGACGCCGCCGTGCTGCTCGGCTGGGGCCGCAACACCTTGACGCGCAAGATCAAGGAGTTGGGGATGAAGGTCGATGGCGGGGATGATGACGAGGGTGATGAGGCTTAACACCTCTTCCTGACCCACTGAAGATCCCCTGTGGGAGCGGGCTTGCTCGCGAAGGCCGTGCGTCAGTCAGCAGATGTATTGACTGACACACCGCCTTCGCGAGCAAGCCCGCTCCCACATTTGGTTCTCCACAAGGTTTGGGATCGTGCACCGCTTCAATGCACCATGAACTAGCATCGCGCACATCCAGCCAGCCTGAAACACCCGCCGAATCAACAAAAAATCAAATCACAAAAACAGCAAAGCCCCGTATTCCGGGGCTTTGCGCATTCTGGCAATTTTTTTTGGCACACATTGCAAACTCTGGCACGCGCCCTGCAATAACCCTGACATAACCCAGTTTCGGGGACCTTGGTACAGGCAGGCCGAGAATCCCCTCTTTACACCCGTGGTGCTTGATGCGAACCGCGTCGTGCCCCACACCCGTTTCGGGAACCTCGGTACAGGCAGGCCGGGGATTCCCTCTTTAATACCGAAGCCTTGTAAGGCTTCACCCCGTTTTGGGAGCCCTGGTACAGGCAGGCCGGGAACTCCCTTCTTTACACCCGGGGCTTATGCGGCACAGCGCCCATAGCCCCAGCCCGTTTTGGGAACCTTGGTACAGGCAGGCCGGGAATTCCCTCTTTTATTGCTCTCGGAGATGGATCTCCAACCGCCAGCGGCCATCGGCCTTCTCGCCTTTCCATTCCCCGTGCAATGGCCGAGCCGCCACCAGGTTCAGCAGCAAGCCGCCATCCGTTTTGCGGATGCGCCAATTCACATCGTTGTCATTGACCTTGAGCTGCCCACTGGCGGCCTTGCCTTGCGCGTCGAACAACAGCGCCACGGTGCCGTCGATATGTTCGCCGTGCAGCTTGGGCTCACTGTTGAACCACACCACCACATTGTCCGCAGCGGTCTCTACCTGCTGCAGCTCAACCGGGTCCGGGGTGGTCAGGCGGCCGATCATCAGGCCGATCATCAAACCGACAATCGCCAATGAGCCCATGACCTTGGGCAATAGCTTCGGTCTTGGGTCGTCTTCAGGGGTAGAATGCAGCGCATCTTTGCCTTCGGAGCCGTGCATGTTTCACGTCATCCTTTTTCAACCAGAAATTCCGCCGAATACCGGCAACGTTATCAGGCTGTGCGCCAACAGTGGCTGCCACCTGCATTTGATCGAGCCGCTGGGCTTCGACATGGACGACAAGCGCCTGCGCCGCGCCGGGCTGGACTACCACGAGTACGCCACCCTCAAGCGCCACGCCGATTTGGCCAGCTGCCTGGAAAGCCTTGGCCACCCACGGCTGTTCGCGTTCACCACCAAGGGCTCGCGGCCGTTTCATGATGCCCGCTTTGCCGAAGGCGACGCCTTCCTGTTCGGCCCGGAAAGCCGTGGCCTGCCGGCCGAGGTGCTCGATGCCCTGCCCGACGGCCATCGCCTGCGCCTGCCAATGCGCGAGGGTTGCCGCAGCTTGAACCTGTCCAACACCGTGGCCGTTGCCGTCTACGAAGGCTGGCGCCAGCTCGGCTTTAAATAACACCGCATAACAAATGTGGGAGCGGGCTTGCTCGCGAAAGCGGAGTGTCAGTCAACGAAGATATCGACTGAAGTACCGCATTCGCGAGCAAGCCCGCTCCCACATTTGATCGGTGTCGTTGCTCAGAACAGCTTATTGAACAGTCGACGAACCTTCTGTTTGCATGCGCTGCAGCTCTTGAGCGTACAGGGCATCGAAGTTCACCGGAGCCAGCATCAGCGCCGGGAACGAGCCACGGGTGACCAGGCTGTCCAGGGTCTCACGGGCATACGGGAACAGAATGTTCGGGCAGAACGCACCCAGGGTGTGGCTCATGGACGCTTCGTCCAGGCCCTGGATCAGGAAGATACCAGCCTGTTGCACTTCAGCGATGAAAGCGACTTCTTCGCCGTTCTTGACGGTGACCGACAGGGTCAGCACGACTTCGTGGAAGTCACCTTCCAGTGCCTTTTGACGGGTGTTCAGGTCCAGCGCAACGCTTGGCGTCCATTCCTGACGGAAGATAGCCGGGCTTTTCGGCGCTTCGAACGACAGGTCACGCACGTAGATCCGCTGCAGCGAGAATTGTGGGCCTTGGGCTTCTGCTGCTTCGGTGTTCTGTTGGTCAGTCATCGCAGATCCTTCTTGATCTTGGGGTCTTTTAGGGTTTTGGCGTCAGACGAGCAGCAGCGCATCGAGTTTACCGGCGCGCTCCAGAGCGAACAGGTCATCGCAACCACCGACATGCTTGTCGCCGATCCAGATCTGCGGCACGGACGTGCGTCCCGCTTTCTTGGTCATCTCGGCGCGCACCTGGGGCTTGCCGTCGACCTTGATCTCTTCGAAGGCAACGCCTTTTTTCTCAAGCAAGGCCTTGGCCCGCATGCAGTAAGGGCAATAATCGCTGGAATAAACGACGACCTGGCTCATATCACTTCACCAGCGGCAGGTTATCGGCCTTCCAGCTGCCAATACCGCCGGACAGTTTGGCGGCGGTGAAACCGGTCTTGAGCATCTCGCGGGCGTGGGTGCCGGCGTGCTGGCCTTGGGCGTCGACCAGGATGATGGTCTTGGCTTTGTATTTTTCCAGCTCGGCCAGGCGTGCGATCAGCTTGTCCTGCGGAATGTTCAGTGCGCCGACAATATGCCCGGCAGCGAAATCCTTGGCCGGGCGAATATCCACGACAACGGCCTCATCCTTGTTGACCAGCGCGGTCAGCTCCGACGTGCTCAGGCTGCGGCCACCGCGGCTCATTTCATGAGCGATCAGCAGCGCCAGCAGGATGACGAAGGCACCCGCGAGCAGGTAGTGGGCAGTGGCAAATGCAATCAGGTGATCAACCATCAAGGAGGTTCCAGGGCGTTAAAATGGCGGTAAGTATACACAGCCGTCAGGGGCGGCCAACCCCCGTAAAGCGGTGACGTGGTCGGAACTTCGCTTTAAACTGCCACTCACTTTTAGAATGCCTTCCTTTATTACCGCCGCGAGAGGATCTATGACTACCACGCCTAAACCTTTGGTCCTGATAATTCTCGATGGCTTCGGACACAGTGAAAGCCACCACGACAACGCCGTGTACTCGGCCAACAAGCCGGTACTCGACCGCCTGACTGCCACCGTACCCAACGGCCTGATCTCCGGTTCCGGTATGGACGTGGGTCTGCCGGACGGCCAGATGGGCAACTCGGAAGTCGGCCACA
The DNA here is from genome assembly GCF_001728855.1 of Pseudomonas sp. AP19. NCBI lineage: Bacteria > Pseudomonadati > Pseudomonadota > Gammaproteobacteria > Pseudomonadales > Pseudomonadaceae > Pseudomonas > Pseudomonas sp. AP19. Next base: position 45,556 of record NZ_LXJP01000001.1, on the reverse strand, counting down.
TGAACCTCGGCGCCGGACGAGTGGTATACCAAGACTTCACACGCGTGACCAAATCGATCCGCGACGGCGAGTTCTTCGAGAACCCGACGATCTGCGCGGCGGTGGATAAAGCAGTCGCCGCCGGCAAGGCCGTGCACTTCATGGGCCTGCTGTCCGACGGCGGCGTTCACAGCCACCAGGACCACCTGGTCGCGATGGCCGAACTGGCCTTCAAGCGCGGCGCTGACAAGATCTACCTGCACGCCTTCCTCGATGGCCGCGACACCCCGCCTAAAAGCGCGCAATCGTCCATCGAACTGCTCGACGCCACCTTCGCTGCGCTCGGCAAAGGCCGTATCGCCAGCCTGGTCGGCCGTTACTTCGCCATGGACCGCGACAACCGTTGGGACCGCGTCTCCCAGGCTTACAACCTGATCGTCGACGGCCAGGCCGAATTCAACGCCGCCACCGCCCAGGAAGGTCTGGAAGCCGCCTATGCGCGTGGCGAGAGCGATGAGTTCGTCAAAGCCACCACCGTCGGCGAGCCGGTCAAAGTTGAAGACGGCGATGCCGTGGTGTTCATGAACTTCCGCGCCGACCGTGCCCGCGAACTGAGCCACGTGTTTGTCGATGCCGGCTTCAAAGACTTCGAGCGCGCCCGCCAGCCGAAGGTCGAGTTCGTCATGCTCACCCAATACGCCGCCAACATCCCGGCCCCGGCAGCTTTTGCCCCGGGTAGCCTGGAAAACGTGCTGGGCGATTACCTGGCGAAAAACGGCAAGACCCAGCTGCGCATCGCCGAAACCGAGAAATACGCCCACGTGACGTTCTTCTTCTCCGGCGGCCGTGAAGAACCGTTCCCAGGTGAAGAGCGCATCCTGATTCCATCGCCAAAAGTCGCCACCTACGACCTGCAGCCGGAAATGAGCGCGCCGGAAGTCACCGACAAGATCGTCGATGCCATCGAACACCAGCGTTACGACGTGATCGTGGTCAACTACGCCAACGGCGACATGGTCGGCCACAGTGGCAACCTGCAAGCGGCTGTGAAGGCAGTCGAATGCCTGGACCTGTGCGTCGGCCGTATCGTCGATGCCCTGGAAAAAGTCGGCGGCGAAGCGCTGATCACCGCCGACCACGGCAACTGCGAGCAGATGTCCGACGAATCCACCGGCCAGGCCCACACCGCTCACACCACCGAGCCGGTGCCGTTCATCTATGTCGGCAAGCGCGACCTGAAAGTGCGTGAAGGCGGCGTGCTGGCGGACGTGGCGCCGACCATGCTGAAGCTGATGGGGCTGGAGAAGCCGAAAGAGATGACCGGCACCTCAATCCTGGTCTGACACACCGCAAAACCTTGTGGGAGGGGCTTGCTCCCGAAAGCGGTGGATCAGTCGACCTCTATTTGACTGACTCACCGCCTTCGGGAGCAAGCCCCCTCCCACATTCGATCGCCAGCGTTTGGCAGATGTCTTTTTGCCATATGCCCGCCACTCGGCACCTATCTTGCCTTCCAGCCCGAATTGGGCGTTTTTTTTGCGGCGCTTGGCGGGCATACTAGGCCGTCCCTTTCCCTGGTGTCGCCCGCCTCTATGCTTCGCGCCTTGATTACCCTCGCTTTAGTCTGCCTGCTCCAACCGGCGTTTGCCGATGAGCGCGCACAAACCCAACAACAGTTGGACGCTACGCGTCAGGACATTACCGAGCTGAAAAAACTGCTCGGCAAGCTCCAGGAAGAGAAGTCCGGGGTGCAGAAAGACCTGCGCGGCACGGAAACCGAGATGGGCAAGCTGGAGAAGCAGGTCCAGGAGCTCCAAAAAGAATTAAAGAAGAGCGAGTCGGAACTGGAGCGACTCGACGCTGAGAAAAAAAAACTCCAGACCGCACGCGTTGAACAGCAACGCCTGATCGCGATCCAGGCCCGCGCCGCCTACCAGAGCGGCCGCCAGGAATACCTCAAGCTGCTGCTCAACCAGCAGAACCCGGAAAAATTTGCGCGCACCCTCACCTACTACGATTACCTGAGCAAGGCGCGCCTGGCGCAATTGAAGGGGTTTAACGAAACCTTGCGGCAACTGGCCAATGTCGAACAGGAAATAGCCGACCAGCAGTCGCAATTGCTCGACCAGAAGACCGCCCTCGACACGCAGCGCGACCAGTTGGACAAAGTCCGCAAGGAACGCCAGCAGGCCCTGGCCAAGCTCAATGACGACGTAAAAGCCCGCGACGCCAAGCTGCAAGCCCGCGAGCAAGACCAGGCCGACCTGGGCAAAGTCCTCAAAACCATCGAGGAAACCCTGGCCCGTCAGGCACGTGAGGCCGAGGAAGCGCGGCAAAAAGCGCTGATCGCCCAGCAGGAAGCGGAAAAAAAGCGCCAGCGTGAGGCCGAGCTGGCCGCCACCACCGACGCGCCAGCGCCGCGTAAACCGGCGCACGCAGCGCCTGGCCCAGTGGTTTCCAGCAGCGGCGAGTCTTTTGGCGGACCTTTTGCTTCAGCCCGTGGAAAACTTCCATGGCCTGTTGATGGTCGACTACTGGCACGCTTCGGTGAAACCCGTGGCGATGACACCCGCGCCAAGTGGGATGGGGTGATGATCAGTGCTGCCGCCGGCAGCCAGGTCCATGCCGTCCACGGCGGGCGCGTGGTGTTTGCCGATTGGCTGCGAGGCGCTGGTTTGTTGGTGATTCTTGACCACGGTAATGGCTATTTGAGCCTTTACGGCCACAATCAGACTTTACTCAAGTCGGCAGGTGATGTTGTAAAAGCCGGTGAATCCATCTCCACTGTCGGGAACAGTGGCGGCCAGGACACTCCGGCGCTGTACTTCGCTATTCGTCAGCAGGGCCGCCCAAGCGACCCTGCACAATGGTGCCGTTCCCAAGGATAGGGCCGCACCTACATTAGGAGTTCGTTCGACATGCTGCATTTGTCCCGCCTCACTTCGCTGGCCCTGACGATCGCCCTGGTGATCGGCGCGCCGCTGGCTTTTGCCGACCAGGCTGCACCGGCTGCACAAGCTGCCACGGCCGCGACCACCAAGGCGCCGCTGCCGCTGGACGAGCTGCGCACCTTTGCCGAGGTCATGGACCGGATCAAGGCAGCCTATGTCGAACCTGTAGACGACAAGACCCTCCTGGAAAATGCCATCAAGGGCATGCTCAGCAACCTCGACCCGCACTCCGCCTACCTGGGCCCGGAAGATTTCGCCGAGCTGCAGGAAAGCACCAGCGGTGAGTTCGGTGGCCTGGGCATCGAAGTCGGCTCCGAAGACGGCCAGATCAAAGTGGTCTCGCCGATCGATGACACCCCGGCGTCCAAGGCCGGCATCCAGGCCGGCGACTTGATCGTGAAGATCAACGGCCAGCCGACCCGTGGCCAGAGCATGACCGAAGCCGTCGACAAGATGCGCGGCAAGCTCGGCCAGAAAATCACCCTGACCCTGGTGCGCGATGGCGGCAACCCGTTTGACGTGACCCTGGCCCGCGCGACCATCACGGTCAAAAGCGTGAAGAGCCAGCTGCTGGAGTCGGGCTACGGCTACATCCGTATCACCCAGTTCCAGGTCAAGACCGGCGACGAAGTGGCCAAGGCCCTGGCCAAGCTGCGTAAAGACAACGGCAAGAAGCTCAACGGCATCGTGCTCGACCTGCGTAACAACCCGGGCGGCGTGTTGCAGTCTGCGGTGGAAGTGGTCGACCACTTCATCACCAAAGGCCTGATCGTCTACACCAAGGGCCGTATCGCCAACTCCGAACTGCGCTTCTCGGCCACCGGCAATGACCTCAGCGAAAACGTGCCGTTGGCCGTGCTGATCAACGGCGGCAGCGCCTCGGCGTCGGAAATCGTCGCCGGCGCCCTGCAAGACCAGAAGCGCGGCGTACTGATGGGCACCACCAGTTTCGGCAAAGGCTCGGTACAAACCGTGTTGCCGCTGAACAACGATCGCGCATTGAAGATCACCACGGCGCTGTACTACACGCCGAACGGTCGCTCGATCCAGGCCCAGGGCATTGTGCCGGACATCGAAGTACGCAAAGCCAAGATCACCAACGAGATCGACAGCGAGTACTACAAAGAGGCGGACCTGCAAGGTCACCTGGGCAATGGCAACGGCGGCGCCGACCAGCCGACCGGCAGCAGTGCCAAAGCCAAGCCCATGCCACAGGACGATGATTACCAACTGGCCCAGGCACTGAGCCTGCTGAAAGGCCTGAGCATTACGCGCAGCCGTTGATATGCGTTTTGCCCTGATCATCGCTGTGCTGTGCAGCCTGGCCGGAATCGCCCATGCGACTCCGGCCGACGCGCCTCGCAAAGCCTACCTGACCCTCATCATCGACGACCTGGGGCAAAACCTGCCGCGGGATCGGCGCGTGCTGGCCCTGCCCGGGCCGGTGACCACCGCGATCATGCCCGACACGCCCCACGCCGCCGAATTCGCTCGTGAGGCGCACAAGGCCGGCAAGATCGTGATCCTGCACATGCCCATGGACCCGGCCACCGGCCCGTTCGCGTGGCACCCCGACCTGCCCCTCGAAGAACTTGGCAAGCGCCTGGACGCCGCCTTCAAGGCCGTGCCTTACACCGCCGGCATCAACAACCACATGGGCAGCCGCATGACCGCCCAACCGGCTGCCATGGCCTGGTTGATGGCCGAGCTGCAACGGCGCAACAAGTTCTTTGTCGACAGCCGCACCAGCGCGCAAACCGTCGCGGCCGCCGAAGCACAGAAGATCGACCTGGCCCATGTCTCGCGGGATGTTTTCCTCGATGACGAACGCACGGAAGCGGCGATTACCACGCAGCTGCAAACCGCGATCAAGCTGGCGCACAAACAGGGTTCAGCAGTGATGATCGGCCATCCTTATCCACAGACCCTGGCCGTCCTTGAACGCGAGCTGCCCAAGCTCAAGGCCCAGGGCGTCGACTGGATTGATATCAAGTTGATGATCAGCGTGCGCAGCAACCAAGCCATGGCGGCACACGGCAAAAACGGTACGTACCTTCCGGCGCGTAGATAGTTACCGCTCGGCACCGACTGCACTGCTCGATAGTTGATGCTCCCATCAACTGGAGAGCCCTCCATGAAGCCTCTGCAATTCAATGACCTGCTCATCAGCTTTACCAGCGAGTTTCTGCCGCTGTGGAACGACAAGGGGTCGGGCGCGCACAAAGCCGTCGGCCTCTGGCGGCCGAGCACCGCCTCCGATGCCCTGAGGCCGTTTTTTACCTTGGGTGATATCGCGGTCAACCACTATCGCAATATCAACTACAGCAACGTTGTCGCCGTGGTCAGCGACGTGAATACCGTCGATGGCACGGCCCTGCGCGCGCCTGTCGATTATCAATTGGTGTGGCAGGATGAAGGCAGCGGAGCGCTGAGCAATGCGTCCATCTGGCGCCCGCTGCCGCCCGAGGGCTATGTGGCGATGGGGCTGGTGTACGGCGTCGACTACGACAAACCCTCACGCCATGCCGTGCGGTGCGTGCGACAAGACCTGGTGATGGCCGCTCAAGCGGGCGAATTGATCTGGGACGATAAAGGCAGCGGCGCCGCCAACGACTTGAGCCTCTGGTCGGTGACACCTCCCGATGCACCTGCAGGCGAAATATACCTCGCCCCCGGCACCTTCATCGGCCTTGGCGACTATGCCAAGCCAAACCTTGAGGCCTATTCACTGCGCCTGACATTGACAGCGCAGCTGCACGACCTGCCGCCACCGCCCGCGCTCAGCGGGTACGAAAACCCGGGCACTGATGAAGCCGTCCACACGCCTCAGGCGTGCGAACTGCCATGGTTCTGTATCAAAGACCCGGAGTTGGCCGTGATTGAACAGTTTCAGTCATCGCCCACCTACCGCCTGGAGCGCACGGACCGCCACCTGTGCGTCGGTTTTGGGCACAACACTGAGGCTACCAGTCAGCCATTCATGTGGACGGCCGCAAAAGGTGACGTAGGAGCGACCGCCAAGGCACTGGCGGCCAACACCAGCCTCGGGCTGGGTAAAGAGTGGCCGGTGGGCGAACACGTCTTCGAATTGAGTTTTTCGGCGCACCTGGATCGCAACTTCACACACACGCAGCGCTCAGCGAAAGGCTGGAACCAGCCTTCGTCGCTGGAAATCATCACGTATGTTCCGCCGAAAAAAGCCGTTGCGGCGTACCTTGTACAAAGCGAATACCGCCTGCTGCGACAGGACGGCAGCCAGGTTTCAAGCACCGCCAGTTATACCAACGGTGACAACGTCTACATGAGCGATTATCCAAACGCCGAGGTGCTGCCTGATGAGCAGCCTCCACCGGTAGAGGCGCCTCAAGCAGAGCCCGAACTAGAGGTAACGGGCCATGATCTGATCAACACCCCCCTCACCCCGTAACTGGTCGAGTGCTGCCTGAAGCTTGGCCACCACCTCATCCGGCACGTCTTTATTCAGCGCCAGGTACAACTGGGCACTGTTGAAGCGCAGCACGGTTTTCAGCTGGGTCACCCCCACCTGGCGGGCCAGATAACGGCCCGCCGGATCACCGGTGGCCCACAGGTCGATCTGACCATCCACCAGTTTTTGCGCGTTGTCCTGGTCACGCAGCGCAACGATCGGGTTAAGGCCCTGTTTTTCCAGGGTCTGCGCAATGGCGTCACCCTTGTAGGCGCCGATCTTGTAACGATGAGCTTGCTCAAGGCCTGTCAGCTCAATCTTGCTGTCGGCCTTGGCCAGCATCACCCAATCATCCGGGCCGATGGGGCCGACCCATTTGAACAGGGCTTCGCGGTCCGGTAGGCGGGCCATGACGAAGACGCCGTAGCCAGGTTTTTCCAGGGCGAGTTTGTAGATTCGCTCCCAAGGAAAGCGCAGGGTGAGGTTGTAGGAAATGCCGGCGCGCTTGAAGGTCTCACGCACCACGTCCACCGCAATGCCTTCGATGTTCTCGTCTTTGGCGAAGTTCTTGCCGTTTTTCGCCATGTTGTAAGGCGGGAAGTTTTCCGTCAGCAACACCAGGGAGGCATCGGACGGCTCCTCGGCGTGAGCCGAACCCGTCAACAGAATGGAGGTACTGGCGAGAGCAAGCAGCAGGGTCTTGAACATGAAGGCTACCGGATTCCATGGCAAGCGCAGAGAGTGCCGCGCGCCTGCCATGGTGTCCAGCAGCGTTTAACGAACGACGATACCGCGCGCCGCCATGTAGGCCTTGGCCTCGGGAACGGTGTATTCGCCAAAGTGGAAAATACTCGCCGCCAGCACCGCGCTGGCGTGACCTTCGATCACGCCGTCGGCCAGGTGCTGCAGGTTGCCGACGCCGCCGGAGGCGATCACCGGAATGCCCAGCGCATCACTGATGGCACGGGTCACACCGAGGTCGAAACCGTTTTTCATGCCGTCCTGGTCCATGCTGGTCAGCAGGATTTCACCGGCGCCCAGGCCTTCCATCTTCATCGCCCATTCCACCGCATCCAGGCCGGTTGGCTTGCGACCGCCGTGGGTGAAGATCTCCCAGCGCGGGGTTTCGCCCGGGCCGGAGACTTTCTTGGCGTCGATGGCGACCACAATGCACTGCGAGCCGAAGTGCTGCGCGGCTTCGCCGACGAACTCCGGGTTGAACACCGCAGCGGTGTTGATCGAGACCTTGTCCGCACCGGCATTGAGCAGGTTGCGGATGTCTTGCACGGTGCGCACGCCACCGCCCACGGTGAGTGGGATAAACACCTGGCTGGCCATGCGCTCCACGGTGTGCAACGTGGTGTCGCGGCCGTCGACGCTGGCGGTGATGTCGAGAAAGGTAATCTCGTCGGCACCTTGCTCATCGTAGCGACGGGCGATTTCCACCGGGTCGCCGGCATCGCGGATGTTCTCGAACTTGACGCCCTTGACCACGCGACCGTTGTCGACGTCCAGGCAAGGGATGATGCGTTTGGCCAGCGCCATGGTCAGTCCTCAGCCGTTGTAGGCGTCGCAGTAAGCCTGGGCTTCGGCGACGTCCAGGGTACCTTCGTAGATCGCGCGACCCGTGATGGCGCCGATAATGCCGGGCGCCTTGGCGTCCAGCAGCGACTTGATGTCGCCCAGGTTGTGAATGCCACCGGAAGCGATTACCGGAATCCTGGTGGCCGCCGCCAACGCAGCGGTGAAGGGTACGTTGCAGCCCTGCATCATGCCGTCTTTGGCGATGTCGGTATAAACGATGGCGGACACGCCGTCGGCTTCGAACTGCTTGGCCAGGTCGATGACCTGCACGGTGCTGATTTCAGCCCAGCCGTCGGTGGCGACAAAACCGTCTTTGGCATCCAGGCCGACAATCACTCTACCCGGAAAGGCGCGGCAGGCTTCTGCAACGAACGCCGGGTCTTTTACCGCCTTGGTGCCGATGATCACGTAGCTCACGCCGGCTTTGACGTAGTGCTCGATGGTTTCCAGGGAGCGGATGCCGCCGCCGATCTGGATTGGCAGGTGCGGGTAGCGCTTGGCGATGGCGGTAACCACCTCGCCATTCACCGGCTGGCCTTCGAAGGCGCCGTTCAAGTCCACCAGATGCAGACGACGGCAGCCCCCTTCCACCCATTTGGCAGCCATGCTCACCGGGTCATCGGAGAACACGGTGGAATCTTCCATGCGGCCTTGGCGCAGGCGGACACAAGCGCCGTCCTTGAGATCGATAGCGGGGATAATCAGCATCTGGCAAACCTTATTCGATATTCAGCAATGCTTGGGAAATCAGGGTTTCTCAAGCGACCACAGGTCGCTTTCGATGCTTTCGAACCTTTCTTTAAGGAGCGTCTGCGTGTCGAAAATCGCCCTGTTGTAATAGTGCGGCGCCACTTCGGTGGTGAACAGCTCAAGCATCTCGGCGACCTCGAACGAGCCCAGCTTGAGCTCGAAACGGTCCTCCATGAAGCGCTTGATCTTGAAGGTAGCCTCACGCTCCTGCTCGGGCGTGAGGTTCAAGACCGGCACCTTGGGCTGCTTGGCCATTTACCAGCGGCCATCCCACGCGGCGAAGTTCTGCAGCAACTGCAGGCCATGGGTATGGCTCTTCTCCGGGTGGAACTGCACGGCAAAGCGCGAACCGTCGGCCAGCGCCGCGGCGAAATCGACGCCGTAATGCCCGCCACCCACCACCTGGCGCGGGTTACCGGCGGCGATGTAGTAACTGTGCACAAAGTAAAAGCGCGCCATGTCCGGGATTTCGTGCCACAGCGGGTGATCCACAGTGCGGCGCACTTCGTTCCAGCCCATGTGCGGGACTTTCAAATGCTCGCCGTCTTCATGCAGGTCCTTGCCGAAGAACTTCACCTGGCCGGGAAACAGCCCGATGCAGTCGACGCCGCCGTTCTCTTCACTGCTGTCGAGCAAGGCTTGCATGCCCACGCAGATGCCGAGGAACGGGCGGTCCTGGCTGACTTCGCGCACCAGGCTGTCAAAGCCCAGGCGGCGGATCTCGGCCATGCAATCGCGAATCGCGCCGACGCCCGGGAACACTACCCGGTCGGCTTCGCGAATCACCTTGGCATCGCTGGTGATCAGTACCTTGCCAGCCCCAACGTGCTCGAGGGCCTTGGCCACCGAGTGCAGGTTACCCATGCCGTAGTCGATAACCGCGACCGTCTGCATTACAGAACGCCCTTGGTCGATGGCATTTGCCCGGCCATGCGCTCATCGAGCTCGACAGCCATGCGCAGGGCGCGGCCGAAAGCCTTGAACACGGTTTCGATCTGGTGGTGGGTGTTGGTGCCGCGCAGGTTGTCGATGTGCAGGCTGACCAGGGCGTGGTTGACGAAGCCCTGGAAAAATTCCTGGAACAGGTCGACGTCGAAGCCGCCCACGGTGGCGCGGGTGTAGGGCACGTGCATCTGCAGGCCTGGGCGGCCGGAGAAGTCGATGACCACACGCGACAGCGCTTCGTCCAGCGGGACATAGGCGTGGCCGTAGCGACGGATGCCTTTTTTGTCGCCGATGGCCTTGGCAAACGCCTGGCCGAGGGTGATGCCCACGTCTTCCACCGTGTGGTGGTCGTCGATATGCAGGTCGCCCTTGCTGACGATATCCAGGTCGATCAGCCCGTGACGGGCGATCTGGTCCAGCATGTGCTCAAGAAAAGGTACCCCGATATCAAATCGGGCCTTTCCGGTGCCATCCAGGTTAATCGAGGCTTTGATCTGGGTTTCCAGAGTGTCGCGCTCGACGGACGCCTTACGTTCGGCCATCACCAGCTCCGCAAAATCATTGGGCGAAAAAGGCAGCCATTATAGGGGCGCGGGCGCCAAACAGAAACATCGAAGGGCATAAGACTGATGGAGTGTCGAGGATAGACATGTGCATACAAGTGGCCGCCCCAGGATGGTGCACCCAGCGCATTTACCCGATGCCTCCGGCGGCTTCGCGCTAATATGGGCGCAATGTTTAAAACCGAATGAATATTCAACCATGACGATACCGACAGTCTTGCAGCGCAGCGGCGTCCTCCTCCTGTGGGCGGTGACCTACTACGTGACCGGCGTGGTGTCGCTGGCCTTTGAAGATCCCGTCTCGCAGATGGCGATTATCTGGTTCCCGGCGGGTATTTCCGTGTCGGCGTTCCTCAGCTCGCGACGCGCTGAGTGGCCGATGTTGTTTGCGGTGTTTCTGGTCGCACGGCTACTGCTGGATAAACACGGCTGGCAACACCTGCCGGCCGCCGCGACGCTTTCCGCGATGGCACTGTCAGGCTCTGTTGCGATTGCCTGGTTCGTTCGGCGCTTCGCTCGGCGTGGCGACGAACTGCATGCCATTTTGCTCTGGTTGCTGGCGACCTTGGCCGTTTGCTGCGCCCTGGCACTGCTCAGGAAAGGCTGGCAGATGCTGGCCGGCGAAGTTTCACCCAACACATTCTTGACCAACTGGATGTCGGGCATGAACGGCGTGTTCTTTTCCACCGTGGTGGTGATGAATCTACTCAACAGCAACCTGCGCGACTTTCCTGCTCGCCTGCGCACGAGGCTGGCCGGCGGGGTATGGTTGCTGCTGCTGGGATTGAACACCTGGTACGTTTTCGGGGCGACACCGCTCTGGCTCATCGACAGGCTGGGCTCCGACGCCGGCGCAGCGGCGTATTTCATCCTGGCCTGCCTGCCCATCGCCCTCACCCTCGCCGTTTGCATCACGTGGCGCAGCCCTGGCGGCTCGATCGCGCTACTGGTGCTGGGCAGTATCGTGGTCAATTTCACCGACCAGAAGACCGGGCCGTTTTATGTGCACGGTCTGTTGGAAGGCGAGCCGTTGCTGCTTGCACAAAGTTACCTGTCCATCACGGCATTGCTGGTGTTGGTAATCCGCCTGATGAGGCAATCCGCCCAACCTTATGACCTGCAGACCGGGCGCTTGGCGGGCAGCGGTGTGATGTACCAACTGCACCCGGGAACCGGGGAAATTCTCTGGGACGACAACCTTGAAACGCTGCTGGATGTGGGCGCCGCGCCCCTGCACACCGTGCAGCAGGTCCTGGAACGCGTACACCCAGACGACCGCGACAGCCTCAAACGCCACTGGTCACCGGAAACACATACCCGCGCTGCGTCGTTGGCCTTTCGCATCGACAAGGGCAATGGTGAATGGCTGACCCTTTATGACCAAAGCCCCGGCGCCCTGCGTGATGCCCATGGCCAAGTGATTGTCGGCAACTGGCAAAGCGGCCGCTATGCCTGAACGTTCGCCTGTGACAGCCTGCTTTTCCCTGTAGGGGTACCTAATGATTCAGATTGCTTTACTGCTGTTCGGCGTTGAATTCGTGCGTTCCAAATTCTGGATTCTCGGCCTGGCCGGCATTCTGTGGGGCTCGCTGGGCCTGGGCGTGATGTACGACGGCCTGGATGGCGCACTGTACTTTCCGATGCGCGCATTCGGATTGATGCTGCTGCTGGAAAGCATTGTCACCCTCAGCGTGGCCGCCAGCGGCGTGGGTTCTCAGCGGGCAGTCCTGTATTTCAAGGGCGGGATTTTCTTCTTCGTCGCCGTGCTGATTCTTGCGAACAATATCTATAGCCACCTGCTGCTGGCGATCATCTTTGGCCTGACTTACTTCGTGATCGGCTTGCTGACCATCAGCTCGGCCTGGGTGGTCAGGTTCCCGCACTGGCGATCGTCGTTGATCAGCGGCGTCGCTCAGTTGGCGTTCGCGGGGTTGCTGGTCAGCCCTTATCCCATCGCCCTCAGTGCAACGGTGTCGTTTTTCCTCGGTGCATTGATGATCGTCAGCGGCTTCAACACGGTGCGCATTGCGCATCGCGTGAGGCGATTGCGCGACGGCACGTCAACGTTCGAACTGCTTGAGCCACGGGATCTGCTGTCGGACTTCAAGAAGCTGCCACCGCAAAAACCGCTGGAGCCGCGCCAGGAACACGCGCCTGACTTGCAGGACCCGCTGATCGTGCACATCTGGACGCCGGAAGGCACCGCCGGCGCAACGACGATCCCTCGCCCGATCATCAATCGCTACATTGCGGCGGTGGATGAACAAGGCGTGATTTCCACCGGGCACGCAGCGCTTGAGCTGTCGCCCTCGGTGTACCTGAGCCTGTACCCGGTCGCGGACATCGATCGCTCCCCGGCGGAGTTCTTCCGCATCCTCAAGGCCACGCGCAATAACGACGTGCCCGGCACATTCCAGCCGGACTACGCCACTGAAGTGGCCAACTGGTGCGACTCGGATCGCAAGATCATTTTTCACCAGTACAGCCGCAAAGCGCTGATTGAGTTCTCGAATAACTATCGCCAACAGGCCACCTACAACCTGACCTACCGCAACTGTTCCAGCAGCGTGGCCTTTGCGTTGGAAGCATCGATGGATGGCGTGTTGTCGGAGCGGTCCCGGCGCTGGCGCTCGGTCCTGCAGACCTTGCTCATGCCTGAGTTGTGGATTGCCGCGCAAGTGCGCAAGCGCGCCATGACCATGGCATGGACACCCGGCCTGGTCATGGACTATGCACGTGCCTTGCGGGTGATTGTTCACCCGGTGCCGCGCCCCTGGTTTCAACGCATTCCATGGAGAGGCTCTTCAGCCCGGTCGTTGCCTGACAAGAAGCAGGACTAAAGTGCCCGACGCCCGCTCACCTTGCATGAGCGGGCACCGGGAAACCGGGTATCAGTGGAACAGTACGGCCGTCTTCTGCAGGGTCACCCACACACCCCACGCCAACGGAATACCCACCACCAGCCACGCCGCGACAGCCATTGGCACGCTGCCAGACGAAGCCTTCCACTCCAGCGAAGTGCTGGCGTCAGCGCCTTTGTCATGGCCCAGCGCCTGTTCGGCGGCCAGCTCTGCGTCCGTCATGAAGTACTTGTCGGCCACCGGGCGCACCAGCAGGTTGCAGATGAAGCCCAGCACCAACAGTCCCGCGAGGATGTACAAGGTGATGTCGTAGGCCGCCGCGCGTTCAACGCCGATGCTCAACTGATACTCACGCAGGTAGTTCACCAGCACCGGGCCCAACACGCCCGCCGCAGCCCAGGCGGTCAGCAGGCGACCGTGGATCGCACCGACCATTTGGGTGCCGAACAGGTCGGCCAGGTAAGCCGGGACGGTCGCAAAACCACCGCCGTACATCGACAGGATGATGCAGAACGCCGCCACGAACAGCGCTACGTTGCCCAGGTGACCGAGGTTCGGAATCAGCGCGTACAGGGCAAAACCCAGGGCGAAGAACACGAAGTAGGTATTTTTACGGCCCAGGTAGTCGGAGAACGACGCCCAGAAGAACCGGCCACCGATGTTGAACAGGCTCAACAAACCGGTAAAACCCGCTGCGATGGCGGCGATCGACGCCAATTGCCCTGCATCCAGCTGACCGAACGTCAGCCCATTGCCCAGCAACTTGCCACCGAACACTTCCTGAAGCAGTGGCGAAGCCATGCCGAGAATACCGATACCCGCGGACACGTTCAGGCACAGTACCAGCCATACCAAACGGAATTGCGGGGTTTTCCACGCCACACTTACGTGAACGTGACGATGGGTAATCATCGCATTGCTGGCTTTTTTCGCCGGGGCAGTCCAGCCCTCAGGCTTCCAGCCGGTTGGCGGCACGCGGTACGACAAGGCACCACCGATCATGAACACAAAGTAGATCACGGCCATGACCACGAAGCTCTGCCACACACCCACGCTGGTCGGCGAGGCGAAGTGGCCCATCAGCGCTGCGGCCAAAGGTGCCCCCACCATCGCGCCGCCGCCGAAGCCCATGATCGCCATGCCGGTGGCCATGCCGCGCTTGTCCGGGAACCACTTGATCAGGGTCGACACGGGCGAGATATAACCCAGGCCCAGACCGATACCGCCAATCACGCCGGAGCCGATCCACATCAGCCAGATCTGGTGGGTGTAGACACCCAATGCCGAGATCAACAGGCCGCCACACCAGCACAGCGCCGAAACAACGCCGGCCTTGCGTGGCCCGGCATGTTCAAGCCAACCGCCCCAAATGGCTGCCGAGCAACCCAGGAAGATGAAGAACAGGGTGTAGATCCAGCCCAGCATGGAGATGGGCCAGTCGCATTGGGAGGAGAAGACTTGCGCGATGAAACTCATGTCCGGCGCACAGGCGACCGGTGCGGTGATACCCAGCGCCTTGGACAGCGGCAACCAAAATACCGAGAACCCGTAGGCCATGCCGATACACAGGTGGATGGCCAGGGCGGCCGGTGGAACCAGCCAGCGGTTGAAACCCGGCTTGGCGATAATGCGCTCCTTGGACAGGAACGCAGGCTGTGCGGCATGACTGCTCGCCGCAGTGCTAGTGCTCATTGGTGTTTCCCCCAGTTATTAGTGTGTGTCCGTCAGGCGCTCTCTCCCTCGGCCTTGCACGCAAAGCGTGGCCGTTGTTTTGAGTAAAGCTTCCTTATAAACGCGACGTTGTGTCGCAGACGACAGACGAACTCGCGAAGATTAGCACCAGTGAGTGACAGAAAAACCAAACTGACATCACCTTTTTCACGCAATCTGGTCTGTTCGGCGACAAAATCCGATTTTGCCGACGCCAGATACAATGTAACGATGCGTGAACTGACGTAAGCCTTCGGGCGTTATACTCTGCGGCTAAATTTTGAAATCGACATACAAGGACTCGCCCATGAAAGCGTTCGGCAAAATCCTGGGTCTGGTACTTCTCGGGCTGTTGCTGATCATTGTGGCCCTGGGCTTTGCCCTGACCCACCTCTTCGATCCCAACGATTACAAAGACGAGATTCGCCAGATTGCCCGCGACAAGGCCCACATCGAGCTGACGCTCAATGGCGATATCGGCTGGAGCCTGTTCCCCTGGCTAGGCCTGGAATTGCACGAAGCCAGCGTGGCGACCCTGACCACCCCCACCCAACCGTTCGCCGACCTGCAAATGCTCGGCCTGTCGGTGCGCGTGCTGCCGCTGCTGCGCCGCGAAGTGCAGATGAGCGATGTGCGGGTCGAAGGCCTGAACCTGCGCCTCAACCGCGACAAGCAGGGCCATGGCAACTGGGAAGACATCGGCAAGAACGTGCCGGTCGCCAGCGCCGATGCGCCAGCGCCCGCCCCCGTGCAAACACCGGCCGAACCGGAACCGGAAAAGCCGCCGAAGCCGATCCGCCTGGACATCGACAGCCTGACCATCAACAACGCCCGCGTTGAATACAACGATGAGCAGACCGGCAAGCAATACAGCGCCGAAAGCATCCAGTTGAGCGCCGGCGCCGTGCACGAAGGCGCGAGCATTCCGCTCAAGCTCACCGCCTTCCTGGGCAGCAACCAGCCGCTGTTGCGCGTCAAGACCGAGCTCAACGGTAACCTGCGCATCCAGAACGCCCTCAAGCGCTACCAGTTCGAAGACATGAAGCTCAGCGGCGAAGTCACCGGCGAGCCGCTGCAAGGCAAGACCGTCACCTTCTCCACCCAGGGCCAATTGCTGGTGGACCTGGCGGCCAACATCGCCGAATGGACCAACTTGAAACTCTCCGCCAACCAGCTGCGCGCGCTGGGCGAACTGAAGGTCAACAACCTGGACAAAACCCCGCAACTCAGCGGTGCCTTGTCCATTGCCCAGTTTGACCTGGCCAAGTTCCTCGACAGCGTCGGCCATCCGCTGCCGGCCATGGCCGAAGGCAGCCTGAGCAAGGTTGAACTGGTCAGCCGTCTCAAGGGTTCGCCCACCAGCGTGGCCCTGGAAGACCTGAACCTGAAACTCGATGGCAGCACCTTCACCGGTCGCATCGCGGTCGATGACTTTGCCAAGCAATCCCTGCGCGTTCAGCTCAAGGGCGACACGTTCAACGCCGACAACTACTTGCCGGCCAAGTCCGAAGCCGCCAAAGGCGCGAGCGCCGCACGCCAGGCCGAAGTGCAGAACAGCGAAGCCGGCGCCATGGCCGCCGGTGGCACCACACCGTTGCCGGAGGCCCCAACCAAAGGCGCGTGGAGCACCGACAAGCTGCTGCCGTTGACCCGCCTGCGCACGCTGGACGTGAACGCCGACCTGGCCTTCGGCCAACTGACCCTGAGCAAACTGCCGATCCAGAATGCGGGGCTCAAAGCCTCCGGCATCGATGGCCAGCTCAAGCTCGACAGCCTGAGCGGCGGCCTCTACAACGGCAGCTTCCAGGCCAACGGCACACTCGATGTGCGCCAGGACATCCCGGTGTTGGCGCTGCAAACCCACATCAAGCAAGTACCGGTTGAGCGCATCCTGCAGGCTCAGGGGCAAAATCCGCCGGTGAAAGGCCAAATCACCCTTGATAGCAACCTCACCGGCCGTGGCAATAGCCAGAAGGCGCTGATCGACAGCCTCAATGGCACCGCCAGTTTTGTGATCAATAACGGCGCGCTGCTCAACGCCAACATTGAACAGCAACTGTGCACCGGCATCGCCCTGCTCAACCGCAAGACCTTGAGCAACACGCCACAAGGCAAGGACACGCCGTTCCAGGAACTGCGCGGCAACCTGACCTTCCGTAACGGCGTGGCCAGTAACCCTGACCTCAAAGTGCGCATCCCCGGCCTGACCGTCAACGGCAACGGTGACGTCGACCTGCGCGTGCTGGGCATGGATTACCGCGTCGGCATCATCGTCGAAGGCGACCAGCGCGACGTGCCGGACCCGGCCTGCCAGGTCGGCAGCAACTTCCAGGGCATCGAAGTGCCGCTGCGCTGCCGTGGCCCGCTGGAGCTGGGCGCCAATGCGTGCCGCCTGGACAAGGACGGCTTGACGCAAGTCGCCATCAAGGCGGCCGGCAATAAGCTCAGCGATAAACTTGAAGAGAAGCTCGACAAGGTCAACCCACAGTTGAAAGACGCTCTGAAGGGCCTGTTCAAACGATGAGAAACGAGCAGTTTTCACAGGCGGTGCTGGATTGGTACGACCGCCACGGTCGCCATGACCTGCCCTGGCAACAGGGCATCACGCCTTACCGGGTGTGGGTCTCGGAGATCATGCTGCAACAGACTCAGGTCAGCACTGTGCTCAACTATTTCGACCGTTTCATGGCCTCGCTGCCGACGGTCGAAGCGCTGGCTGCCGCGCCGGAAGACGAAGTGCTGCACCTGTGGACCGGCCTGGGTTACTACACCCGCGCACGCAACCTGCAGAAGACCGCGAGGATTATCGTCGCCGAGTACGCGGGTGAGTTCCCAAGGGATGTCGAGAAGCTCACCGAATTGCCCGGCATCGGCCTGTCCACTGCCGGCGCCATCGCCAGCCTGAGCATGGGCCTGCGTGCGCCGATCCTCGACGGCAACGTCAAGCGCGTGCTGGCGCGCTTTACCGCGCAGGAGGGCTACCCAGGCGAGCCCAAGGTCGCCAAGCAGCTCTGGGCGACCGCTGAGCGCTTCACGCCACACGATCGCGTCAATGCCTACACCCAGGCGATGATGGACATGGGCGCCACGCTCTGCACCCGCAGCAAGCCCAGCTGCCTGTTGTGCCCACTGGAAAAAAGCTGCGAAGCCCATATGCTCGGCCTGGAGACGCGCTACCCGATCCCCAAGCCGCGCAAAACCATCCCGCAGAAGCGCACGCTGATGCCGATGCTGGCCAATGCCGACGGTGCGATTCTGCTTTATCGCCGCCCGTCCACGGGCCTCTGGGGCGGTTTGTGGAGCTTGCCGGAACTGGATGACCTCGACGACCTGGAACACCTGGCCAACCAGCACTCACTGGCGCTGGGCGACCCGCAGGCACTGCCGGGGCTGATCCACACGTTCAGCCACTTCCAGCTGGCGATTGAGCCCTGGCTGGTGCAGGTCGAGGAATCCGCCCATCACGTGGCCGAGGCCGACTGGCTCTGGTATAACCTCGCCACCCCGCCGCGCCTGGGCCTTGCCGCCCCGGTTAAAAAACTGTTGAAGCGCGCGGCTGAAGTATTGAACGCAGGAGTTCCGTCATGACCCGCACCATCATGTGCCGCAAGTACAAAGAAGAATTGCCAGGCCTCGAACGCCCGCCGTACCCGGGTGCCAAAGGTCAGGACATTTTCGACCATGTCTCCGCCAAAGCCTGGGGCGACTGGCTGAAACACCAGACCCTGCTGATCAACGAAAAACGCCTGAACATGATGAACGGTGAAGATCGCAAATACCTGGCTGGCGAAATGGATAAGTTCTTTTCCGGCGAGGATTACGCCAAGGCCGACGGTTACGTGCCGCCTGCTCAATAATTGATCAAAACCCGGGGTCGGCACGTAAGCGACGGTAATAATTAAATATTTTTTGAAAACTTGCTTGACGCCCCCCTGAAAAACCAGTTTAATGCGCCCCGTTGCCCAGATAGCTCAGTCGGTAGAGCAGGGGATTGAAAATCCCCGTGTCGGCGGTTCGATTCCGTCTCTGGGCACCACCTTTCGTTTTCAGGTGGTTCCAACAACACCTGAAAGCCCACAGAGAACCCGCCTAGTGCGGGTTTTTTGTTGTCCATGATTCCCCATACAAACCTTGTAAGCCCAAATCTTTAGGGGCATTCTTAGGGTCATAGCCGGTTCGGTCGGATTCTTGCCCCTACGGAGTGCGCCCCAATGCCTCGCAAAGCCACGCCACTGACAGATAGCGCCATCAAGGTAGCCAAGCCCAAGGACAAGCCCTACAAGCTGACTGACGGGCAGGGTCTGTACTTAGAGGTAATGCCTACCGGCTCCAAGCTATGGCGACTCAAGTACCGGCATTCCGGCAAGGAAAAGCGATTGGCGTTAGGGGCATATCCAGCCGTGCCCCTACAGAACGCCCGCAAGAAGCGCGACGAAGCCCGAGAGCTGCTATCCGAAGGCACTGACCCCGGCGAACAGAAGAAAGCCGCCAAGGTCGCACAGAAGGTCGAGGGGCTGACTTTCGAGACGCTGGCGCGGGAATGGTACGACTACAACTCGCCACGATGGGCAGAAGCCACCGCCTACAAAGCCAAGCTGTATTTGGATAACGACATTATCCCCGGCATCGGCGCCCGCCCTATAAAATCCATCACCCGGCCCGAGTTGGTCGAGCTGGTGCGCACGGTCGAGGCAAGGGGCACGCTCAATGCCGCTGGCAAGATCCGCCAATGGCTACACCAGATATTCCGCTTCGGACTTGCTAAGGGCGTCGTGGAGGTCAATCCGGCCACCGATCTAAATGTGGTCGCCGCGCCTGCGAAAGCCGCTCGCCATCACCCGCACGTCACCTTTGCCGAATTGCCCGAGTTGCTGAGCAAGGTCGAGGCCGCGAACATTCATACCCTGACCAAGCACGCCGTCCGACTGTTGACGCTGACAGCGGTTCGCCCTGGTGAGTTACGCCAAGCGCCATGGTCTGAGTTCGATCTAGACGCCGCCGTCTGGACGATACCCGCCGCCCGCATGAAAGCCCGCCGTCCTCATATCGTCCCCCTGCCCCGCCAAGCCGTTGCGATCCTGCGCCAGCTCAACGAAATCACCGGGCGTTACTCGCTGGTCTTTGCTGGCGCCAACCCCGAACGCCCCATGAGCGAGAACACCATCAACAAGGCTTTGCGGTTGGCCGGGTACGAAGGCCGCCAAACCGGCCACGGCTTCCGCCACCTGCTGAGCACCGAGCTTAACGGGCGCGGGTACAACAAGGATTGGATTGAGCGCCAGCTTGCCCATGGTGACAGCGACGAGATACGCGGCACCTACAACCACGCCGCCTATGTCGAGCAGCGCCGGGAAATGATGCAAGCGTGGGCTGACTCGATAGATGCGCTATGCGCTGGCGCTAACGTGGTGAGCATGAGGCGTGCGAAATAATGATTCTTGACTGGCGCGAGCGAGAAAAAAAAGAGCGGGAAATCAAAAATAAGATAAGCAGCCTTAGACCGGAAGAGCTGGAATTTATCGACAGCAAAATCAGCGAACATTTGAAAAACCGCCTAAGAAGATGGGCGGCAAATCGCTGGTGGAGACTGTTCGGGTCGCAAGGGCATAGCCTGGAGACTCTGGAGGATGAATCCAGATTCATTGAATCACTGGACAAGGTTTTTACTTTCCCAGCCCCTAGCCACCTCATAGCCCAGCCGTCGCACGCGAGACAGGAATACACCACAAAGGAAACAACGAAGCGTGGCGTGTTTCAGACCATCACATTTTACGGACCGCCTGTTGGCCGTCTTTTGGAACTGATGCTTTACGGCTTTTTTGAATTCAACGGTAAGTGGATTTTTATTAATAGGTCGGGCCAATTCCCTAACGGAGAGAAGGCTCCCGATCAATGGCATGTAATGAGCGAAGGCACTCAGCCCTCAGACAGACTTGGCGTACGCATAACTGTTGCGATCAGGATCTGTCAGGGCAGGAAACATCACTACCCGCCCCCGAGCGCCGTTTTTTCGAGCCTGCCAACGACAGCCAAAGAACACTTCGCAGACGGATTCAAGGCACCGCTAGCACATGAAGATTGGCTGGGCTGGCTAGCAAATGAGGTTTGCCATCATCCGTTTGATTCAACGCCAACTACTGTTGATCTGGCTGGCGACTATCCGTTAGACAGCCATCCACTGATGGACTTAATCGCCAACGGTAAGCGCATCAGCGGCACACGAGTGGAGCCAGTCAATGACAACTACTTCGACTGCCGACCCGACAACCTTGCCAGCCGATCAAGCCGAGGCCGCAAGATGAAATGCAACTCATGCCGAAAGCCTACGACTGCCAAAGAATCGGACAGAGTTAAAGACTCCACGGGCTCGACATTCAGAATTTGCCGCGCCTGTCAGGCGTGGGCTGGGAGGCAGCGATCCTAAGATACGTTTGAAGACTATTGGGACGATTAGGGTATTGCGAAGAATGATGGGGATAAAGTATATTTGGCCCTAGTGTGTGGTAACTGCATCAAAGACATAGACAGCCGGCACGAAAGCCGGTTTTTTTTCGCCTGAACATTTACCCTCACCCTCTAGAACCCCGCCACCTGAGCGGGTTTTTTCATTTTTGGCCCGCCACCGTGCGGGCTTTTTTGTGCCCGGAGAAAAGCCATGAGCGTTAATACCCTTCGTCGTTTTATCAAACTGGCCGAAGTCAGAGATCTAACGACCCTTTCGACATCTGAGATCTACCGGCGCGTTGCGGCCGACATCTTCCCCAAGCAAGTGACGCTTGGGCCGAAGTCAGTTGTCTGGATCGAATCCGAGGTGCTTGCCTGGTGCGAGGCACGTATCACTGAAAGCCGCGAGGTGGCCTAAATGAAAAAGAGCCAGCCTCTTTACCAGCAGACCAGCCCATCGCAAGGCGATATTACCACCCCCGCTCCCGCCAGCAAGGCGCCAAGCAAGATCGCTCGCGTGCTGGAGCACATGCTGTATGACGGCAGCCTGATCCGGTTTGAAGCCGAGCGCCTCGGCGACCACTGCCTACATTCGACCATCAGCAGCTTGGCGAACGGTTACGGACTGAAATTTCAGCGCCAGCTCGAGCGTGTGCCGAACCACTGGGGCGAACCTTGCACCGTGACGCGCTACACCCTGCCAGCCAGCGAACGTCGCCGCGCCCGCAACGTGCTGTTGATGCTGTGCAAGCCCTTGAAGCAACGCCAGAAGGTGGCGGCATGAACGCTATCGTCCTGATCCGATCCAAAGGCGAGGCCCGCGCCGACAGCCGCGTACTGGCCGAACAACTGGGCGTTAAAGCCAAGAACACGCTTGGTCTGATCGAGCGATACATCGGCAAGTTTGAGCGGTTTGGGGTTGTTCCGTTTGAAACGGAGAAACCGGGCGCCGGTACTGCTGGCGGCAGGCCGGAACGGTTTGCGCTGCTCAACGAGGATCAGTGCTATTTCCTACTGTCCCTATCTCGCAACACTGATCGCGTCGTGGAGCTTAAGGCCGATCTAATCATGGCCTTCCGCGAAGCGCGTTATGGGCACGCCTGCCAGACGCTGGAGGCTCGCAAGATGGAAGCCAGCAACAGTGGTCGCCGGCTGGCTCACTGGCGCTATGACAAGCCGGGCGTGTACGCGCACGTCGCCCATTTGAGGGAGCAACTGAAACTCCCGCTCGACCTGGAGGGCGACTACCAATGAAGCACGCCATCCACCCAGCGCTGCCGTTGTCCAATCTGAAACAGGGGGTTGCATTCCAAAATGTACGGGGATACATTGCATCCGTCGCTGCAAATTCAGCGACCGGGATTGACGGCCCGACATACTTGGCGCACAGGCGCCCCATCCGACAGCAGGCGCTTTTTTTGTGCCTGCCGTTTCGTGTTATGGCGGCTGTGCGTGGGAGGCCTTCGGGCCTGCCGGGTTCCAAGTTCCCGGTCCGTCAACCTGCGCACAGCTGCCACCCTAATTCGTTTGACGGCGAACCGTGGCAGCTCCACCTGAAACTTGGAGCTATACCCATGCACGCCCTCATTCCGTCCAAAATCCGCGCCGCTGCCCACCGCGCAATGGCAATCGCCGCACTTCATGCCGACAGCTCATTGAGCGTCCGCCTCAATCGCTACCGCCATCACATGGACCGCGCACGCGCCCTAACGGCTGTGGAGGTGGCGCAATGACCGCTCTCGCCAAACTCCAAAACCTGACTCTAAGACGCGCTAATTTCGGCGGTATCAACGACGATCTTTTACAGGTCGTCGAGGGTGGGAGCGTATCCGTGGCGCTCGACTTGGCTGCCGACCTCAACCTGGCAGTCAAAGGGCTTTGTGGCCGACTCGATTTCAGCACCAACAATAATTGCGATCCAGTAACGTGCGCTGAACTCCGGGCTTTGGAGCTGATTTCCGGCACTGCTGCTGCGCTGCTGCAATCCATTCGCTACAGCCTGAAGGATCAAGGGGGCACGCAATGAATTTGCAGATCCTGCCCGTCACATCGCCAACCGATAGCGCCCACGACGACCTGCGCGACGTACAAGGCATTCTTGTACTGCTGAGCCTGGCACTTGCTGTTATCGCCTCACCGGCTACGCCAATCATCGTCGCCCGCGTCACCGCTGTGCTGGCGCAGCACACAGCCATGGCCTGGGCCGAGCTGCTGGACGGCGTGATTGAGTCGAGCGAGGCATCCCTATGAACAGCCTAAAGCTCCTGCTGATCGACGCCGAAGGTTTAGGGAGCCTGCCCGCCGAGCAGTTGGATAGCATAAGTTTGGCCGCAAATGACTTGGGCATGACCATAAGTCACGGCATATCTGCTATTGGCGTGCTTCTGGCCTGCGCCGCAACGGACGACGACAAGTTGAGCGCAGACACCCTTGTCGATATTGGCTGTCTGCTGCAAAGCCTGGGGAATCTCAGTTCGCGCGCGGCGAACATCGAAGTCAGGGCCGAGAACCACTCCCGGCATCGCGATACCAAGAAAGGGGCTTAACCCACCATGAATAACCAAATCTGCAAAACAGCGGGTACGCCGAAGGCTTGCCCGAAGAAAGCTACAGAGCTTTGGTTCGTCACCCATCCGAAGGTGCCCAAGGCGCTGCTGGGACCATTCTTGACTGAGGCCGACGCGGAGTGTGGCCGTATCGTGATGCGCAGCGCCGACGCAGTAGTGACGGCCTGCCTGGTCGATTCAATTGACGAAATCACCTACTGGCATGGCGCGAACAACGGCAAGGTCTGCCGGGCTTTTGCTGGCGCTGATCGCCGGGAGGTCGGCCATGAGTAACGTCATTCCCTTTGACCCGTTGAGCAGCATCGTGCGCGACGACCAACCACCACATATCGACCCGTACAGTTTTGCCCTCCTGGTGGGAGTGTTTAACGACCTGACGGCATTTCGTGACGGAGAGCCAAATCGTGAACGCGCCGCCCAGTTGCGCAAGACGGCCACCAAACTAAACGCCGTGCTGGCGCGGTTTGAGCCGCCCAAGGGGGCCGCATGACTGATCCCGCGATCCTATTCCGTGAAGCGCTCCAGTCAGTATTCGGGCCACTTGATTGGCTCCCCGACCCTGACGGCACCATTCACCGCTTCCACGTCCCCGGCGACAAATCCGGCACCCTCAATGGGTGGTACACGTTGTTTGCGGACGGCATCGCCTCGGGCGCGTTTGGTAGCTGGAAGGCTGGCGGCACTAATACCTGGAGCAGCCGAGAACCACACAATAACCACGAGGCCGAGCAAGTACGCCAGCGCATCGAGCAGGCCAGGCGCCAGCGTGAGGATGAGCAACGCAAGCGCCAGCTCAAGGCCGCGAACGTTGCACAACGCTGGTGGCGTGACGCACGCCGCGCCGATCCCGATCACCCGTACCTGATCGCCAAGTGCGTTCGGCCTCACGGCCTGCGCCAGCGCGGTGACGAATTGCTGATCCCGCTGTACTCCAGTGGCGTGCTGGTAAACCTGCAACGGATCACCACGAACGGGAATAAGCGTTTCCTGTTCGGGGGCCGGATCAAGGGCGCCTATTCGCCGCTGGGACGCATCACACCGGGCAAGCCGCTTTGCATATGCGAAGGCTGGGCAACGGGCGCCACGCTCCACGAAAGCGGCTACACCGTCGCCTGCGCCATGAATGCCGGGAACCTAAAGCCGGTGGCGCTGGCGCTTCGGGCTGAATACCACACCGCCGAAATAATCATCGCGGGCGACGACGACCGACAGACCGAGGGCAATCCAGGACGTGCCGCCGCCAATGCCGCCGCCGCCGCGTGTGGTGGCCTGGTGACTTTCCCGGAATGGCCCGCCGACGCACCGCTGACCCTTTCCGACTTTAACGATCTAGCAGCCTGGAGCCGCCACCATGCGCCCGCCTGAAGCCAACGTAATCAACCTGCGCCCCGAAGCGCCCATGGTCGAGCCCGAGCGTCCTTGCTGGGGCGTGTATGAGCACTGGGTAACGAATGAGAAGGGCCGCAGGCTCAAGCCCGGCGTGTACCGGCACGGGTTCAAGCGCAGCGCCGCTGATGATGACAGCGACGACGATAAGACCGACCGCCCCATCACTGATGAATGGATCGCCACGCCCGTGACGGTGGTGGCACGCACCACCAATAGCGACGATGGCAGCGAGGGGCGTTTTCTGCGCCTGCACACGGACAACGGCGCCAAGGAATGGATCATTCCCATGGAGGTGTTCGGCGGGAGCGGTGAAGACGCCAGGCGGACACTGTTTGGCATGGGCGTCATCATCGCGCTCAAGAAGCGCGGCCAGTTCATGGAGTACCTGCTGGACCAGCGCCCCGCCGAAGTGTTCGCCACCACCTGCCGCCCCGGCTGGCATGAGTCGGGCGCCTTCGTGCTGCCTGGGCGCACCATCGGCAGTGACAAGGTGCGCTATCAGGCCAGCGGTAAGGGGCAAAACCTATTCAGCGTGCGCGGGAGCCTGGACGGCTGGAAGGCCGAGGTAGCGGCCAAGTGCGAGGGGAACCCTGTACTGACCCTGGCCATTGGCTGCGCCTTGGCTGGCCCGCTGCTGAGCCTGGTGGGCGTGCTGGGTGGCGGTGTTCACCTGGTGGGCGACAGCTCCAGCGGCAAGTCACTGGCGCAACTGATCGGCTCATCGGTATGGGGCGACCCCGGCATATTCGCCGCCTCGTGGGATATGACCAAAGGCGGGTTGGAAATCGAGGCATCCAGCCGCAACGACACCATGTTGCCCCTGGACGAAATCAAACGTGCCGACCCCAAGCGCGTACAGGAAATGGCCTACTCACTCGCCAACGGCCAAGGCAAGGGCACCATGACCCGCGAGCGTGAAGGTCGGGCCAAGCTGTCGTGGCGTCTGCTGGCGCTGTCGAGTGGTGAACGCTCCCTGTCCGAACACGCGGCCATCGGCGGTAATGCGGCCCACGCTGGCGCTGAACTGCGCATGGTGGACGTGAACGCCGGTACTCGCACCCACCGCGCCTTCGATGAATTGCACGGCCTTGCTGGCGCCGACTTCCACCGCCTGCTGACCGTTGCTGTCGGTGCGCACCATGGGCATATCGGGCCAGCGTTCGTGGAAAAGATGCTCGCCAGCGATGACCGCCCCGGACTGCTGGAGGACTTCGCGGGCATACGCGCCAAGTTCATCGAGGATAACGCTCAAGCCGGACGGGTAGCGGATCGCTTCGCTGTCATTGCACTGGCTGGGGAAATGGCTATCGCCTACGGCCTGTTGCCCTGGACGCCTGGTAGCGCCCTTGCTGACTGCCAGTTGCTGTACGGCGAGTGGTTGAGCCGGGTGGGCGGTGGCAATGCCGAGGATCGCCAGATACTGGCGGGCATCCTCGATTTCATCGACAAGCACGGCAGTAGCCGCTTCTCAGACGTGAGCGACCAGACGCCCGACACCAAGGTATTCAACCGGGCCGGGTATTGGAAACTATCCGACGGCAAACAACTGTACCTGTTCAACAAGTCGGCATTGGTCGAGGCGGCACACGGGTATGGCCTGAGCCGCGTTATCAAGGCATTGGAGGGGGCGGGCGCTATTGCCGAACGTGGCGCTGATCGAAAGCGCCACGCCAAGAAGTACCGCGCCCCTGGTGGCGGCTCGCCCTGGCTGTATGTGATCGACCCGGAAGCCTTGGACGGTGAGGGTGGCGCCGTATGACCGTCGCAACTGCAAAACACGATTGCCCATATTCACAGGAACCTAGAATCGGTGGGAACAGTGGGAACAGTGGGAACAGCCAGGCAGGCCGGGGCTTTCAGCCGTTCCCACCTAATAAAAAGAGTGGGAACAAGTGGGAACACACAATCGCTTTCCAATATAAGAGAGCGATAAAT
Organism: Pseudomonas sp. AP19; assembly: GCF_001728855.1. Classification (NCBI taxonomy): domain Bacteria; kingdom Pseudomonadati; phylum Pseudomonadota; class Gammaproteobacteria; order Pseudomonadales; family Pseudomonadaceae; genus Pseudomonas; species Pseudomonas sp. AP19. Next base: position 18,451 of record NZ_LXJP01000001.1, on the reverse strand, counting down.
ATGCATGATTTGGTTATTACAGTTCCCACAAAAAATGGAGTGGGTACAAAATGGGAACAGAAAAACACCCCTGGAGGCCGCGTATTTACTGGGCTGTTCCCACTGTTCCCACTGTTCCCACACTTTTTGAATTCACAGGAACATTTGTATATGAGTAATCCGGGGGAGGTGACGCCATGAGCCTCCTTTCCGGCTTGCTCGATCACATGCCGCCGACCATTGCTGGCGATGACAAACCGACCGTTACCAAGCCCACCACGGAGCGTACACGCCTGGTTATGGTCGAGCGCCCCGCTCAATTGCAGGCAAGCACCTACACCAACGCCGCCAATGCAACGCCTGAGTGGCGCCACGCCCGTGACCAGTACCTGAATCACGTTATGGCCTGCCCATCCTGCTACGCGCCTACAGCCCGTCACTGCCTGGCTGGCGCTGACCTGCGCGCCATCTATGACCGCACGCCTATGGAATCGCCACGATGAAACCGGGAGATTCAGTATTGAAAGCAAAACATCGGGTTTCAGATGAGCAGCGTCGCCAAGTGCTGGAGCTGCGCCGCCGTCACTCACTGCGCGAAGTGGCCGAAGCGACCGGCCTACCACTGGGGACGGTAAAGACGTTGGTTTCACGTTCCGGGGCATTCCGTGACAACGAGCAGCACCGCGCCCTGTTCACCTTGCCGCCAATCAAGCCCAGCGCCGATACGCTGCCCAGCGTGCCGGAACTACCGCCGCAGCAAGTCGTGACCGGGGATAAGGAAGTGGACGCCGTGCTCTGGCTACACGCCGTCATTCGTACCGGGCAGGCCGCATTGATTGAGCGGGCCATGGAAGCGGCAAAGCGAATCAAGACACCACTCGGCGTGCTGGAGAAGCGCTACCGCGACCATCTGACGGCGACCAATCCCGGCAATCTGTTTGCCGCCTTGTCGTCGTTTGGCTTTGGCGACCTTGAAGCGATGGCGGCGAGAGCTACCGAGGACCACCGATTGCGGCTGGAGGGAGTGTCCCGCTTTGGTGGCGCCCTGATGGATGACACCGACGCCGAAGCATTTTGCATCGATGCGCTGCGCGGGCTGGAGGTTAGCGGACGGTTCGGTGACTTCGACAAGAGCCAGGTAGCCGACCGGTTCAACGCCCACCCTGATCTAATGCCGCGCACGCTAGCCGACTGCCTGTATGAGCTGGATTACTGGAGCCGCCTGTATTGGCTACGCAACGCCGTAGACCGTGACGCCAGCGACGGACCAGCCGAAGCGACAGCGCGTGACTGGTTTGTGTTTGGCCTGCTGGCGGAGATACGGCCACGGGACAAGGCAGAAGCGCTGGCTGTATTCCGCTACCTGGTCGCCAGCGAGCGCGACGATATGGCGGAGTCAGAGGCAATTCTTTGCAACCTGATCGGGTAGACCGCGCCACGAAACGCAACTACGCGAAAACGTGGCGCGAGACAGACCAAAACGTCTCACTCGGACCATATCGTCTGTCTCGCTGGGCTGCGCCAACCTTGATAATTGTTAACAGGCTGGAGGGTTGACCAGCCCCGGCCCGGCACTAACATTTACTAACAGGGCTGGCGCTTGGATGGCAACGCTGGGCGGCCATCAATCCAAAAGATCGCACTAATATCACGCTAAGGCTCGACGGGGGACTAGGCGGGGGACGTGGCGCCGGTTAACAGCGTGGTTAACACGGAAAGCGAGAAGCGAATGCCGGGAAATGTAACAGGGCGAGCTGTAACAGAGCGTGTAACAGGGAAACGCACTGTTTCGCGCAAGGTTCCCGAGTGACCACCATCAGTGACCACTTCCATCTGGTCACAAAACCATCAAACAGGGTTTGGGGAAACACAACCCCATGAATGAGCCGCGTCAAGTACCTACCGGCATGTTTTCGCGCAGTGTTTCACGCACACGTTTCACGCATCCTGGAGTGCGCGAAACTGTCCCTCAGACAGAATTGTCCGGCATTGGTTGGCACCATCGGTACGCATTCTGGCGTGCGTATCGGGCGCAATTTCGCGCTGGTTGTTCGCACCGAGGTTCGCACCTTTGGTTCGCAGTGCTGGCGCGAACCTGACAGGTAGTTACCGGAGCAGTTACCACCAGTAGTTACCACTTTTCACGGTTGCCAAACTCGATGTTTCCACTCTGGTTTCCAAGGTATGGCAGTGTTTATCACTGGTCGAACGCCGGTTTGCGAAACAACCCCATGAATGACGCATTTGACGCGCCTTAAAAAGGGCCATCGCTTGTTTGCGAAATTAACCCCATGAATGAGGCCGAATGACACGCAAACGACGCTGAATGAATCGTTCTGCGAAAACAACCCTATGGATGAAACCAGTTCTGCCAAAACCAACCCCATGAATGAGGCAAAAACACGTCAAATCGAGGTCGAATGACCCCGTTGCGAAAACACCCCATGAATGACCCGCCACTGGCGGTTTGAATCTCAGGTTTTCTCAGGTTCCACCGTGTCGAAAGCGACACACTGTGTAGGAATCAACACGGTGCCGAGCGCCTGCCACTTTGACCACGCTTTGACGGAGTGTGAGACAGGCATGATACGGAATTGCCGCAGGGTGGGCGTCTGAGGCCCGGCCTATGCGGGAGGCCCTCAAAGTCGAGGCTCTGGCCGTCTCATACCCCTGACAGACCCCTGACGGATTTTGGACAGCTTTGGACGGATCGGCGCCAGCGCCACCGAGCGCAATGGCGGGGAGCCAGCGGCATACCTGGGAAGCAGGCGGTTGGCTATCGTCCGGCCAGCACATCCACGTCCAAAATGGCCTAGGCGGGGCGAAATTCTTGACAGGCACTTGACGGATTGCCAGATCGCCACGCGCCAGCGCCTGGCTGGACGCCCTTATCTGTAAGGGCTGGCGCTTACTTATCGACTCGACAACAAGTGCGGCCCGTCCAAAAAAACATCAAGGGGGTGCAATAAATTTGCACCCTCTCCAGGATAATAAAAAGCTGTCTAGCCGATTCGCCAACAAACTACCGGGATCACGGTAGTTATCAGATAATCGAGCGACCCTTGAAGTCCGTTTTTCGGATAACAAACACCCCTCGATACCAGATTTTCCGGTATCGCACGCCAGAGGTTAAAGCCATGTCCGTTATCGACTGCGACTACCTACCCGCCGACAAGGTGGTGTTTCCACCCGAGCTGGCGCTATTGATTGTCAGGAAAGCCGCCGCCATGGCCGAAGCATTCGAGAGCCAGGCGCTCGACCAGCTAACAAAGGACGCCAGGCGTGCGCTTTTGCAGGGTTCGGAGCCGCGACGGATCATCAGGGAAATGCGTCTGTAGATAGCAGGAAAAAGTACCCGCTATCTAGCCCGCGACACGTTTTCGTTATGCGCGGATTGTGTCGCGGATAAACTACCCAAAATCCGGGTAGTTCTCCTGTTTGAAATCGGACAACCCCAGATCGCCACACAAGGCCGCCCAGTGTCGTAGCACCTGCCATACCGAAATGGGAGATCAGGCTAATTGCCGTGGAATCCCGTAATTACCGGAGCGGCTAAGTTTGAGCCATCCTGAACCGGGCTTGAAGGCGTACCGATAAACGGTGCCGTTCTGCCCTTTGCAATTGCTGTACAGGGACTATCCTCGATGAAAACGATAGCCAATTGCCTTCATTTTCATCGAGGACGCATCATGGGCTTTACCATTTGCTACAGCTTCAAAGGCCAAAGAAGGGTGCTTGAGCATCCGGCAGATTATCTCTCTCCGAACGTCGCCGTTTGCTACGCACTGTTGGATTCAGGAGCTGTTCTACAAGAAGCAATGCCGCATTGGGAGAGCAGCTATTTGGCTATTGTTGAGTTTGCAGAGGGACTTGGCATCACCGAAGTGAGATGGCATCAATCAATTTCTCGCCCTCATTGTTAGAGCTTCACCGTGGGCACGCTACAGACTAAAAGGGCGGTGGAAATACCTAGGAGTGGTTCGGATTCGCCCGCCTCTGCAATTGTGTGCCGACGATTAGCCTGTAAATCTTTACGGGCTGGCTATTGCAGTCAGCAGAAGTGACTACATTGGATATGAGCGCTTTCAGCCGGCGCGCAGAACGGGAGCAACCAAGTGAACGCACACCAGCACCGCCAACGCCTAGCGTTCTGGCGCGGGTCATTCTCCGTGATATTGGGGGTTGTCGTTCTGGTTCTGGCTTTGATGCTGGCTGACCGAACGGGCCAGGTGGCGCCTAAAGAACTCAATAGCGAAAACCTGACCCGGCCACCGGCCCACTCACAAGCGCCAGATCATAAGCCAGCCGCGCAAACTATTGCGGCACATCAATAGTCCAAATCGGGCCGATGAGAGGGGGTACTTTTCGTTTTGGGGGCATTTTTGGGGGCATCAACAAAAAACAAAACCATAACATCCCAGTAAATACGCTGCCTGTAGGCTACGGTTCGATTCCGTCTCTGGCACCACTAATACCGAAAAACCCCAAGCGAAGATGATTCCTTGGGGTTTTTTATTGCCTGCGATTTGGTGGTTGCCGGGCGACGCTCATCCCTGTCCCCGCCCGGGGTTATTTATCGCAAGGCTGATTCGTTTAGCTGTTACTGAATTTTCTGTTGCAAGGTAGTTATTTGATGACCCGTTACTTGTTCTGCGCGCTGTTGCTGCTGACGGCGCTGCTCAGTGGATGCGCCACGCAAATGGACGTCTCGATCGACGCGACACCGGATCCGGACTATCACTTTGATCGACAGGCCACGGTACTGGTGACGACGTCCGTGGGCGGCAGTGCGCAAAGCACGCTGAATGCCCGCTACTACCTGCGGGACATGGTCAATGCCATGAAGGACCAGGGCTTTCGGGAAGTGTTTACCGACACGACCCTCCCCAAGCACCATGCACCGATCAAAATGACCGTCACCCTTGATGTCGACAGCCGGCAGGTCACTTACCGCTACACCGCCACCGACTACGGCCAGGTGCCCACCAGCACGACCACCCAGTGCAAGAAAAACAAGAAAAAAGACGACCAGTTGACCTGCACCAGCAAGCCAAACACCACCTATGGCCCGGTGGGCACTTCCGAGCGAACCGGCTACACCACGCTCACCACCTTCACCGCCACTGCGCGGGATGAAGTCAGCAAGCGCGCGGTGTACCTGCTCCGGGCGATGTCCTACAACGAAGACTGCCAGGCCGCCAAGATTGAAACCTTCCTGGTGGAGCAAGGCCTGCAGAACCTGAATTTCCAGGACCGCGTGCACCGCAACTACACGGTTACGATGCCCGAGGGCTACCAGTGCAAATAGCCCGTCCTGGATCGCCGGCCTTACTTAAGTAAAAACACCATCAGCGGGTTGTCGTTCAAGCGCCCTTCGAAGTCTGGCGCCTGCTGCTGCATCGGTGTGCCCTTGAGCAGCGCGGCCTCTTTGCGCGGCACGATCACCCAGGATGGCCGGGGCAAGGTGAGCAGCTTCTCAGGCTCGTTCCCTGCCACGAACAGCGGCTGCTCATCGTGCGTAAGGTTCATCATGTAGCGTATCGCCCAGGTGTCGCGGCCGAGGTCGACAAATACCAGCGGCCCTGGCTGCGACGCACGCAGCGTCTCCACTTGGCTGACGAAATTATGCGTGTCGAACTGCAGGTCCTTGGACGGCTCTATCACCACCACCAACAGTAACCACTGCGCCACCAGTGCAATCAGGCTGAGCCACACCAGGCGCACTGCCCGACGCCAGGCAATCAACGCCGCCACTTGCAGAATCACCCACGCGCCGATCAACAGCGGCAACGAAACATCAGGCCAGTAGCCGTGTTTTTGCCAACTGGACCGACACACCAACAGGACAACCACGCACAACGCCGGTAGCGCCGCGACAAGCACTTCGTAGCAGCGGCGCACGCCGACCAGCCAGCTTTGCGCCTGGAGCAGCCCATAGGCGGCGACAGCGGCAAACATCGGCACCATCGGCAGAATGTAGTAAGCGCGTTTGAAGTGCGGCACCGACAGCCCGAGCAAAATCATCAAGCCACACGCCCCCAGCCGCACCACCAACTGCACGTCGTCATTGACCCATCGCTCAGACCAGCGATTGCGCAGCGCAATCAAGGTCGCCAGCGCCAGCGGCACCACCGGGAAGTACCGGTACAAACTCAGCTTGAAGTAGAAGTAGAACGGCTCGCCACTCTCATCGAGCCGCCCGCTGACCTGCATCCTGAACACGTCATCGGCAAACGCATCGCCACCGCTGAACCGCGCCAGCTTCATCAACACCCACCAGCAGGCCACGAGCAGCGCCAAGCCCACAACGCCGTGGATCAGCACCTGCTTGACCCGCTCCCCCGGCCGGCCCAGCGCCCAGTACACGCACACCACACCGCAGACCTCGATCAGCCCCAATGGCCCGCGAATCGCAAACGCCAACACAAACAACGGGAATACGGCCAGCTGCCTGACGCGCGACCCCAGGCGCTCGCCACTGTGCAGCAGGTAGAAACTGCCCACGCATAACAGCGCGACCATCAGGTCCAGGCACACCGAACGTGACTTATCGAGCAGCTGGGTGGTGAGTAACGTGAGCAACACCGTCAGCAACGCCCAGGGCCGGCTGGACGGCGCCAGCAGGCGATAGATCAGGGCGATCACGCCCGCCGAAGCAAGTGCTGTCGGCAGGACATTCGCGAGATGGTTCGGCGCACCGAACAGGCGCGCAAATACGAAACTGAAGAAGGTGGCGGTGCCCGGGTAGTCGGGATACGGCTGCCCGTAAGTGGTGGGGAAAAGGCTCGCGCCGTGGCGAAACATCTCCTGCATGAACAACGCCCAGCGCCCGTCAAATCCTTGGGGTTGTTCGTCCCAGACACCCAACGTAAACAGTAATAAAGCGATCAGAAAAATGCCCAGGGACTCCAGGCGATAACGACTGCGGTGATCCATTGAATGTCCTTTCAGGTAGGGTGCGCCCTCTCCATGGTGCCGACTCTGCCCCTGAATAGCGGCTGAACAAACCCGAATATTTATGGATCTAGCGACCGGCGCGCCCGACCAGCGCGGGAATCAACCGGATGTAGAGCAGCTCGCCCATCAGCTCAATCAGGGTTTGCAGAATCACCGCCGTCGCAGCCAGCCCGCGCACGTCTTCGGGCAAGGCCAGCGCCAGCGGCAATACCACCAGAGAGTTGCGGGTCGACGCACTGAACGTGACCGCCCGCGCAGTGACGGCCGGCAAGGCGAACAGCCGTGCAGCCAACGCGCCCATCAATGGCGCCAGTAACAGGAAGCCGACGTAGACCGGAATCACCGGCAACAACGACGCGATATCCCGCACCACCGAGGTGATCTGCGAGCCGATGACCACAAACAGCACCAGCGCCATCGCCGGCACCGGCAACCAGGCCCAGGCACTGTTCCACAGGTTGATGACCCTTGAGCGCCGTGCCAGAGAAGTCGTCAGCACCGCCAGGACCATCGGCAGCACGATCAACCACAGGAACGCCTCGACAAACGGCCCGGCCGCTACCACCACGGCGGACTGCGCGCCCAGCATGAAACTCAGGTACACCGGCAACAACGCTAACTGCAGCAACAACAGCACGGGCGTCGCCGCCAACATCCCCCGCGAGTCGCCTTTGCCGATATGGGTAAACACCACCACGTAGTCGATACATGGCGTCAGCAACACCAGTAAGGCGCCCACCAGCAAGGCCGGGCGCTCTACCAGACCACGGGTCAACGCCCACACCAGCAACGGCACCAGGATGAAATTGGCCAACAGCAAAGCCGAGATGAAACGCTTGTTGCCCAGGCCCTGGCGCAGATCCAGAAATGGAATTTGCAGGAACATGGCGTACATCAGCACGGCGATGGCGGGCGTGACCAGCACGCCAAGGCCCTGGGCCGACGAAGGCGCAAGCACACCGAATGCCGCCGCCAGCAAGACGGCGGCAAAGTACACAGGGATCTGGTTGTGCTCAAGGGTGTCGCGGGTCATGGGCTGACTCTGGCTGCTCAATAGACCGCCAGCCTAAGCACCGCGGGCGCTCAGGTCGAGCCTCGAAAATTTCCTGCGCGCATGGCGGGCTAAATTTGTTAGTTTCGGATGCTTATAAAAGCGCGCGGCTCCCAGGCCCAAAGCGTAAGGATCGAGCCGACCCATGAACCTGCCCACCCGACCTGCCCCAGAAGCTTTTCGCGAGCCGGCTGCCGATGGCTACCCTGTCAGCGGCTTCACCTGGCGCCATATCAGAACCGACCTGACACGCCCGGTCGTCATCATCAACGCCGCCACCTCGGTACGTTGCCGCCACTATTCACGCTTCGCCGACTACCTGTTCGCCAACGGCTTCGACGTCATCACTTACGACTACCGTGGCATCGGCGAATCCCGCCAGGGCTCGTTGCGCGGGTTCAAGGCGTCGTGGTCGGATTGGGGCGTGCTGGATTTCGAAGCGATGTTGCAGCGCGCAAAACGGGAGTTTGCCGGGCAGCCGATTGATGTGGTCGGCCACAGTTTTGGTGGCTGCGCGGCGGGGTTGGGCGCCTCTGGCGCGGTGATTCGGCGAATCGTGACGGTCGGCGCGCAGTTTGCGTATTGGCGCGATTACGCAGCGAACGGACGTTGGCGCATGGTCGGCAAATGGCATGTGCTGATGCCGTTGGTGACGGCGCTGTGCGGGTATTTCCCCGGCAAACGCCTGGGCTGGCTGGAAGATACGCCGGCCGGTGTGGTGCGCGACTGGGGCATGCCCACGCCCAGGTACGAGACGCGACCCAGCGGGCGCACCTTGGGTGAGTTGCCCTTCAGCCGCGTGAACGCGCAACTGCTGGCCATCAGCATCACCGATGACCCCTTTGGCACGGTAGCGGCCATCGAGCGGTTGCTGAGCTATTTCGATAGCAGCGAGCGCACTCATCTGCGGATTGCTCCGCAAGACATTGGCGAAACCGCCGTCGGGCATTTCGCCTTCTTCCGCAGCGATTATCAGGACCGGCTGTGGCCAATTGCGCTGAAGTGGCTGCAACACGGCGCACTGGCGCAAGGCACACCCGGCCAGCGCGTCTAGAAACCCTTGGGATTTGCCCCAACCTGCGCTTCAATACGCCACCCAGATCCAGACCCCAAGGACGTTGAGCCCATGGCCTCGCCGAACAAGCAGCAAAAACGTGCCCACCGGGCCAAGGCCAAGGCCAAGGCCAAGCAAAACCGTACCCAGCGCGCCGTTGCGACCAAGCCGGATGCGTTCGCAGGCGACGACAGCCGCATTGACCTTGAGTCCGTGGATTTAACCGAGTTGTTTGTCGAAATGCGCACCGCAGGCGAGACCAGCCAGCAGGCACTGTGTGCGGTGTTCCTGGCGCACCCGTTGCTGGCGGTGGTGCTGGAGCAGGAAGGTGAGGAAGAGGCGACCGACTTTATCCTGGCGGCGCTGATCGAGTATCGGCAATGGGCGACGGATACCGAGGATGAAGCCGCGGCGCTGGCGTGGGTCGAGTCGCCGCAATTCCAGGCCGATTATGTTGCCGCGTCCCAAGCGCTGATTGGCGCACAAGACTGATACAAAACCAAAAGTGGGAGCGGGCAAGCCCGCTCCCACAGGGTGAATGGCGTGCTGCAGAAGCAGCACGCGTCACATCAATTGAGCACTGCAGCACCGGCCCTTTGCGCCTTGCGACGGCTCGACACATACAACCCCGCCAACACCACCAGCAAGCTCAGGATCCCGGTCGCAATGATCTCGACCCGGTGCGCTTCCTGGAACAGCATGATTGTCAGCGTACCCACGATGAACACCATCACCGCGTAGGTCAGGCCAGGGAACAGCCACATCTTGAAGACAATCTTCTCGCCCGCTGCCGTGCGCTTCTGGCGCATGCGCAGTTGCGACACCGCAATGACCAGGTACACCAGCAACGCAATGGCGCCGGAACTGGCCAGCAGGAATTCGAACACTGCCGCCGGGGCCACGTAGTTGGCGAATACCGCCAGGAACGCCGCGCCAGTCGACAACATCACCGCCCAGTAAGGCGTGCCGCTCTTATTGGTGCGCTTGGCCACAGCCGGTGCGTCACCGCGACGGCCCAGGGAGAACAACATGCGCGAAGCGGTGTACAGCGCCGAGTTGAGGCAACTGGTCACGGCAACCAACACCACCAGGTCGACGATCAACTTGGCGTTCGGAATGCCCATGCGTTCCAGCACGGTCTGGTAGGAACCTACGGCCGCCAGGGTCGGGTCGTTCCATGGCACCAGGGACACAACGATGAAGATCGACAGCAGGTAAAACAAACCAATCCGCCAGATCACCGAGTTGGTGGCCTTGGTGATTTGCTGGCCCGGGTTCTTCGATTCCGCTGCGGCGATGGTGACGATCTCGGTGCCCATGAAGGAGAACATGGTGGTCAGGATTGCTGCCAACACCGCGCCCATGCCGTTGGGCATGAAGCCCTGCGTATCAAACAGGTGTGAAACGCCGCTGACCTGGCTGGTCGGCAGGAAGCCGAAAATGGCAGCCAGACCAAGAATCACAAAGCCCACGATTGCCACGACTTTGATCAGTGCAAACCAGAACTCGAACTCACCATAGTTTTTCACGCTGAACAGGTTGGTCGCTGTCAGCAGCAAGGTGATGATCAAGGTAAACGCCCAGATCGCCACATTCGGGAACCAGGCATGAAGGATGGTCGCCGCCGCGTTGGCTTCCAACGGAATCACCAACACCCAGAACCACCAGTACAACCAGCCGATGGTGAAACCGGCCCAGTGACCGATCGCGCGGTCAGCGTAGGTGGAGAATGAACCGGTGTCCGGCGAAGCCACCGCCATTTCGGCGAGCATGCGCATCACCAACACCACCAGTGTACCGGCAGCCGCATAAGCCAGCAGCACTGCAGGGCCGGCGGCAGCAATCGCGTGGCCGGAGCCGACAAACAAACCGGCACCAATAACGCCGGCAATCGACAGCATGGTGACGTGACGCGGTTTGAGCCCCTGTTCGAGGTCATTGGAGCTTTGCGTACTACTCATTGACACACCTTTGCGAGGAATTGCGAAAACGGTCCGCCCGACCTGCGATCCTTCTCGTGAAAAGAAACCAACGGGGCGTTCTTTATTTTTTACGCAAGATTTGCGCCAAAATGTTACAAGGTCGCGATTGACGCGGGCTGTAGGACAATTGATCAGTCATCGCAAGTCATTGAGAACAATGGCATTCCGCTATAGCGTTACCGTGCGACTCACTTTCAAGACACCTGCGCGCACCAAAAACACACACGAAAAGTACGTGACGCTCCAATACAGGGCCGATATGGACCGTTTGCCCGGTTAACCCTTCCAACACCCGGCCAAAGCTGGCACCATCGCGCCCTTTTTTACGCGAAGCCTGTGGATTTATCGGGTTCAAACGTCTGTTAGGTTGTTGATGGCGCGACACACTGCTGTGCCGATGCGACACCCTGCCGCACACCACCCGTTAACCGTCCGTAGCGCTGTTGGCTGCCATCTGAACGCTATGCTAGCTTGGCGCCTCGCCAGGAAGGCAGCCCAACAGCAAGAACGCACTGAACACAATGAGGACCGCACATGGCCCAGGCCGCGCCCGCGCTTGAAATCCGCAACTTGCACAAACGCTATGGTGAGCTGGAGGTACTTAAAGGTATCTCGCTGACCGCTCGCGACGGCGACGTGATCTCGATCCTGGGTTCCTCCGGTTCCGGCAAGTCCACATTCCTGCGCTGCATCAACCTGCTGGAAAACCCGCACCAGGGTCAGATCCTGGTCGCCGGTGAGGAGCTCAAGCTCAAGGCTGCAAAGAACGGCGAGCTGATGGCCGCCGACGGCAAACAGATCAACCGCCTGCGCAGCGAAATCGGTTTTGTGTTTCAAAACTTTAACCTGTGGCCGCACATGAGCATCCTCGACAACATCATCGAGGCGCCCCGCCGTGTGCTCGGCCAGAGCAAGGCCGAAGCGATAGAAGTGGCCGAAGCCCTGCTGGCCAAGGTCGGCATCAGCGATAAACGCCACGCCTACCCGGCGCAACTGTCCGGTGGCCAGCAACAACGCGCGGCGATTGCGCGCACCCTGGCGATGCAGCCCAAGGTCATCCTGTTCGACGAGCCGACATCGGCGCTTGACCCGGAAATGGTCCAGGAAGTACTTAATGTGATCCGCGCGCTGGCCGAAGAGGGCCGCACCATGCTGCTGGTCACCCATGAAATGGGCTTCGCCCGGCAGGTTTCCAGTGAAGTGGTGTTCCTGCACCAGGGCCTGGTCGAAGAGCAAGGATCGCCACAGCAGGTGTTTGAAAACCCGCTTTCGGCGCGCTGCAAACAATTCATGTCCAGCAACCGCTAACGGAGCAACATGCATGCAGAACTATAAAAAATTCCTTCTGGCCGCGGCCGTTTCGATGGCGTTCAGCGCGACGGCCATGGCAGAAACCTTGAAAATGGGGATCGAGGCGGCCTACCCGCCCTTCAACAATAAAGACGCCAGCGGCAACGTTGTCGGCTTCGACAAAGACATCGGCGACGCCCTGTGCGCCAAGATGAAAGTCGAGAAATGCGAAGTGTATGTGTCCGACTGGGACGGCATCATCCCGGCCCTGAACGCCAAGAAGTTCGACTTCCTGGTGTCCTCGCTGTCGATCACCGATGAGCGCAAGCAGGCTGTCGACTTTACCGACCCGTACTACTCCAACAAGCTGCAATTCATCGCGCCTAAAGCCACTGCGGACTTCAAGCCCGACGCGGCTTACCTGAAGGGCAAGATCATCGGCGCCCAGCGCGCGACGTTGGCCGGTACTTACCTGGAAGACAAGCTGCCGGACACCGAGGCCAAGCTCTACGACACCCAGGAAAACGCCTACCTCGACCTGACGTCCGGCCGCCTCGACGGTATCCTCGCCGACAAGTACGTGCAGTACGAATGGCTCAAGAGCAAAGACGGTTCTGCCTATGAATTCAAAGGCGACCCGGTTGTAGAAAGCGACAAGATCGGTATCGCCGTACGTAAAGGCGACCCACTGCGCGAGCGCCTGAACAAAGCCCTGGCAGAGATCAAGGCAGACGGCACCTACAAGAAAATCAACGACAAGTACTTCCCGTTCAGCATCGAATGATCTGAACGGCCTGACCGACGCGCTCGCTTGAGCGCGCCGGCTTTTAGCAATGCCTGCCGCGATATGAAAACACCATGAATTTCGATCTCTACGGATTCGGCCCGGCCCTCGCCGCCGGCGCGCTGATGACCGTCAAACTGGCGCTCACGGCCTTGTGCCTGGGGCTGGTGCTGGGCCTTGCCGGCGCCTTGGCCAAGACATCCCCCTACAAGCCGTTGCAATGGCTGGGCGGTGCTTACTCGACTATCGTTCGTGGCATTCCCGAGCTGCTGTGGGCGCTGCTGATTTACTTCGGCACCGTCAACCTGATGCGTGCCCTCGGCGAGTTCTTCGGTAACCCCGACCTTTCGCTCAGTGCCTTCGCCGCCGGGGTTATCGCCCTGGGGCTGTGCTTTGGCGCCTACGCCACCGAAGTGTTTCGTGGCGCGATCCTCGCCATTCCCAAAGGCCACCGCGAAGCCGGTGTGGCGTTGGGCTTGTCGAAGTTTCGGATCTTCACCCGGTTAATCATGCCGCAGATGTGGCGTATCGCCCTGCCGGGGCTGGGCAACCTGTTTATGATTTTGATGAAAGACACCGCGCTGGTGTCGGTGATCGGCCTCGAAGAAATCATGCGCCATGCGCAGATCGGCGTGACCGTGACCAAGCAGCCGTTCACCTTCTTTATGGTCGCGGCGTTCATGTACCTGGGCCTGACCGTGCTGGCCATGACCGGCATGCACTTCCTGGAAAAACGTGCCGCCCGCGGCTTTGCAAGGAGCACCCAATGAGCGGTGACTACAGCTGGCTGTCGCACTTCGACCTGGGCCTGAACTGGGCGGTGATCATCAAGTGGCTGCCCAAACTGGCCCAGGGTGCGACCCTGACCCTGGAGCTGGTGGCCATTGCCGTCATCGCCGGCCTGCTGCTGGCGATCCCGCTCGGTATCGCGCGCTCCTCGCGCCGCTGGTACGTGAGCGCCCTGCCCTACGCGTATATTTTCTTCTTCCGTGGCACGCCGCTGCTGGTGCAGCTGTTCCTGGTCTACTACGGCCTGGCGCAGTTCGATGCCGTGCGTGAGAGCTTTATGTGGCCCTACCTGCGCGATCCGTTCTGGTGCGCCACCGCCACCATGACCCTGCACACCGCCGCCTACATCGCCGAGATTCTGCGCGGCGCGATCCAGGCCATTCCGCCGGGTGAAATCGAAGCGGCGCGGGCCTTGGGCATGTCCAGGCCGAAGACGCTGTTCTACATCATCCTGCCGCGCGCCTCGCGCATCGGCCTGCCGGCGTACAGCAATGAAGTGATCCTGATGCTCAAGGCCAGTGCCCTGGCCAGTACCGTGACCTTGCTGGAACTGACCGGCATGGCGCGGACCATCATTGCGCGCACCTACCTGCCGGTGGAGATCTTCTTCGCCGCCGGGCTGTTTTATCTGCTGATGGCCTACATCCTGGTGCGCGGCTTCAAACTGCTCGAACGCTGGCTGCGCGTCGATGCTTGCCAGGGACGTTGAAGCACGCTTCGAAGCGCTGGATGCGTTTCTAATCGAGCACCAAGGGCTGTGGCGACCACGGCCCTTTACGCACCTGCAACTGCCCTGGGAAACCCAACATCCCGAGTTGGCCCAGTGGCTGCGCCAGCGCTCGTTGGCCGATGCCGAACGCTGTCACAACCACCCCTACGACCTGCCGGCACCCGCACCGTTTGCACCGTTGGCCGCGCAGGCATTGCAGCTCAGTGCTGTGGACCGGTTACCGGCACACGCGCTTGCACCCGCGCGCCATCGCCTGAATGTCGACGTACCGGGCCGCAAGTGGCAGCAAATCGAAGCCTTCGGTACTGCGCTTAATTTCGCCGAAACACCCACCCACTGGCTGGACTGGTGCGCTGGCAAAGGCCACCTCGGCCGCCGCCTGCTGCAACCCGGCCAACAGCTGACCTGCCTCGAATACGACCCGGCCCTGATCGCCTCGGGCCAGGCCTTGAGCGACCATCACGGCCTGCCCGCGGCCCATCGCCTGCAAGACGTGATGGCGGACGTGTCGATCCGCGCCGACCACACGCCCGTCGCCCTGCATGCCTGCGGCGACCTGCACGTGCGCCTGTTGCAACTGGCCAGTGCAGCAGGCTGCAAGCAACTGGCGCTGGCGCCGTGCTGTTACAACCGCATCAGCGCTGACCATTATCAAGCGTTATCGAGGGTTGGGCGTGCGTCGCGGCTGCAACTGTCGGTTGATGACCTGGGGCTGCCGCTGAGCGAAACCGTCACCGCCGGCAACCGTGTACGCCAGCAACGCGACACCTCCATGGCCCGGCGCCTGGGCTTTGATCTGTTGCAGAGGCAGTTACGCGGGCGTGACGAATACCTGCCCACGCCCTCCCTGCCCGCCCACTGGCTGGATAAACCGTTTGCCGACTATTGCCGGGAGCTGGCGGGCCTCAAGGGGTTTTCCACAGGCGAACAGGCTTGGGCGGCGCTTGAGGCGCACGGCTGGCGCCGCTTGGCGCACGTGCGAAACCTGGAGTTGGTACGAGCGCTGTTTCGGCGCCCTTTGGAAATGTGGCTGGTGCTGGACCGGGCACTTTTCCTGGCGGACCAAGGCTACAACGTCGAGATAGGCAGCTTCTGCGAACCCACTCTGACCCCGCGCAATTTGATGGTGCTGGCTGAGCGCGATTAGGGGGCAATTTTCCTACACGTGCCCTGTGGATAACTCTGTTGATACATTCTTGCCAGAGGCTGTAGCTATCAGCGCTACAGAGCAAAAGCCACCCTGGTCATTTTTTGTTCACAAAATAAAACGCACACAAAACAGGCAGTTGCAGCGTATTGAGAACGGTGCCACAAAATCGCGGTTTCCTGGCTACAACAACCAACCGATTGTGCATAAGCATTTGGCGCCACGCGAATAAACCGCGCTTTAGGCGGTTTTTTTCGGGGCCTTCAACAACCGGCAAAGCTCATTCAGATCGTCAGTGAACAACCTTTTTGCCACGGTATCCAACGGGTCAGTTGCAAAGGCCAAGGCTTCATTGATGGCCACGTCGCGATGAATCTCCAGCGGCGCTTTGCCCAACCGGTGCTTGAAGGCTTCAAGCATGTCCAGGCTGAATGCACTGCTCTCGTCCACCTGGTTGACCACCACATGCACAACGGGCGGGCGCTCACCCGCAAGGTGCGGCGCGAGCAGGACATCGAAATGGTCGAGCGTACCGAGGCAGGCGGCGTCGGCCTGCGCAATCACCAACACCACATCGGCAACGTTCAGCGCTTGATGGAAGTAGACGTTATTGCCGGCCGGCGTATCGATAATCACCGTTTGCCGCTCGCTCAGGCCCAGCGAAGTGAGCCGCTGCGCCAGCCAGCCGGGCTCGTGCTTGAGCCAACGCTCGAGGGTTTCCTGCTGCTCCATGTCGACATCGCCAAAGGTAATCACCTGGCAACCGGCAAAGCCAACCTGCTGCAACGGGCTCCATTTGCCATGTTCCAGGCTGGTGCGGCCGATGCCGGGCAATGTGGCACTGACGCCGAAGTGGTGATGCAAGGCGTTTTGCGGGTCCAGATCCAGCGCCACCACCGACTCGCCGTGGCGCTGTAAACCACTGCTCAAGGCCGTGGCCAGGGTGCTACGACCAACGCCGCCATTCATCGACACCAACGCCACCACTTTGGGGCGCAGCGCCGCGATATCAGTCAAGTGGGCTTGGGCAGGGTTGGGTTCATTTGCAGGCACGCTGCCAAAAAAGTGCAGGCGCGCATTAATGCCTTGGGCATCATGGGTAACGTTCTTGCCGAACAACATCAGCAGTTCTTCGCTAAGGCTCATAACCAGCTCCTCACGACGCGGCTGCAAGACGTGAAGGTCGGCAAGCAGGCACTTACCGCAGGTCTTATTATTGGCGTCTTAGTGAGGCATTCTGTGACAGGCGTACAAGAGTGTCATTATTTTGATGTTTTTACTGACCAACTTCTAGACGAGCGGTAAATAGTCAAATTAATGGCTTGGGTGCATGCGCCCTTTTAAGGCACGGCATAACGCATTTATATCCTGGCAACCGACAGTGTTCAGCAACGGGTCGAGCGGGTCGCGCCCGTAGGCGTGGGCCTCGCTGAATGCGCGATCGCGGCGCACCGCGCCCAGCACCGCATCGCCCAGGCGCAGCCTGAACACGCCGGCCATGTCCTGGCTGAACGCGTGGCCAACGTCCACTTGGTTGATCACGTAAAACCGTTGGGGTGGCGATTCGCCTGCGAGGTACGGCGCGAGCACGTCGTCCATGTTCGCCAAGCGGTGGAACGAAGCGGCGTCCGGCTGCACCACCACCAGCACCGCATCCGCCACCGACAGCGCTTGGCTGAGGTACACCGTATTACCCGCAGGGACATCAATCACCACCGTGTCCTGCCCATTCAGCCCGAGCCCGGCCAAACGCTTGCGCAGAAACCCCAGGTCCTGCCCCAGCCAGCGCTTCAGGCTTTGTTGCTGCACCGGGTCAGCCTCGCCAAAAGCGACCATACGGCACCCGGCAAACCCCCGCTTGGGCAAAGCCGCCCAGGTCTGGTTGAGCAGGCTGACAGCCCCAAGGCCCGGCAAATCAAACCCTGGGCACAAGTGATAACGCAAGGCGTTTTGCGGATCCAGGTCCAACGCCAACGCCGGATGCCCCTGACGCTGCAAACCACTGGCAAGCGCCGCCGCCAACGTGCTGCGCCCCACACCGCCCGTGGCAGAAACCACCACCACAACCTTCGGCGCCGAAGCATCCGAATACACCTCGCCATGCCGCTCTTCAGCCACCTCGGGCGGATACACAGCCTGCGCAGCGCCCTGGTTCAATTGTTCGAACAACCGCTGCAAAGACTCAGCCAGCGCAGTGCCTGGTATTGGACTGTGATCTGCACGCCCCACTGACTGACCCCTGCGTTAAACCGCTGATTCATTGTGGGGCGCATTGTGTGATAGCAAACTGATGCTGTCAGTACTGGGTGTTTGTAACGAAACGCTTTCAGATGAGCGGCACACCACAAACCACTGGCAACCCTTCATCGCCGCCAGCCTGCTCTCCTGGAGCCTGACCGCCCAACACCAATAGCGCCGCCCGCATGGGCTGCTGCGCGGTGAAGGCGCGGCTGACGTATCTGGACTCAAAGGCCCCAGTGCAGGTGCAGAAGCCGATGAAATTCACCGACGATTGCGGCGACGAAAATTGAGCTGATTTGCACGCCCTGAAGCGACGAAAAAGCGGTGATCGCAAAAAAACCTTCACTTCTGCAAAAATAGTCAGAATTCAGGGGTTTACAGAAGCTTATCAATCGCTATAATCGTCGCCCTAACACGCCGGTATAGCTCAGTTGGTAGAGCAACTGA